>NZ_AWWI01000143.1 GCF_002760615.1 Puniceibacterium antarcticum | reverse complement strand
ATCGGCAAAACTCAAACCCGGAGTCTCGCTCACGCTGGATAAAAGTTGGGGGCAACGTCATCTGTGACGGATATTCGCAGAGCGGTTTGGCCGCTCAGGAGGAAGCTTACGTTGGATCTACGCGGCCTGACCGACAAAGTCCTTCGCCATGATGCTTTTGCCCAGCAGTTTCACACAATACATCTTTGTCCCGACGCGGCTTGAGCGGTTATAGCCGCTCCAATTCCGCCAAAGCGCGCAGCCCAGATATTTCTATGCGCGTAAAGCGTGGATTTTGGCGAGCGCACTGGCGGGGTTGGCCTTGAGGTGCTGCGCGCTCTTGCGCGGCGGGAGGACGGCGTGGGATCCGCTGTCCGCGATAGCTCTATGGCACGTGCGATACTGTTGGAGTGCTCATACCCTAAATCTATTACGCTTCTGTGGTTGCCGCCCGTAGTGCAAGAAGTTTCTGGCCTTATTGGTGTATGATCGAGTGCGAACTTCTGTAAGGCCTTCATGATGCGGCGTTTCCAGAAGCCGCAGGCCGAGATGGTGATCAGCGGATTAGGTCCAAATCTGACTTTCGAGCTCTGAGCTCGTGGCGATTAACTGGTTTTCCCAATCCAGATCTATTCGATCGTTTTGCCCATTCAGGTCGTCGTCTTCCCACACCCCCTTGGCACCGTCGCTAACCGTTCGACATGAACATCATGCTGCGACTGCCAGCGCCGGATCTCTGTAATTTTTGTTCTTCGTCAGCATCGCCCAGATATGCCGGGCCATCTTGTTGGCCAGCGCGATCGCGACCAGCATCTTGGGCTTGCGCGCCAACATGCGTGACAACCAACTTCCCTCTGCAATTGTCCGCTGCCCAAGCCAGTTCAATCGTGACATTGCGCCAAGGATCAGGAGACGTCGGATATCGGCCTGACCGGCCCTGGTCATCCGGCCCAAGCGCTCCTTGCCTCCAGAGGAATGCTGCCTTGGCACCAAACCCAACCAAGCCGCAATGTCACGCCCGGTCTTGAACTGAGCCATGTCCGGTCCGAACGCTTCCACCGCGACGGACGTCAGCGGTCCAACGCCCGGCATGGTCTGGAGCCGGAGCGCCCTGTCCGACTGAGAGGCCAGCGCTTTGAGTTTAGTGGTGCGCTCGACAATACGCGTCGCTTTCTCTGTAATCTTCGCCAGCATTTCCTGGCCCTCCTCCCGGATCAATGCGGGCAATTCGGAGGTCTCATCCTCTAAAAGTGCCGTCATGCGATCAAGGTAGCGTATTCCCACGGGAACACGTAGCCATGCTCATACAGCAGCGCGCGCAAGGCGTTCACATCTGCGGTGCGCTGATGAACCAGTCGCTCCCGGCTGCGAAACACAGCCGCACGGGACTGTTGCTCGACCGTCTTGGGCTCCACGAAGCGCATCTCGGGCTGGCGGGCCGCGATAACGATCGCCTCGGCATCTGCGGTATCATTTTTCTAACGCTTGACGAACGGGCGAGCGTACTTTGGAGCGATCAATTTCACTTCTTGGCCGAGCGCCTCCATCTCCTGCGCCCAATAGTGCGCCACCGCAGGCTTCAAAGATGATCAGGCAGGGGCCCTGCCGGGCCATGAATGCGGGGAACTGCTTGCGCGAAAGCTTTTTCCGAAACTGGACTTCGCCGGTCCGCAGCGCACCGTGAATCTGGAAAACAGCCTTTGCCAGGTCCACTCTAATCATCATATCCTTCATGTCGCCGTCCTCCTTTTCGCGTGGCGTTAAAGACCACGATATTGGCACATTGCGAGGCCGTCCGGGGAGGGCGGCAACCACTCCATCTGACTTCACGGCATGACTACTCTAAACCGAGGTGTGCAACAGGGCCATCCGCACAAAATAAAGGGAAAGCACGTCTTTCATCAAATTTTTAGAACGAAGACCCCCTCACGGCGGGAATATCGACGCGGACAGGACCTGAGCTGCCAAATCCAACGTATTGTCTCCCGCCTCCGCGGTAGTGCGCTGGCCGGCCCAGGCGCGAAGCAGGGCTGCGCGGCCCTTGCGCGCGCGCACGGGATCGCCGGTCCGCCTCACCGGTCGCCATTTATGACGGGCACTGGCATCATCGAAATCGCGCCCCATGCACTGACCATTGCCATTGCATTGATCGCCGCCTCATAGATGCGGGTCAGCTCCGCACAGATCCTAGCATCGAGCGGACCCCGGAACGGCACAGAATCCAGAGGGGCAAGCGGGGGCGCTGGATTTGGGCTCGAGATCTTGCCTAGGTTCAGCAAATTGTCTGGATCGAACGCTGCCTTGATCTGGCACAGCGCTGCCTAAAGAGGGAGCCCTAAAAATTTTAGCACATATTCGCCGCAAAACCTCGCCCAATGTTCGCCCCAGATCAGGCCCCCATGATCGCGCGCCAGCCTGTGCACCGAGAACGAAACATCGCGGATCATGGACGCAATATCGGGGCGGCGCATGTCGAGCGCGGGGCGCTCATGGACCAGCCGACATCGGCATGGCCGATCATGCCATAGCTCAGCGCGCGCACATCCGGAATGTCGCGAATCCCTTCAACAAGGC
This sequence comes from Puniceibacterium antarcticum, assembly GCF_002760615.1. Classification (GTDB taxonomy): domain Bacteria; phylum Pseudomonadota; class Alphaproteobacteria; order Rhodobacterales; family Rhodobacteraceae; genus Puniceibacterium; species Puniceibacterium antarcticum. The sequence continues at coordinate 17,325 of NZ_AWWI01000143.1, read as the reverse complement.
CGGAAGGTTGGCGGCGGGCACCGCCGCATCCTCGACAAACGGTGTGCCCTGCTGGGTGGGAGCCATCGGTCCCAGAAGATCGACGCATTTTGTACGCAGCTAACAGAGTTCGGCGATAGTCGTGGGGACCGTCACGGCGCATGTGCTGATCAGCGTGGCGGGCGCTGGCCCCGGCGTCTCGAACCCGGTCACAATTGTGTTGATCTCAGCCTGATCCGTGCCGATCAGCTCGACAAAATTGAGCCCGCGCTCCGGACATGTGCCGTCCTGGCGTAAAACTCCGGTGACCGGGCCCTAGATCGGATCGTGCTGGGCGAACGACAGGTTCTTGTCTTCGATGAATTCGATGATCCCCCACATCCTGCAAAGCCGCCGCCATGTCGTCAGAGGCATAGACGATCAGCGCGCGTTGACGCGGTTTAGGCAGAAGCCGCAGTTTGAGCCGTTTGGTCAGATTAAGAGTGCCTTCGGACCCACAGAGCAGCTTGATCAACGAAAGCTGGCCGCCCTGATACGCTTCTTGGAGGTTGTATCCGGTCAGCCCGCGATTCATCACCGGCATGACGCGTACGATCTCTTCGACCGTGTCACGGACCACAGTGCCAAGTGTATCGCGCGTATGCCCCCCGCTTCGCAATCCAGCGTAAGATCGCTGCCATCGGCGAGCACTAAGTCCATGCCCAGCACATGATCCGAAGTCCGCCCGTAAAGGCGTGATCCTTTACCCGAGGCGTCGGTCGCCGTCATCCCGCCCAGCGTGGCGCGGTAGACACGTTGGGGGCAAAGAACAGACCTTTGTCAGCCACCGCACGGTTCAACTGGTCTAGACCCCATGATCGCGGTGTGAACTGACTGGGCCGGTGGCCTCTCCCGCGCATTCTCCGTTCGAGGGTTGCGCCGGATTGGCTGGTGCCGAGCCTCAAGAATGGGGGAGAGAACAGATGCTCGATAGCACGTTTATTGGGCTGGATGTCCATAAGGCGACAATTTCGGTCGCAGTCGCACAAGATGGGCGTGGTGGTGAGGTCTGCCACTGGGGGACGGTTGAGCACCGGCCCGATCACATCCGAAAGTTGGTGGAGAAGCTCAGCGCTTGCGGAAGTCGTCTGCATTTCTGCTATGAGGCTGGGCCATCCGGTTATGGCCTGCATCGCCAGCTTGTCGAGTTGGGGCATGACTTCATCGTGGTCGTCCCCTCACTCACTCCTGTAAAGGCGGGCGACCGGGTGAAGACGGACCGCCGTGATGCTTGCGAAACTGCACCGTGCGGGCGAGTTGAAGGCAGTGTGGGTACCTGACGCCGCGCATGAGGCAATGCGCGATCTGGTACGAGCCCTAGATCCCGCGATGCGGGTGCTGGGCAACGCGCGATAGCATCTTCAGGGGTTTCTGCTGCGCCACTGTCGTATCTACCCCGGAAAGAAAGGCAGGACGGTTGCCTACTGCCGCTGCCTGACGACGGTGTCATTCCAGCATCCGGCGCAGCAGATCGTATTGCAGGACTACATCGACGCGGTGACTGACACCGAAGCCCGGGTTGAGCGATCGGCAGGCCAGATTGCTGCCCTTCTTCCGAGTTGGTCGTTGGTGCCAGTTGTCGAAGCGGTCCAGGCTATGCGTGGAGTCGCGTCCATCGTCGCCGTCACGGTGGTGGCCGAGGTCGGAGATTTCAATCGTGTCGACATCCCGCGTCAGCTTATGGCCTATCTCGGGCTGACACCATCTGAACATTCTAGTGGCAACACTGCGCGCCGGGGCGGGATCACAAAGGCCGGCAGCGGATTGGCGCGACGTGCCCTAATCGCAGGCGCGTGGAGCTACCGCATGCAGGCGCGCGTCAGTCGCAAGGTTCACGACAGGATCGAGGGGCTCCGCAACGCGGTGCGTGAAATCGCTTGGAAGGGGCAACTTCGAATGTGCCAGCGATACCGCCATCTGTTCGCGGGATGGTCGGCTTCACCTAGGACATCGCCAAAGCAGTGACGGCCGCACCCATCGTAAACGCTCTCACCCAAAGCTGAGAGGACAAGAAGCGCTCCGATCACACCGATGCGCAAGGTTGGGGGCGGAACGCGGTGGGTAACCCTTGTGTCCTGTTATGAGCCGACAAGGTCGACGCTCGCTTCTTAAAACAAGGCAGCCCCAAGACGAAACCATGGTAATGCGGTATCCAACCCGCGTCTAAGAGCTTGCTCAACCGTCGTCTCAGTTCCGTCTCTTACCATTTGCATCCATATCACACTGCGCCTGGCACCGCCGGTATAGTAGCGTTGAAACAAGAGCTTGACATCGATCATGAGAGCGGGCCGCTGAAAAAAGATTTGGGGGAGCCCATCTCGTCGACTTGATTGATGCTAGCCACGATCATCATTCCTCAGCTCGATGAGAGAGCCCGAAAAATCGGCCTACTTGGCAACAAGCGGTATGATGGCCGACTTTTTCAGCAGCCTGCTAGGATCATACTCGGCTGGACGATGGCATTACCTTCAACAGCATTGATTTCTTCAATCCTTGTCAGATGGCGGGAACAATCCACCACCACCACCACCACCACCGAATCGCTCAGCGACTGGCCGTTCGTTCCTGTCCCGCCACCACGTGCGGTGATCTCGATGCCGCTCGCGCTTGCCGCGCGTGCGATGCGGTTCAGATCCTACGGCGTGTGGGAAAAGACCACCGCCAGAGGCGGCAGTTCGTCGACGGAGTTGTCGGTGGAAAAGACAGCGCTGGTCCCGCCGTCGTCGGCCAGATCGCCGCCAAAGCCTTCGGCGTGCAGATGCTGGCCAAAGGCCGCAATCGGGTCATCCGTTTGCGGCCCCCTGCGCCTCATGCGGCCTTGTGATCGGCCAGAAGATGCGACTGGCCAAGGGTTTCAAGCGCTATGACAAGGCTCTTGGCCTCGGTGGCAGCGTAGAGCGCGATCTCGTCCGAGACCTGCGCGCCGAGGGCTGTTTCAAAGGCATCCTTGTTGGCTGCCGGGCGGTAGCTCGACTGATCGTCCGAGCCAAGGTTCGACTGAAAGATCCCCGCCGCCGAGACCGGCAGGAAATCCTCATAGACCTGCGGATCTGCCACCAGCGCACCACTGTCGATCAGCGCATCCAGGCTGTCAGCCTTGGACGCAGGTGCGGTCCCGGTCGCGCGGTAGCGGTAGAAGGCCAGCGCGTCACGGCGCATCGTATCGTGATTGTCGGGCAGGGCGGCAAAGCCGGCCTCAAGTCGCTCGGTGTAACTGCCGCTCTTCCCCGCGCGAACCTCTGCCAGCGCCAAATCGTAAAGCGCTCGACCCTTCGGGGTCAGGGCAACGCCGCGTTGTTCGATCTCGCCAAAGCGCGCAAGGTGCGTGCCAGGGATGCCGTGAAAGATTACCTCTTCCTGCAAGGCCTTGAACGAGGTCTGGCGCAGCAGGATGTCGGCGGCGCGGCGCGGGGGGCCTTCGATCACGGCCTTGGGGTCGATGCCGCGTTCCGGCATGGCCCTTTGCACCGCGTCGATGTCCAGCGTGCGTGGGGTGAGGTGGTTGATATGGGGGCCGCGAAAGCTGACCACATCAGCGACCAGACGGTGCGCGGCGACCAGTTTTTCATAGGTTTCGGCGGACACCGTCGCGTCGCTGTGCCAGCGGAAGGTTTCCAGCGCCTCGCGCACGAACTCTTCGGCCTCGGCCTCGGTCAGCCCGCCGTTGGCCTCGGCCCGGTCCATCAGGGCAAATGCCCCGTCGGTCACGATCTGGCGCTGGTTCAGGATCTCTTCGGCCTCGGCGACCAGCGTGCGATCCTTGATTAGATCAAGACGCAGGAGCGAGGTGAAGACCCGGAACGGATTGCGCTTGAGCGAGGTTTCGTCAACGGGTCTGAAGGCGGTGGAATGCACCGGAATGCCAGCCACGGACAGGTCATAATATCCCACCGGGAACATGCCCATCACGGCGAACATGCGCCGGATCGCCTGCAGCTCTTGCGCTGAGCCCAGCCGGATCGCGCCGTGGCGTTCCACATCCAGCCGGTCAAGTTCGCCCGCCGCCCTGAGCTGTGCGCTCAGCGCGGGATCTGCGACAAGGGTGTCGGCATTCACCTCGCGCACCAGATCAATCAGCGTGCCGTATTGCGGCACCTCGGTGCGGTACATGTCGGACATGGCTTGCGAAAACAGTGTGCGGATGGCGTCGGGGTGCATGTGTTCGGTCATTGGATTTTCCTGTTGCGACGGTACCGTGCGTGGCCCAGCCATGGATGTTCGGATCAGATATCGAAAGACGCGCCCTGAACAAGTCACAAGATTCTGACGTTGTTTGGTTATTTCTTTAAAACTGTAGCAAGAAATTAGAGGGTTTCGAATGGTGGGTGGGGAAACCTTGCAAATCCCGGAGCCGTGATGATGCCTCAGCCCCGCACTTAAGAGCAGGACGATCTGGCGCGTGCCAGCCTGACCATCATGATCGATCTTCGCCATGAGTTGGCGAAACTGCAGGCCTTCAATGTCGTGATGGAACGAACCTGCGGTCCCGGATCATTGCGCGCTGGCTCTTGAGTTTCAGTAGGTGCTCTTGACTCCCATCTATTCGGATGTCCGCTGGCGCTGCTAGCAACTTCTGTGTTTGCCACCCCATGTGCAATGGCCTCTGATTTCTGGGCTTGGGGATCCAGTTCGATCTTCAATCAGGCCAGTACATGCGGCACTTTCCAGAAGTCGGTGGCAGAGATGGTGATTGGCGAAGCAGCTCCAGATCTGTGTCTCAAGCTTGAGGGCTTGCAGTTGCTATCTGGTTTTCCCGATCCGGATCGCTTCGATCTTTTGCCCACGGGGTCGTCGGCTTCTCACACCTTCTTCTCCGGTGCCGCTTGACGCTCACTAATAACATGGTGCGGTTCGTTTGAGCCCTACTGGGCCTGCGCAGGCTTTCACACCGGCTCACTTGCGGATGGTCGGTATGCCTTCGCGGAGCATCTAGTCGTTCACATTTTCGCCTACGTCGTCGATCAACGGCCTCTGCAAAACCGAACTGGTCCATCCACGGCCCGGCCAAGCGATGCAAGCGTCGCCCTGAGGCGCCAGGGACCGTCGCGCAACATGCAAGATCTGGAAATGGCAACTCTCGGATGGGTCGACTCCGGCGTTGTCGAAGAAACGGCTGAGTTCAAGAGCAGGCGTCTGCTTGGCGCCATCGGTAACATCCCGCCAGCAGAGGCTGAAGATAACCTTTGTGCGCAGCGCAACCTGATCAAAATGGTCGCGTGAAATGAACCAAAGATCGCCGGTGAAACCGCGCCGGTTAATTGGCCCACCACAAGTGATTGGATTGTGATGATTGACATGAGGTTATCTGCACATAAAATGGTGCAACTCGCGATGGCAGGAAGTACAGACTGGGACGTCGTCATCCCTGCAAACGCATTTTAAGTGCGGGACTGGGAACATGTTGAAGTCGGCGGATGATGCGCATGTTCAGCTCCTGCCCTGCCGCCTGGTCTGGCGAATGTCCTCCGGGTAATTTTGCTTGCAAAGCAACCGGTTTGTGAAAAATGCCTAAAAAGCATGCGAAAAACCAGACTGTTTCGTGTCGATACCTTGACACAGCATCATGCCGCCGACCTAAGTGATTTCAAGGTGCGGAAAAGCCAGCCTCGACAATGGCGTGCCACCGATCTTTTCTCAACAGGGAAACTATATGAAACACTTTTCTAAACTCGTTGCGGCCGCGATGGTCACGGCCGCTTTGGGCGTCACGACGTCCTCCGTTAAGGCCGAAACCCCGCCTGATACACTGATTCAGGCCTGGCAGATCGATGATATCATTTCTCTTGATCCGGCTGAGGTCTTCGAGTTCACGGCATCGGAAATAATGGGCAACAGCTATCAGCCGCTCGTCGGCTATGATGTAAACGACGTATCTGACATCTTCGGCGTGATCGCCGAAAAATGGGAAGTGTCCGAGGACGGCAAGACCTTTAGCTTTACGATCAGACCCGATCTGAAATTTGCATCCGGCAACCCGATCACCGCTGCCGATCCGGTGTATTCGCTGCAACGCGCGGTCAAGCTGGATAAATCCCCGGCCTTTATACTGACCCAGTTTGGCCTGTCTGCGGACAATGTCGATCAGAAGGTGCGCCAGACCGGCGACATGACTTTTGAGCTTGAGATGGACAAGGCGTATGCGCCGACCTTGCTGCTGTATTGCCTGACCGCGACCGTCGGCTTTGTCGTCGACAAGGAACTGGTGATGAGCCATGAGGCGAACGGCGATTTCGGTTATGACTGGCTCAAAACGAATTACGCAGGCTCTGGCGCCTTCAGCATCCGTGACTGGCGTGCGAACGAGGTCGTCGTTTTGGAGCGCAACGACAATTTCGGCGGTGATGCCCCTGCCATGGCACGCTCCATCTATCGCCACATCCCCGAAGGGTCGACTCAGCGCCTGCTGCTGGAGCAGGGCGACATAGACATTGCCCGCAACTTGGGCCCTGAAGAAATCTCGGCACTGGCTGACAATTCCGACATCAAGATCGAGGACGGCATCAAGGGGTCGATCTACTATCTGGGCCTGAACCAGAAGAACGAATACCTGTCCAATCCCAAGGTCGCGGAGGCGATGAAGTATCTGGTGGACTACCAGGCCATCGCCGACACGATTATGAAAGGCAAGGTCAAAGTTCACCAGGCCTTCTTGCCCGAAGGTTTCCTGGGTGCGCTGAACGACAATCCCTATTCGTTGAACGTGGAAAAGGCCAAGGAGCTTCTGGCAGAGGCCGGGTATCCGGACGGCTTTACCGTTACGATGGACACCCGCAACACGCCGGAAATAACCTCGATGGCGCAGGCTATTCAGCAGACCATGGCCGAGGCCGGTATCACGCTGGAAATCATCCCCGGGGACGGCCAGCAGACGCTGACCAAGTATCGCGCGCGCAACCATGACATCTATATCGGCCGCTGGGGACCGGATTATCAGGATCCGCACACCAATGCCGATACCTTTGCGCGCAATCCCGACAACAGCGACGATGCCGCATCCAAACCGCTTGCATGGCGCAACGCCTGGGACATCCCTGAAATGACGAAACAGGCAGATGCCGCAGTGCTGGAAAAAGACACGGCTGCACGAGCCGAAATGTATGTGGCCCTTCAAAAGGAGCATCAGGACGTGTCGCCCTTTGTCGTCATGTTCCAGGAGATCGAGGTTCTGGGCCTGCGCAAGAACGTGAACGGCTTCATCATCGGCCCGTCGTTTAACGACAATTCATTCCGTAACGTGACCAAAACGGAATGAGCGTTTCGCCTGCAAACGAGGGAGGGCGCTGGCGCGCCCTTTCGATCCTTGGCATGAAGGTCGGGAAACTGATTGCAACGGTGGCCATCACCTTCCTTGGCCTATTGGTCGTGACCTTTCTGATTGGGCGCGTGGTGCCGGTTGATCCTGTGCTGGCCGTCGTTGGCGATCGGGCTTCGAAATCCACCTATGATGCTGCTTATATCGCCCTCGGGCTTGATAAACCGCTTTACCATCAGTTTTTCATATACCTCCAGCAGGCGCTGTCAGGCGATCTTGGCACCTCTGTCCTGACCAAGAAGCCCATTGTGGAAGATATCGCCCGCGTCTTTCCCGCCACGCTGGAACTGGCAACAGCCGGCATCATCCTGGGCACGCTGTTCGGCGTTCCCCTTGGCGTCTGGGGCGCCGTGCGGCAGGGAAAGTTGCCCGATCAGGTGATCCGGGTGGTGGGTCTGATCGGGTATTCTGCGCCCATTTTCTGGTTGGGGCTGCTGGGCCTTCTGGTGTTTTACGCCAAGTTGAACTGGGTTGCCGGGCCAGGGCGCATCGACATCGCCTATGAATATTCCGTCACCCAGAAAACCGGCCTCTTGCTGATCGACACCGCGATGCACGGCCAGTGGGGCGCCTTTCGCAACGTGCTGGCGCATCTGGCACTGCCTGCAACGCTGCTGGGCTACTTCTCTATGGCCTATATCAGCCGCATGACGCGGTCCTTCATGCTGGCTGAACTGGGGCAGGAATACATCATCGCCGCACGGGTCAAGGGAGTCGCAGAATGGCGAATCATCTGGATCCATGCGCTGCGCAACGCCGCCGTGCCGCTGGTCACCGTGATCGCGCTGTCCTACGCCGGCCTTCTGGAAGGGTCTGTCCTGACCGAGACGGTTTTTGCTTGGCCGGGCCTTGGTCAGTATCTGACCAACAGCTTGCAAAACGCCGATATGAACGCGGTGTTGGGCGGCACGCTGGTCATCGGCATTATCTTCGTGGGGCTGAACCTTTTGTCCGATCTCCTTTATACCGTGCTCGATCCGCGCGTCAGGCGGCGCACATGAGCGCGCTGTCCACACGCGACTGGCTGCTCAGCGACCGGCCCGCATCCCGACGGCAGGCCCGTCTGGGGCAAGCCTATCGCACATGGTCACACTTGCGGGCCAACAAACTGGCTATGGTCGGCCTTGGGATCGTCGTCGTGCTGATCCTGATGGCGATTTTTGCCAATATCATTGCCCCCTATGACCCGATTCGGGGGGGCGATCTGCGCACGGAACGACTGCTGCCGCCCTCGTGGGCGCATCTGATGGGGACCGATGATCAGGCCCGCGACATCTTCAGCCGGATTGTGCACGGATCGCGCCTGACGCTGATGGTGGTCGCACTGGTTGCCGTCATCGCCACGCCCATCGGTCTGGCCGTGGGCACCACAGCCGGATATTTTGGCGGCTGGGTCGATACCGTTCTGATGCGTATCACCGACATCTTTCTGGCCTTCCCGCGCCTGATCCTCGCGCTTGCCTTTGTCGCAGCACTCGGGCCGGGGATAGAGAACGCGATCATCGCCATCGCGATCACCAGCTGGCCGCCCTATGCGCGGCTTGCCCGGGCCGAGACGCTGACAATCCGCGACGCGGATTACATTGCCGCGATCCGCCTGCAGGGGGCGGGCAGCACGCGCATCATCTGGGGTCATGTCGTTCCGCTTTGCCTGAGCTCTGTCATCGTGCGGGTGACGCTGGACATGGCGGGCATCATCCTGACAGCCGCCGGTCTGGGCTTTCTTGGCCTTGGGGCACAGCCGCCACAGCCAGAATGGGGCGCGATGATCGCCGCCGGACGTCGGTTCATGATCGATTTCTGGTGGGTGGCCACCATGCCCGGCATCGCGATCTTTGTCGTCTCTTTGGGTTTCAACCTTCTGGGCGATGGTCTGCGCGACGTGCTGGACCCGAAAGGCGAGACATGAGTGACATGCTGCAAATCGAGGGCATGAATGTGGCCTTCCCGTCACGCAACGGCCCTGTGCGGGTTGTTCGCGATGTGTCTTTCACCCTAGGCCGCGAACGGTTGGGAATCGTAGGTGAAAGCGGGTCTGGAAAAAGTCAGACTGGCCGCGCGATCCTTGGGCTAACGCCTGCATCGGGAACCGTGACCGCGGACCGGCTGAGTTTTGACGGGATAGACCTGCGACACGCCTCGGCCAGGACATGGCGCACCCTGCGTGGTCCGCGCATGAGCATGATCATGCAAGATCCGAAATATTCGCTGAACCCGGTGATGACAATTGGTCGGCAGATCGTTGAGGCCTATCGCCGTCGCGGCGACGCCACCCGCGCCGATGCGCGCGACCGTGCCGTAGCGATGCTGGAAGCGGTGCAGATCCGCGACCCCGAGCGTGTGTTCAACGCCTATCCGCACGAGCTTTCGGGCGGCATGGGCCAGCGGGCAATGATTGCCATGATGCTGATCGCTGAACCGGACCTTCTTATTGCGGACGAAGTGACATCGGCGCTCGACGTCACCGTGCAGCTTGACGTGCTGCGCATCCTTGACGATCTCGTGCGGGACCGTGGGATGGGCCTCATCTTTATCAGCCACGACCTTCGCTTGGTATCATCGTTCTGCGACAGGGTGCTTGTCATGTATGCCGGCCGCGTGGTCGAAGAAATCGCCGCGCGCGATCTCCACAAGGCACAGCACCCCTATACGCAGGGTCTGCTGAACTGCTTGCCGCAGATCGACGGGCCAAATGTGCCGCTGCAGACCCTAACCCGTGACCCGGCATGGCTGGCATGAGCACGCTTGTTGAAATCCGCGATTTGGCGGTCACCTTCGGATCAGGCCGATCCACGGTGCAGGCCGTGCGCAATGTCAGTTTCGAAGTGGCCGCGGGCGAAAGCTTTGGCTTGGTCGGTGAAAGTGGGTCGGGCAAATCCACTGTCCTGCGGGCGATATGCGGGCTGGCCCCGATCACCAGTGGCGCGATTCATGTCAACGGAAATTCTTTGAAAACCCCGCGTGATCCAGCGTTCTACCGTAAGGTACAGATGGTGTTTCAAGACCCTTATGGCTCCATCCACCCCCGCCACACCATTGATCGGGTGTTGTCGGAGCCACTCGCCATTCACGGGTTCAAGGACACTGAGGCGCGTATCGAACGCGCGCTTGAGGAAGTCGGGCTGAGCAAGGGATTTCGCTTCCGCTTTCCGCACCAACTGTCCGGCGGGCAGCGCCAGCGCGTCGCCATCGCCCGGGCACTGATCCTTGAGCCACAGATCCTTCTGCTGGACGAACCGACCTCGGCGCTGGATGCTTCGATTCAGGCCGAGGTGCTGAACCTGCTCGATGCGCTACGCGTGGAAAAGGGGCTGACTTATGTGCTGGTCAGCCACGATCTGGCTGTCGTGTCGCATATGTGCGAACGGCTGATGGTGATGCAGCATGGCGCACGGGTGGAGGAGCTGACCCGGCGCGCGTTGCAAAACCGCGCTGCCACGCAAGTTTATACCCGGCAACTTCTTGTTGCCAGTGAAGGATTCAAGAGCCAATGACACCGATGATTTTCGACGGTCACAACGATTTCCTGCTTCGGCTGCTGCGTGACCCGGGGAACCGTGACACGACTTGGCTGACCGACACAGGAAAGGGCCATTTGGACCTTCCCCGCATGAAACAGGGCGGTTTTGGTGGCGGATTCTTCGCCATCTATATCTCTTCGTCAGATCAATCCTTCAACATTGACGACCTGATGGCAAACCCGCCCTATAGCGTCCCGCTGCCGCCGATGATTGATGCCCCAACGGCCCAGCCCATCGCCTTGGCTATGGCAGGGTACCTGAAATGGATGGAACGTGCGTCAGAGGGGCAGTTCCGAATCTGCCGCACGGTGGCAGAGCTGCGCGAGTGTCAGGCCAAGGGCGTGGTGTCTGCCATCATGCATATCGAAGGGGCAGAGCCGATCGCCGCAGATTTGGACGCGCTCTATCTGTTTCACGACATGGGCCTGCGCTCGCTGGGTCCGGTCTGGAGTCGCCCGACGGTCTTTGGCCATGGTGTGCCCTTTGCCTATCCGTCCTCGCCTGACACTGGCCCCGGCCTGACAGCGGCGGGCAAGGACCTTGTGCGGCTTTGCAACGACCTTGGCATCATGCTGGACCTGTCGCATCTCAACGAGGCGGGATTCAACGATGTTGCCTCACTGTCCCACGCGCCGCTTGTTGCCACCCATTCGAACGCCCATGCTGTGACACCCTCAGCTCGCAACCTGACGGACCGCCAGCTTGATATGATCCGTGACAGTGGCGGAATGGTCGGATTGAACTTTGCCACCGCTTTCCTGAACGAAGACGGAGCGAAGGCTGATGATCGCGGGTTTGAACCGATGTTGCGTCACCTCGATCACCTGATCAGTCGCTTGGGTGAAAACCATGTCGGTTTCGGTTCCGACTTCGACGGTGCGCAGGTTCCCAACGTCCTGCGGGACGCCGCCGGTCTGGGGGCATTTCGCAATGCCCTCTCCGCACATGGATACGGTGCCGCGCTGCTGGAAAAGCTGTGCCATGAGAACTGGTTTGCCGTGCTGGATCGGACATGGAAAGCCTGAGGTGTAGCTTGCTCTCTCCTCCGTGACATTCGCCCAGGTGAAGGATTTCAGCTCATCGTCGGTTCGTGCCTTGGCGGGAATGCGCTCTTCAAAGTATTGAAGCTGGAAAATATATTGCGTTCCACACTTCGGGAAGGTGTGGCAGTCGCTTTGTTGCACCCTCAGAGCTGCTTTTAGTGTGCCATGATCCGATTACCAAAGTCTCTCTATGGAACGCGCGCCTGCATCTTTCGCCAACAGTCGGCGAAGTCCACCGGGATATAAATCATTCATACTGCCCCAACAGCAGCAGACATCCCGACGATACCTTGGCCGACCATTCGCATCTGCGAAAAGGACGGCATCCGGCGCATAGCGGCAAGGGCCAGCGCGAGAAATACGAAGGTTACCTCTTTCCCAGACTATTTCCGTTTATCAAAAGCGACGCGCCCAACTGGAATGAACAAATAAACGACCGAAGTTCACATCTACCGCCGCAGACGCATCCACAAAGACCGGGCGACCTATGTCGTCGTGGTTATCGCCCGCATGCCGGATCTCGGATCCGTGTTTCGCTTGCGAACATGGTACAACCGCAATGACGCTTTATCTGGGCTGCACCACCGCTCACCTTATACCAATCTGCACTGATCAAAACTCTTGATCCCATTTGCGGCGTCTGATGGTCATGATGCGCGCTGGCTGCGCGATGAGCTTGTTGCAGGTATCACAGCAATGATCGACGATTTCGTTTTAGGATTCGAAGATGCGGTTAGAAAGCCAGTTGTCCCGCATGAACTGCCAGATATTTTCCACGGGATTGAGTTCCGGGCACTTGGCTGAGAGCGGAATGATGCTGATATTCTGCGGTATGATGAGCGCGGCGGTCACATCCCAGCCGGACTGATGCACGAGCAGGACGGCATGGGCGCCGGGCGCCACGGTTCGATCGACCTCGACGAGATGCAGGGTCATCGCGTCGGTATTGCAAACATAGCGTCCAGCGCCGTGCTGGATTTGATGCGCCGGATAGGGTGATGTGGAATGGCTGCCCTGTATCCGTCCCAATTGTTTCGGTTCCAAAACCGTGAATTTCACGATCATCGACCAATAGGCTGATCGCTTCGGTCGTTGGTCTTGGGGAACAGGGGGACCGCGTTTTGCACTGAGGGCGTGAGCGATGGCTCTTGCACGTAAAGACGAGTTAGACTCTGACTTGGGGATAACGCCCAAGGAGCCCTCATCATCATCATGTAGATTTTTCTATCGGCCTTCGACGTCGTCCCAGATCTGCGGGCCAGTAACTCCCGCCATGATCTCGGGGGAACCGCTCGTCATCGCTTTCGTATCGGTTTCGTGCGGGTCGAGCTCGTGCGCCGAGATGGCTGCCTTCGGTTGCGCAAAAGAGCGCCTTTTAAGAGACTTCCTAAAGTTAAAGCATGCCATCCCATCGCCGGGCATCTTCTCTGAGGTCTTCCGGGTGATTGATCCAAAAGCACTTGATGCCACCTTTGGCAAAGTGCTCGTCGATGCGGCCACGCTTTTCAAGGACCGTGATGTCATCGCCATCTACGGCAAGGCATTACGCGGCGCCCGTGACGAGGATGAGAGTGCGCAGGCCGCATGATGGTATCAGCCTACGCCTCACGCTGGCGATAGTGACCGCCGACCGGGGCAAAGAGCTCGACGCGGTCATCGAGGCTCTGGGACGGATTGCGCTCATGGGTATCCACCTGTCTTGACTGATGGGCAGCGCGTCGGTGCGCAGTTGCGCCGGGCTGCCCACAAATGAAAACACCGCTCTGAAGCCTGTTTCCCGAACGAAAGCAGGGAAAGTGCGCAAAGGCTTTAGAAGATTCCCCTCAGCCAGTTCAGCATGAATAAAGGCCCCCAGTCATTGACAGAGGGTCTTTGCCCTTTTCGGGCTTCCGATCACTCGGCAGGGCTTTGTGTGGCGCTGGGTGGCGGCGTTGGCTCCGCGCCATAGAGTTCGCCCGGCAGTTCCGGAGGCATAGCGTGATCTGCCTCGGCATCATTGCGGTAGCGCTGATTGTGCCGGTAGATCATCAGCGGGTCCCACCGCAGCGCCTTGACCAGTCCGATCAGGATCAACAGCACCACGATGGCAAAGGGAAAGCCCGCAATCACCGCCGCTGCTTGCAGCCCCGACAGGCCCCCCGCGAGCAGCAGAACCGAAGCCACCGCCCCTTCAGTCACCGCCCAGAAGATGCGCTGAACCTTGGGCGGGTTGGGGTCGCCGCCTGCCGTCAGCATGTCGATCACGAACGAGCCCGAATCCGACGAGGTCACAAACCACATCACGATCAGCACGATGGCAAAGCCGGACGTCAGTTCGGGGAACGGAAAGTAGTCCAACAGCGCGAACATCGCGTCGCCGTAGGCGTTCTTTGTCGCGTCCACCAGCGTCGGGTCACCGCCGAGCGAAATCGACAACGCAGTGCCGCCAAAGGCGCAGAACCAGAAGAACATGATCGAGGCCGGAATCAGCATCACGCCGATAAGGAATTCGCGGATCGTCCGCCCCCGGCTGATGCGCGCCACGAAGACACCGACAAAGGGGGCCCAGCTGATCCACCAGGCCCAGTAGAAGATGGTCCATGAATTCTGCCAAGTGCCACCATCAGTCCAGCCCTCGGCCCATGTGCCCCATGAGACGAGCGCACCGACATAGGCACCGTAGCTTTGTACGAAGGTGTCGAATATGAACAGTGTCGGCCCGACGATGACCATGAAAGCCAAAAACAGGATACTGAGTGCTATATTGATGTTGGACAGCCGCTTGATCCCGCCATCAAGACCTGCAACTACTGACAGGGTCGCCATCGCGGTGATCACGGCGATCACAGAGATCTGCACAATCACGCTGTCCGGCAGGCCGAAAACTGTGGTCAGCCCCGAATTGATCTGCATCGCACCCAGACCCAGCGAGGTGACGATACCGAACATCGTGCCAAACACCGCCAGAATGTCGACAACGTCGCCCCAGAAGCCAAAAATCTTGTCCCCCAGCAGCGGATAAAGCGCCGAGCGGATTGTCAGGGGCAGACCTTTGCGAAAGTGGAAATAGGCGAGCGCCAGCGCCACGATCGCGTAAATCGCCCATGCGTGAAAGCCCCAGTGCAGGAACGAAATGGTCATAGCCTGCTTGGCGGCCTCCAACGTTTCGGCGTCGCCCGTGGGGGGGGCGAAGAAGTGATAGAGTGGTTCCGCCGCGCCCCAATAAATCAGTCCGATGCCGATCCCAGCGGAAAACAGCATCGCCGTCCAAGAAAAAAGATCATATTGCGGGGTCTCGTTCATCCGGCCCAGACGGATGTCGCCAAACCGTCCGAAGGCAAGGTAAACGACAGCAATCAAAAGCATATTGACCAGAATGATCAACGCCCAGCCAAAAGTATTTGCCAGCCAGTCCTGTGTGGCGGAAAACACCGCTCCGGCCGTTTCACTGAAGGCCGCGCCCAGAATGATGAAACCCAAGATCAGGATGGCTGAAACCGTAAACACGCGTCGGTTCACCTTTGGAAAGAACAGGAGCCTTTCCTGCTTCATCTTGTCCATGTGATTGTCCATATTGTCCCTCCTCATTGGTCTGCGCATGTCAGTGCTACACAGTTTTATTGTCCGCAGATTCTCACTAGGACTGCC
Organism: Puniceibacterium antarcticum; assembly: GCF_002760615.1. GTDB lineage: Bacteria > Pseudomonadota > Alphaproteobacteria > Rhodobacterales > Rhodobacteraceae > Puniceibacterium > Puniceibacterium antarcticum. The sequence continues at coordinate 1,804 of NZ_AWWI01000143.1, read as the reverse complement.
ACAAGAACGGACAGCACCTTGAAACACGCGGCTTGATGAGTATTGGCTTATGCAACGCTGTGCGGATGCGGCGGGTTCCCGCCGGTTTGCAAATATTGCGCGGACCCAAACCCCGCTGACTCGCTCTCGCTCTACCGACAAAGCACAAAGCCGCGACGGCAAGACCGTCGCGGCTGAGTTAGTGAAGTATTTTTACACTAAAGGCGCCGAGCTGGCGATCATGCGGCCAAGGCGATCGCCTTGGCGTTTACGAACTCGCGCATACCAAAGCCGCCATGCTCGCGACCGTAGCCAGAATCCTTTACGCCGCCGAAAGGCATTTCTGGTGTGGCGAGATTGAAATGGTTGATGAAGACCATGCCAGTGTCGAAATGCTGTTTCGCCAGTTCCACTGCGCGGGCCTCGTCCTTCGAGAAGATTCCGCCGCCAAGCCCAAAGCGGCTGTCGTTTGCGATGCGCATGGCGTCCTCGTCATCCTTGGCACGGATCACCGAGGCCACCGGGCCAAACAACTCATCGTCATAGGCAGCCTGCCCAGGGGAAACATTTGTCAGGACAGTGGCGGGATAAAAATATCCCTTTCCGTCCGGAATTTTTCCGCCGCAGGCGATCTTCGCTCCGTATTTCACGCTCTGTTGTACCTGTACGTGCAGGGTGTCGCGCAGGTCACTGCGGGCCATCGGGCCAAGGCCGGTTCCCTCGTCCATAGGGTCGCCAGTCCTGATAGCGGCCATAGCGTTGACGTAGCCGTCGATGAATGCGTCATAGACCGCATCCGTAACCACAAAGCGTTTGGCATTGACGCAGGTTTCGCCGTTGTTGTGAATGCGCCCCGCGACGCAGGTCTTCACCGCCAGATCGATGTCGGCATCTTCCAGCACCAGATAGGCATCGTTCGAGCCGAGCTCGAGAACGGTTTTCTTGAGATGCTCTCCCGCCTTTTTGCCGATGATGCTGCCCGCCTTGTCGCTGCCGGTCATTGTGACACCGCGCACGAGGTCATGAGCAATCAGCCTGTCAGACTGGTCGTGATCGATGGTGATGACCGAGAATAGCCCCTTTGGCAGGCCCGCGCGTTCATAGATGTCGCGCAGCATCATGCCGCTGCCGGTGCAGTTTTCGGCATGTTTGAGCAGCACGCCGTTGCCCGCCATCAAGTTGGCGATGGAATATCGCACGGCCTGATAGGCCGGAAAGTTCCATGGCTGGATGCCATAGATGACGCCAGTCGGCGAATAAGTGATGATCCCCTTGCGGCCATCCTGAAGCTGTCGTTCCTCGTCCGCCAAGACTTCGGGCCCCTTCTTTGCACTGTAGGCGCAGATCCCGGCGCAGAGGTCGATTTCATCCCGGCTGTCCTTGAGCAGCTTGCCGACTTCCGAGGTCATCAGCTTGGCAAACGAGTCCTTTGAGGCGCTCAGCTCTTCACCAATACGCGCGATGACCTTTGCGCGCTCTTCCACCGGTGTGTGGCGCCAGGACAGGAAGGCCTCATGGCTGGACTGGAGGGCGTCGAACATCTGATCATCGGACATGAGTGGATAGGTCTGAATCGCGTCCTCGGTGAACGGATTGACGGTCTGAATTGTGCGATCGGTCATTGCGTTGCCTTTCAATGCTGTGTTCGCAAAGACAACAAAAAATAGGGTTATCAGTTCCTGCGCGGAGACTGTTCACACCTCACGATGTTGTGGGGAGTGTCAGGGTGTGGACATCGTGGTGCTTTACCGTAGGCCAGATCACGCACATCAGAAACACCCTTCCCCGAAGCCGCATGTTCTGGCAATGTTCCGGATCAACCATC
>NZ_AWWI01000142.1 GCF_002760615.1 Puniceibacterium antarcticum | reverse complement strand
AAAAAACGCCCCAAAATGCGCCGAATCCGCAGAATCTGATTAAATAGGGTACAGTGACACCAGGGGCTTAAGGGACAATGAATTGATGAATTCTTGAAAATTCTGACAACTGCAAAGATTATCTTCGCGATGTTTCTATGGGCGATTTGTTACCCATTGATAACGATGGGCATTGCTTATGCCCCGCATCTTACGTTTGCGACGATGCGGGCGGTGATGGCCGGAATAATCCTGTTGGGGCTCGCGCTGGCTCTGGGCCGCCCTCTTCCACGTTGCGGGAAAATCTGGATGACCCTCGCGGTTATCGGTTTCGGGGCGACCAGCCTGGGGTATTTTGGGATGTTCCACGCGGCGGAATTTGTATCGCCGGGGATTGCCACCGTTATCGGAAATACCCAGCCCTTGTTGGCTGCGGGTCTCGCAGGTGTCGTCTTGGGTGAACGCCTTACGGTCTGGGGCAAGTTGGGTCTTGTCCTAGGGTTTCTGGGCATCGTCGTCATTGCTGCCCCGCGCTTGTTTGCGGGTGGCCAGGAGAGTTATTTGACCGGCATTGCGTATATTGTTCTGGCCGCACTTGGGATCACAGTCAGCAATGTAATGCTCAAGCGGATTGCGGATACGGTCGATCCGTTGATGGCCATCGGTGTGCAGTTGTTGATCGGCAGTATCCCACTGGCGGTTATTGCCGCCATGACCGAAGACGTCACCCTAATCCAATGGTCGCCCGGTTTTCTGTTCGCACTGGTTGGGTTGGCAGTGTTTGGCTCCGCGCTGGTATACGTGATCTGGATGTCGGTTCTTGTCGAAGTTCCGCTGAACAAGGCCAATGCGTTCAGCTTTCTTGTGCCGGTATTCGGACTGACAATGGGCCTGCTCTACTATGGCGAATCTCTGGGCTGGCCGGAATTGATTGGCTCTTCCCTTGCCCTTGCCGGTGTCATGATCGTCACCCAAAAGGGCATTGCGCAGCCCGCACTTGTCGGCGTTGCAGCGTGATGCGTGGCATGTTGCTCACCGGGGTGTCGACCGAAGGCCCTGACTTTCAGCAACGCGGCGCTGGCAGAGTTCAGGTGTCTCAGCGCAGTCGTATGCACCACAACTGTTATAACCGATATGCGCACAGGAGGGCGGCGTAAGATGGGCGCGGATACTCGGATGACTGGCTACCACAAATCGTTCGCCCTTGTTTTCAGCGGTGGCGGCGCAAGAGGCCTTTCGCATGTGGGGGTTCTCAGAGCCCTGATCAGCTCGGGTTATTTTCCCAGTGCAATTGTCGGAGTGTCAATGGGCGCGGTGGTTGGTGCAACTTATGCGCTGAACCCGAACTGGTACCGGGATCTTGTTGAAATGGATACCAGCGGGTTCCCGTCAACGCCGAACTTTCAGGGCCAGCGCCTTTCTGAAAGAGTAAGGGGCCTCACCATTGCGCTGCTTGCGGCGCGCGACATGTATTTTGGCTGGGGTGCCGGAGCGCGCACCAAAAGCTGGGGGCGGGGCGTTCTTTCCGCCCTGACCAAGGGCAAGAACCTGGAGGATGGTCGCATCCCTGTCTTTGTCTGCGCGACGGATGTGCTGTCGGGTGAACGGGTGGTGCACAGCCAAGGGTCAGCTGCCGACTACGTCTATGCCAGTGCCGCCCTTGCAGGTATCCTTCCGCCGCTGATCGATGGTCCGCATGTACTGATGGACGGTGCCTATGCGGACATCGCCCCAATCGATGTGGCGCGGAGCACCGGGGTCGATGTGGTGATCGCTGTCGATCCAAGCCAACCCGAAACCGCGGTCGCGCCGCGCAATGGGGTGCAGGCGATGCTGAGATCCATCGAGATCTGTCAGAACGAACATGCCAGGCTGCGGTTCGGTCAGGCCGATCTGGTCATTAGGCCAAAGTTTTTAAACACGATAGGAACATTGGAATTCCGCTACAAGCGGCAGTGCATTGCGTCAGGTGCTATGGCAGTGCGCCGGTCTGGCGATCAGATAAGAACGTTGCTCAGTCGAGGCGCATAAGCAAGCAGGGTCCTTCCCAAGGTTAGAGATGCCCGCGGTGTTCTGACTAGGCTGCGTGCAAAATCCAACCAGAACTCTTTGCGCAGCGCCGTTGGGCACGTCCAATGCGGCCCGTCGTGGCCAACCTCATAGCTTGACCCGTTTCAAGAGTTGCGCGTTGATCGCCACCACGACCGTACTTGCCGACATCAGGATAGCGCCCACAGCGGGCGTCAGCAGAATGCCCCATGGTGCAAGCACGCCCGCAGCAAGCGGGATGGCAAAGATGTTGTAGCCTGCGGCCAGCCAGAGGTTCTGTTTCATCTTGCGATATGTGACCCGGCTCAGCGTGATGATGCGGGGGATGTCGCGGGGATCCGAACGCACCAGCACGATATGCCCGGCTTCGACGGCCACGTCTGCTCCTGCGCCGATCGCAATCCCGATGTCGGCGGTGGCAAGGGCGGGGGCATCGTTGACCCCGTCACCGATCATGGCCACCTTTTTGCCTTGCGCCTGCAGTTCGCGAACCTTGGATGCCTTGTCATCGGGAAGCACTTCGGCAAATACGGTATCGATTCCAAGTTCCTTGGCGACCGCATCGGCCACCGCCTGCGCGTCACCCGTCAGCATCGCGACCTCAATGCCCCGTTCGTGCAGCGCCGCGATGGCTTCGCGGCTTTCCTCGCGGATCGCATCCGCCACGGCATAGACGGCCAAGGCGTTGCCGGCCTGGACGAGGTAGATCGCCGCCTGTCCATTGTCGGCTGCGGCTTGGGATGCCGCCTGAAGTGCGGGGGGAACATCGACGTTTTCCGACTTGAGCAGCGCGGGGCCGCCCATGTGATACTCGACACCGTCAATCGTGGCTGCAACGCCCTTGCCGGTGATCGCGCGGAATCCGTCGGCCGATGGGACCGCGATACCTTTGTCTTCCGCCGTCTTCACGATCCCCCGCGCGATGGGATGCTGGGATTCAGCTTCAATGCCAGATGCGATACGAAGGGCCTCGTCCTCGTCTAGGCCATCCGCCACTGAACTGGCGACGATCCGGAACTCGCCCAGCGTCAATGTTCCGGTCTTGTCGAAAACCACCGTATCGAGATTGCGGGCCTCCTCGAGCCCGCGGCGGTCCCGCACCAGAAGGCCGTTGCGCGCCCCCAAAGTCGTTGAGATGGCCACCACCAGTGGTACCGCCAGCCCCAGGGCATGCGGACAGGCGATCACCAGAACCGTTACCATCCGCACCACGGCAAAATCCAGCTCGGCCCCTAGCAATTGCCACGCCGCGAAAGTTACCACCGCCGCGCCAATCGCGACAACGGTCAGAAGCCGGGCTGCACGGTCTGCCAAATGCTGAGATCTGGATTTTGAGGTCTGCGCATCGGCCACCAGCCGCATGATGCCGGACAGCTTGGTCTTGTCGCCGGTTCCGGTAACTTCAACGCGCAGGGACCCTTCGCCGTTGATCGTGGCGGCGATCACTTCGTCGCCTTCGCCTTTCTTCACGGGTCGCGATTCTCCGGTGATCATCGCTTCGTCAATGTCGCTGGCGCCCTTGCGCACCACACCGTCTGCGGGAATGCTTTCACCCGGGCGCACCAGCAGCAGGTCGCCATTGCGCAAGGCACTGATGTCGACCGTTTCCTCGCCCGTATCGGTGATCCGCGTTGCGGTGTCCGGCAAAAGCTTCGCCAGTTCCTTTAAAGCACCCTGAGCCTGATTGATGGATCGCATCTCGATCCAGTGGCCGAGCAGCATGATCGTGACCAGCGATGCTAGCTCCCACCACAGGGGCATCGAGTCGATCAGCCCGAGCTGAACAACCCAGGAGAATACGAAGGCGACCGTGATGGCAAGCGAGATGAGGGTCATCATGCCCGGCAGGCGGTCTCTCAGTTCCTGCCACGCGCCTTTCAAGAAGACCAGGCCGCCATATAGAAAGACGACAGTGGAGAGCACAGGCGCCATCCAATCCGATCCGGGGAACGCCGGAGCGCGGTAGCCAAGCAAGTCCTGGATCGGGGCTGACCAAATGACAACCGGAACGGTGACAGCGAGCGACAACCAGAATCGGTCCCTGAACTTTTCGGGAGTATGGCCCTGATGTTTGTCGTGGCTTGCATGGCCAGCATGGTCGGATGTATGTTCTGGCGTGTTGGTCTGACTGTCAGATGAGGACTTCGACGCGTCCGCCGCCGTGCCGTCGTGCTTTCCATGTCCTGCATGTGCGTCATGCTGGGCGGTGGGGATCTCGACCTTTGGTTTAGGCGTAGCAGAGTCAGGGGCCGCAGCCGGTTCGCTGACGTCTACTTGGTCTTCATGATCCTCGGCGGCTGCGACCTCAGGAGCGGCATCCTTATCGGTTCTGTTGGATTGCAGTCCAAGTTCGTGCACAGTCGATTTGATGTCGGATACCGCCACGCGGGTTTCGTCATAGCGGACCGTCGCGTTTTCCGCTGCAAAATTCACCGTTACGCTTTCAACGCCGGGTACCTCGCCGATCCGACTCTCCACTTCGTCAAGGCTCCATACCGACAACATGTCATCAACTTTGATTACGCTCGTTTTCATCATCCGTTCCTTTGGAAGTCTTCTACCCGGGGCGTCAGGTGTTCTTGTCTGGAGGCAATAGTGGTTCAGAGCGTAGTGTGGATATTCGAGGCTTTTTTTGGCTCTTATGGCCAATGTGTGCCGAGGTTTTCGATGCTGATACCTGATTGTTGCCGTTGCATTGGTGACGTGCTGCAGGGATTTAGACGCAGGTCGGCTTTGGGCATTACAAATCTCCTCAAAAAAATCTCTGGGTATCTAATGAAATATCATACCAGCGACATGGAACCCTGCGTCGACGTGCAGAACTTCGCCTGTCGTGCCCGTTGTGTAGTCGCTGGCGAGAAGCAAGGCGGCGCGGCCAACCTCATCCGGTGTCACTGTCCGCCGCAAGGGCGCCTTGGCGACGGTTTCATCGATCAGTTCGTCGAAATGCTCGATGCCAGACGCCGCCCGTGTCCGTATGGCGCCTGCAGAAATCGCGTTTACCCGGATCGCTTTAGGACCAAGCTCGTGCGCCAGATAACGCACTGATGATTCAAGGGCGGCCTTGACCGGTCCCATTACGTTGTAATGGTCCACAACCTTTTCGGCACCCAAGAAACTGAGGGTCGTCAGGCTGCCGCCATTCGCCATGAGTGGTTCGGCTAATTTCGCCATCCGGATGAACGAATGGCACGAGACCAGCATTGATTGGGCAAACCCTGCACTCGAACTGTCGGTCAGACGACCGTGCAGATCCTCTGCCGGTGCCCAGGCGATCGAATGAAGCAGGAAGTCGAGACGGCCCCATGTTTTCTCTATGGTTGCGAAAACCGCTTCCAATGAACCCTCTTGCGTTACATCACAGGGCAGAAAAATTGGTGCGGCGACACGCATCGCAAGCGGTTCCACATAGGTCCGTGCCTTGTCGTTGAAGTAGGTCAGGGCCAGGTCGGCACCGGCAGCGTCGAAATGCTGTGCGGCGGCCCAGGCGAGACTGTGTTCATTGGAGATCCCCACGACAAGGCCCTTCTTTCCTGAAAGGTCGAGAGCTTCTGCCGGATTTAAGGGTCTGTCGGAAGTGGTCATTGCGTGGATTCCCGAAATTGCGGCGGCAAGCTGACCGGAAGGGGTTGAAGGTTCGTTACGGCGGGCAGGGGACGGCAGGCATCTTCCGGTTGCGGTGCGGCGGCGATACTATTTTTGGCGGTTTCCAATAGCGGTTCAACCTGAGGTCTGCGGTGGTGCATCAGGGCGGCAATCGCCAGGGCCGCCAGTCTTGCCGGTGCCGGATCAGCGCGCGAGGTCAGCACGACCGGTGCTGCGAGTCCGATAGCAATCCCCGCCGCAACGCCCCCGGCCAAGTATTCCAGCGTCTTGGCCAGGATATTGCCCGAAACGAGATCGGGCACCAGCAAGATGTCAGCAGAGCCTGCCACATCAGACAGGATACCTTTCCCGGTCGCGGCACGCGCCGATATGGCATTGTCGAGTGCCAGCGGTCCATCTACCTCGGCACCGGTGATCTGGCCGCGTCGGGACATCAGAGTGAGACAGGCGGCATCCAGTGTCGAGGCGATATCGGCCGTCACGGTCTCTACCGCCGACAACACTGCAACCTTTGGTCTCACCACCCCCAACATGCGGAACAGATCGACCGCGTTCTGGCAGATTTGCGCTTTTGCTGTCAGATTGGGCGCAATGTTGATTGCCGCGTCGGTGATACCTAGCAGTCGCTCATGACCAGGGAGCGTCACCACGAAGACATGACTGACACGCTGCCCAGGAAGCCGCAGTCCAAGATTCTTGTCGAGAAGCGCGCGCATGAAGATGTCGGTGTGCAGGTTACCCTTCATCACCACATCCGCCCTGCCTTCGCGTACCAGTGCGACCACACGGGCGGCCGCTTCGGCATCGTCGGCGGCAGCGATAATCGCGTCCTGCGCAACCGTCCAGCCCAGATCGGCGGCGATCGTGCGGATGGCGTTTGGGTCACCGACAAGTAGCGGTGTCGCCAGACCAGTTCGTTCGGCATCGCGCAATGTTTCCATCACGACCTTCTGAGCGGCATCGGCCACCGCAACGCGGACCGGACCCGCTTTGCATGCCGCCCTCGTCAAGGCATCAAACGGCGCGACATTATCGTTCATTGTTCACGCCTCCCGCGCCATCGGTTGGCTGGCCATGAAATCGTGGACATGGCCCGCGATCATCGCCTCTTCATCGGTCTGACGCACCTCGACCGTAACGCCTGCAGACCTGGACGAAATCACTGGATCGCCGCTAAGGTTTGCGGTTTTGTCCAATACGATGCCGAGATAACCCAGCCCGCTACAAATGCCCGCCCGAACCTGCGGCGCATTGGCACCGATGCCGCCGGTAAACACCAAACGCTCGATCCCACCCAAAGCCGCTGTCAGGCCAGCAAGATGCCGCCTGGCATGGTAACAGAAATACGCCACCGCCTCGGTTGCCTTATCATCAGGGCGTTGCAGCAAATCCTGCATATTGCGGCTGATGCCGGATAGGCCGAGAAGTCCGCTTTCGGCGTAGAGCAACTGCGAAACCGCCTCAGGCGTCATTTCCTTGTCAATCAGAAGGTGTAACAGCAGGCCGGGGTCGATATCGCCCGACCTCGTACCCATTGGCAACCCGGCGATCGTCGAAAACCCCATTGTCGTCTCGAGGCTCTTTCCATCGCGTATCGCACACATCGACGTACCATTGCCGAGATGCGCCACGACGATCCGTTCGGCATCGACTGCGACATTCGCGTCGCGCAGCGCCTTGACGATGTATTCATAAGACAGCCCGTGGAAACCGTAGCGGCGCAGCCCTTCATCTTGAAGCGCTCGAGGCAAGCCTGACAAGCGGGCAATGTGCGGTAGGTCATGATGGAAAGACGTGTCAAAGCAGGCAATCTGAGTAAGATCAGGTCGCGCGATCTGCACCGCATTGATCCCGGAAAGGTTGGCGGGAAGATGCAGGGGAGCCAGCACCGTCAACTGTTGCAATCGCGCCCTTAGCGCGGGCGTCACAAGTTCGGGACAGTCGCAGTCCGGTCCGCCATGCGCAATCCGGTGACCGACGGCAACCAGTTTGACTCCGCTTGCTTCATGTTCAGTGGTGAAGAGCAGCCGTTTCAGAGCGGTATCATGGTCCTCGAAGTTCCCGGTTTCTTCGCGGACGACCGTGTCGCGTGCGTCTGAAAGTCGAAACTGGGCACCCGGCAATCCGATGCGCTCGATTGCGCCCGACCAGAGTCGGCGGGGCCGTTCGCCATTGGTAAAGATCGCGAACTTCAGACTGGATGAGCCGGCGTTGAGTGTCAGGACGGCGCTATCTGGCATCTGGGCGAACTTTCTGATCGGTGAGAGTCATCCTGACAGCCAGAACAGTATATTTTTTGCGCAGATGCGAGAACAGCGACATGGCAGTCAAATTACTGCCGATGAAGTTGCTCAACACAACCTCACTCCCCGACAACATGGCGTTTTCCTTTGGCTCGATTGGATTTAGCGGGGCTGGCCTTTGATTTGACTGCACCTGATACAGCCGGGGGCGTTTGGGCAGGTTTGGGGCCGCCGCCATAGAGCTGCCGAAAGACTTGCTCAAGGGTTGCGTCACGGCGTTCGCGCGCGCCATGAATCATCTGCCCGACATCAGACATCGCCTTGCGTTCCGCGACGATACCCGGATGATCGGCGGGCAACGGCTGGCGGGTGTCGCGCAGGGCGTCTGCCATCATCCGCACGCCGCGCATCCATGGATTATACGCCTCGGAAAACATGTACCGGCTTGTCCGCATCGGATGCAGTGATTTCAGCAACTCGACACTGGCTGGCGTGGTCATCGCCCGCACCCATGGGCTGACGAAGGCGCTGTAGAAACTGTCCAGCGTCGTCGAGACCTCGGCTACCTTTTCGAACGCTTCGCGCGGATAGTCCGCCTTTAGATCTGCAACCTCGCGCGGCTCGTAAGTCACGATCAGATCTGACTTGTGGCAATCCGGATCGCCTGTCGGGTTTTCGATCTTCATCTCGTAGAGACCGGGCTCAAGCGCCTCAATCTCCGCCAGGCTTTCCAGAATGGCCCGGTGTTCCAGCTTGGCCACGCTGGCCGAGACGAAAATACCCAGATGTCCGATATGCGGGTTCGTCAGATAAACGATGCGCTGCTCGGCGGCGATCAGGTCAGCCGTGTTGGCATAGACCTCGGCGACCCACCCGAGTGCTTGCGCAGGCGGCGTGATATTGTCGCCGTAAGATGCAAAGACAACTATGGGGTTAGTGATCTGCCTCAAATTCACGATGCAATCGTCGTCGACCTCCATCGTGCCCTTTTCAAGCTTGTTGCCGATAAACAGGTTCTTGACGATCGACATCATTTCCGGAGTGCTGAGCGTGTAATAGCCACCCCACCAGCGTTCGAAATCCAGAAAGCGTTCGGCTTCGGTGTCGATATTCGTCAAGAGATTGGCGTGCTTTTCCCATATCGCCTTTTCCGGCTGCAGGCTTTCGAAATTCTGCGCGAGCCATGCGCCGTCTAGTCGCCCGTCACCAAGATCGCCCATCAGGTGCGTCAACCAGGCCCCGCCCAGCAGGCCACCGGAAATGCGCATCGGGTTCACGCCGTCTTCGCCCGCCCAGTAGGACAGCGGCGCACCATTCAGAACCACCGGTCCCGCCAAACCTTCGCAATCGGCGGCCAGCAGCGTCACCGCCCAGCCCGCCTGACAGTTGCCATACAGTACAGGCGGTTTTCCTGGGTGAAGCCCGGCGACTTCCTCAACGAAGCGGCGCAGCGCGTGCAGCACGTCCGCCAGTGTCTGCCCGGGCATCGGTTCGGGGAAGAACACCACGAAATAGACCGGATGACCCTCGTGCATCGCCATGCCGACCTCGCTGTCGCGCTTGAACCCGCCAATGCCGGGGCCATGCCCGGCGCGCGGATCGATAATGATCACCGGCGGCTTTTCGGGGTCGAGACAGTCGACAAGACAGTTGTCGTCGATCTCGGTGATCTTCAGCAGGGCATAGTTTGCCGGAGTGTCAAAGCGGCGCGCATCCAGCACAGTTTCGTACTTGAAATCCAGTAACGGCGGCATTCCGGCACGTTCGTGGTCGCGCATGTTGTCGGCGCGCTGCCGCAGCGTGTCAAAGAACAGGATCGAACGTTCCCAAAGATCCTGCGAGTAAGGTACTGGCGATCCCATTGGCGCTTTCGGAGAGACGACTGGGAGCTTTTCCATGTCAGGTGCCTTCGGTTTGGCAGCGTGCATGTGATGAACGTCATTCATTTGGCAGCCCTTTCGGAGAAGTAGTTGAACAGCGGTACAAAGAGGACCGCGACAAACCAGCCATAGGCGAAGGACTCGACCAGCCCGATGACGAAGCTGGAAAGGCTAATCCACGCAAAGCCCGGAAGCAGCGGGAGCCAGGCCTGATACATCGTCATCGTAGGAAAGATCAGGCCGAAGCCAACGCACAAGACGAAGGATATCGCGAGGAATATCCCGGTTCTCATCCCAACGGCATAGATCGATAGCCGCCCGGTCTTGGTTTTCATCGGACCGGCGAATTCGTGGTCCTGTGTCATATTCTGGTCTCCAGCTTGAATGCCTGCTTTGTAAGGCTTCTGTCTATGGAGACGCGCGATGTCGGCGGGCCTTACAATCCCTGCGCTATAATTTTGGCCGAAGATGGAAAGCCTGCAAAAGTGGGGGAGACGTCGCTTAACGGCTCTGTTGATGCCATGGATGCCCCAACCTGACGGCATCAGCGAAAACTCCACCATTACCTTTACGTTTTCTGCGTCATTCGCATTCACAGTCCATGAAACTTTTGGCACGGCAAGCTGGACATGAGATTTCAAGCGCGGACTTCAGCGCCTGACGGGCACGATGCAGTCGGACATTCAGGCTGTTGGCCGTTACGCCAAGATCTGTCGCGATACGACCGCGGGGTTCTTCGGCCAGATAGGCACGCCGCAATAGGCTGACATATTCGGGTTTCAGATCTAACATTGCCGCACCAAGGCAATTGCACGGTGTCTCGACTTGGGTTTCTTTGACCGCGTTCGCAGTGATGTTGACCTCTTGCGCATATGTTGTTTCCCCAAGTTTTCTTGTGGCGCGTCGGCGATAATGGTCAATCAGCGTATTGCGCATTGTGCGACCAAGCCAGGCATCAGTCTTCTCGGCGTTTTGCAACGATCGCGCGGATCGGATGATCTTGAGGTTAAAATCCTGAAACGCATCTTCCGCATCTTGTGCATTGCTAAGTTTATGTCGGAAATAAGTCAGAAACGCGCGTCTTCTTTCTAACAGTCTCTGGTTGACGAAGTCGCTGTCGGGCAGCGATCTTTGAGCCCGGTCCGGGCCATGTTTCTCGGTACGCATGTGGATCTCCGTATTCGGAAAGTTTGACTACGAAGGAGTAGAGGGTCGTTGTTTTGCGCCGCTCCGCCCCATTCAGGCTTGCTCTGGCACAGCCTTCGGTGGGCGAAACAATCCGAATAAGCGACCATCTGGAGCGGCGACTGCAGTCTCGGTTCGCCAGATGTCGGATCTGGGCAGGGGCCAATATGGCTGGGGAAATTTCAACGTTCGTATGACCGCAACATCCAAGACACGGCAGTGGTCGCGGGTCGAAGGATGACGAATGACACCTGGGTCGGACTGAACTGTTGCTTCGCCAGTCTGCGCGGTAAAGTTGTCTGGTACCGTCGGACCTGGTCCATGTGCAACGGAAACAAAGACGAACACAGCCAAAAGAAGAGCAACTGCTAGCCGCAGTACCGTGTTGTTCTTCAAGGTTGGCCGCTGCGCACGTCTGTTCATCAGCCCATCCCCAAGAAAGTTCTAAGGCTCAACGGTAGGGGTGTGGCTAAGGCAGTGCCCTGATTTGGGTTAGTCTCAATGCATGGTCGTCAACCGGACGGGCCGTGAAGTCTTTCGAAGAAATAGCGGTGGCGCCTCGTTGGCGTGTCGGAACTTGGCATGTCGGATATTCTGTAAGGTTTTGGTTCAGCCCGCGTCTAACCAAAACAGAAGCAGATGAGATGGACTTGTCTGCGCACAAAATGGGGCGCGTTTGCAATGACAGACCATGACCAGCAAAAGAACGACCCGGTACCAGCGCCTCGTTTCTGGAAATCTCGCACAGGGGTCGCGCTGATCGTTTTTCTTGCTGTTGCTGCAATACTGCTCGGTTTCGAACACCGTGTTCACATCTTTGCAGGCAATGGCTTAATTGCCGTCCTGTTGCTTGGCTGCATCGTGATGCATTTCTTCATGCATGGCGGCCACGGGGGTGGAGGTCATGGCGGGCATGGTGGCGACAAGTCATGAGCGACGTTGCCTCCTCATATGGCCTCTGGTTCTTTGCCGCCCTCAACGCCGCAATCTTTATACTATTTGCCTTCAGCTTCTTCAAACCACAGACCTCGCGCGACTGGCGCAGTTTTGGCGCGTTCAGCGCCTTTCTGGTGGCGCTGTTTTCTGAAATGTATGGCTTCCCGCTGACCATCTATCTTCTGTCCGGCTGGTTGCAGACCAACTATCCCGGCGTCGACTGGTTCGCCCATGACTCCGGGCACTTGCCCGAGATGATTTTCGGCTGGCAGGCCAATCCGCATTTCGGCCCCTTCCACCTTCTCAGTTTCGCTTTGATCGGCGGCGGGTTCTGGATGATTTCGGCCGCATGGCCTGTTCTGTACCGGGCGCAGCGCAAAGGTGAGCTGGCTACCACAGGGTTATACGCCCGGGTGCGGCACCCGCAATATACGGGTTTCGTGTTGGTCCTGACCGGGTTTCTGGTGCAGTGGCCGACGCTTCTGACGCTGGCAATGTATCCGTTGCTGATCTGGATGTACGCCCGCCTGGCGCGCACGGAAGAGCGTGAAACACGCGAGCGGTTCGGCACGGTCTTCGAGGACTATGCGCGACATGTCCCAGCCTTTTTTCCGGCGCTGCGGTCAGAACCTCAGCAAGCACATTGATCGAAAAAGGACAGAACCATGACAACCGAACCGGTCAAGACGGATTCTCAGCCCGAGAAACTTGGGTCCCGATTCCCGACTGCCTATACGATTTTGTTCCTGCTGATTGTTCTGATGGCGGCTCTGACCTGGATCATCCCTGCGGGTCAATATGACCGCGTGATGAACGAGGCTGTTGGGCGCGAAGTCGCCGTGGCTGGTACTTACAAGACGGTCGACGCCAATCCGCAAGGTTTCATTGATGTCCTGCTTGCCCCCACGGCGGGGTTCTATGACCCCGACAGCTATGCTGCCAACGCCATCGACGTGGCGCTGTTCGTGCTGTTTCTGGGCGGCTTTCTGGGGGTCGTCAACGCCACCGGATCAATTGATGTCGGGATCAGGGCGGCAATGCGCAAAATGACGGGGCGCGAGGTCTGGATGATCCCGATCCTGATGTCGCTCTTTGCCCTCGGCGGCACGACATATGGCATGGCGGAGGAAACGCTGGCCTTCTATGCGCTCTTGATCCCGGTGATGATGGTTGCAGGGTTCGACGCGCTGACCGGGGTTGCGATCATCCTGATCGGCGCTGGGATCGGCACGCTGGGTTCCACGATCAATCCCTTCGCCACCGTGATCGCGTCGAACGCGGCGGGTGTGGCGTTTACCGATGGTCTTGTTGTGCGCTTGGTACTGCTGCTCGGCGGGCTTGCGATCTGCGTGGCTTATGTCATGCGCTACGCGATGCGGGTGAAGGCCGATCCGGCCCGCTCGATCGTCACGGCACAGGCCGATGGCAACAAACAGGCCTTTCTGTCCGGCGGCAATGAGACCGAAGCGGACCAGCTCAGCGGCACACAATCGGTGATCCTGATCCTGTTCGCGGCAACCTTTGCGGCGCTGATCTGGGGTGTCTCCTCTCAAGGCTGGTGGATGGCGCAGATGGGCGCGCTATTCCTGGGCATGGCCATTCTGATCGGGCTGATCGCGCGGATGGGCGAAAAGCGCCTGACCGCTAACTTTGTCGATGGCGCGCGCGACCTTCTGGGCGTGGCACTGATCATTGGTCTGGCCCGCGGCATCGTTGTCATCATGGAACAGGGTCTGATTGCCGACACGATTTTGAACAGCGCGGCGCAAACCGTAGGTGGATTGCCGGAACTGGCTTTCATCAACTTGATGTTCTGGATTGAGGTCGCGATGAGCTTTCTGGTCCCATCCTCGTCGGGCCTTGCGGTTCTGTCGATGCCGATCATGGCACCGCTAGCAGATTTCGCCGGGGTTTCCCGCGATCTGGTGGTGACCGCCTATCAATCCGCCAGCGGTCTGGTGAACCTGGTCACGCCGACCTCGGCCGTGGTGATCGGTGGCCTCGCCATCGGGCGCGTGCCCTATGACCGCTGGATTGCCTTTGTCTGGCCGCTTCTGCTGATCCTGACGATCTTTATCTCGGCCGTGCTCAGCATCGCCGCAATCCTTTGAAACTTGGAGCTTCCCCCATGACCAGTCATGATCTTGGCGTTCATTCCGAAACCGGCAGGCTGCGGCAAGTTATAGTTTGCCGCCCCGGTCTGGCGCACCGCCGCCTGACGCCGTCAAATGCTGAGGCGCTGCTCTTTGACGATGTTTTCTGGGTCAAGCAGGCCCAAAATGACCATGATGTCTTCGCAACCACAATGCGCAGCGAAGGTATTGAAGTTCTGGATGTGAACACCCTGCTGGCCGAGGTGCTGGACATTCCAGAGGCACGCAAATGGGTGCTGGACCACAGGGTAACGCCGAATGATGTCGGCACAGGCATGCTGGACGAGCTACTGGCCTGGATGCATGAGCTACCGGGCACCAAGCTGGCCGAGTATCTGATCGGCGGGCTGGAGGTTGGCGATCTGCCGTTTGAACCGTCGGGCCTATTCGGCAGTTATCTGGGGCCGCTTGGCTTAGTCCTGCCGCCGCTGCCCAACTTTCTGTTCACCCGCGACAACAGCGCGTGGATCTACGGGGGAGTGTCGCTCAATCCGATGTTTTGGCCTGCGCGCAAGCCCGAAACACTGCTGACGGCGGCGGTTTACCGGTACCACCCGAAATTTGCAGGCAAGGCCACGGTGCATTGGGGCGACCCAACGGTGGAGCACGGTCTCGCTACTGTCGAGGGCGGTGATGTAATGCCGGTGGGCAATGGCACCGTGCTGGTCGGCATGGGCGAGCGATCCTCGCCGCAGGGCATCGGCCTTTTAGCTGCGGCGCTGTTTGACAAGGGAGTAGCAGAGCGTGTGATTGCCTGTCAGTTGCCCAAAAGTCGCTCGGCCATGCATCTGGACACGGTGTTCACGCTGTGCGGCGGCGATGTGGTGACAAGTTTCAAAGAGGTCGCTGACGAAATTACCTGTTTTGATCTGCGCCCGGCCGAAGGCAAGAAGCCACTGCAATTCCGGCGTGACGACCGGCCCCTGTTCGACGTGGTTGCAGAGGTCTTGCACCTGCCGAAACTGACTATTGTCCCCACCGGCGGCGATACCGAGGCGGAGCGATCGCGCGAACAGTGGAACGACGGCAACAACGTGCTGGCGCTGCGCCCCGGCGTTGTCGTCGGCTATGACCGCAACGACGACACCAATGCAGCGCTGAAGGCTGTCGGGATCGAGGTTCTGGCGATCCCCGGCGCCGAACTTGGCCGGGGTCGGGGCGGAAGCCATTGCATGAGCTGCCCGACCATCCGCGATGCCGAATGACCCCGTGAAAGGATCACACCATGAGCTTTAACCTCAAGAACCGCAGTTTTCTGACTTTGCGCAATTTCAAACCTGCCGAGATCGGGTTTCTCTTGAAGCTTGCCGCCGATCTCAAGACCGCGAAATATACAGGCACTGAACAGCCGGGGCTGAAGGGCAAAGAGATTGCGCTGATTTTCGAGAAAGACAGCACGCGCACCCGCGTCGGGTTCGAAGTTGCGGCGCACGATCAGGGTGCGACCGTCACCTATCTCGGGCCCTCGGGCAGCCATATCGGCCACAAGGAAAGCGTCAAGGACACCGCCCGCGTGCTGGGCCGGGTCTATGATGCCATCGAATACCGCGGCTTTGGCCAGAAGATCGTCGAGCAACTGGCCGAGTTTTCCGGTGTACCCGTCTACAACGGCCTGACGGATGAATTTCACCCGACCCAGATCCTGGCAGATTTCCTGACCATGTCGGAACACAGCGACAAGCCGCTGCGCGAAATCGCCTATGCGTTCCTGGGTGATGCCAAGAACAACATGGGCGACAGCCTGCTGATTGGCGGGGCCAAGATGGGAATGGATGTGCGGCTTTGCGCACCCAAGGCCTGCTGGCCCAGCAAGGAGATTCAGGCCGAGGCCAAGGCCATCGCCGCTGAGACCGGCGCGCGGATCATGATCGCCGAAGATGTGGAAAAGGCCGTCAAGGACGCCGATTTCGTATACACCGACGTCTGGCTGTCGATGGGCGAGGCCAAGGAAAAATGGGCCGAACGGATTGAGCTGCTGATGCCCTATCAGGTCAATGCGGAAGTGATGCAGAAAACCGGCAATCCGCGCGTGAAATTCATGCATTGCCTGCCCGCGTTCCACAACACCGACACCGCCGTTGGCAAGGATATCGAGGCGCAGTTCGGCATCACAGCAATGGAGGTGACGGACGAGGTGTTCGAAAGCCCGGCGTCGATCGTCTTCGATCAGGCGGAAAACCGGATGCACACGATCAAGGCGGTACTCGTCGCCACATTGGGAGGCTGAGTGGTGCTGGTTGTTGCAGCTTTGGGGGGCAATGCGCTTTTGCAGCGCGGTCAGCCGCTGACGGCTGAGGCGCAGCGCGTCAATGTGGCAGTGGCAGCCAAGGCGCTGGCGGGAATCATACGGGCGGGTCACCGGCTGGTGATCACCCATGGCAATGGTCCGCAGGTGGGCCTTCTGGCGCTGCAAGGTGCGGCCTACAAGCCCGACGAAGCCTACCCACTGGACGTTCTGGGGGCCGAGACGGCAGGGATGATCGGCTACATGATCGAGCAGGAGTTGGAGAATGCGCTAGGACATGATCGCGCGGTGGCGACGCTGTTGACCCAGGTGGTGGTCGATCCGCGTGATCCGGGGTTTGCCAATCCCACCAAACCCGTGGGTCCGGTCTACGCCCGCGCCGAAGCCGAGGCTCTGGCCAAGGCACGTGAATGGCGGATCGCGCCCGATGGTGACAAGTGGCGGCGCGTCGTGGCTTCGCCCAAACCGGTCGAAATCCCGGACACTCGGGTGATCGAGCTGCTGCTCGATGCAGGTGTTGTGGTGATCTGCACTGGCGGCGGCGGCATCCCGGTGATCCGCCACGCTAACGGCAGCCTCATCGGTATCGAGGCCGTCGTCGATAAGGACGCGTCAACGGCCTTGCTGGCGCGCGCGCTCAAGGCAGACGCGCTGTTGTTGCTTACCGATGTAGATGCCGTCTATCGCGATTTCGGCACTGCGGATGCCAAAAGAATTCCGCATGTAACACCTGATGCGGCCCTCAGTCTTGATGCGCCCGAAGGCTCGATGGCCCCCAAATTACGCGCGGCAGCCAAGTTCGCTAGCGACGGCGGTATTGCCGCAATTGGCCGGCTTGCGGATGCACTGTTGCTGCTGGACGGAGAGGCCGGAACACGGATCACAACCAATCCAAAATGAGAAAGGACAAAAGATGGACCACAGTATTACAAGGACTTTGGCGATCGTCGGAGCCACCTTTGCCGCGATGACCGTCAACACCGCCGCAATGGCAGATAGTCACATGATGAGCCACGGACTGATGATGCCGCAGATGGATCCCGAAAACGGCCGGGCATTGTTCGCTGCCAAAGGGTGCGTCGTCTGTCACTCGATCAACGGCATTGGCGGCGAAGATGCGCCGATGCTGGATGCTGAGTTCATGGACACGCTGATGAACCCATTCGAGTTTGCCGCCCGCATGTGGCGCGGTGCCGAGGTGATGGTGAAGATGCAGAAAGACGAGTTGGGCATGCCGATTGAGCTGACCGGGCAGGAACTGGCCGATATCATCGCCTTTGTCCACGATCCCGCAGAGCAGGCAAAATTCTCGCACGACGACATCCCAGAGAACATTGCGAATTTGATGGCCAATTGATCGCGGTGGCGGCCTGCTAAGGCGCAACCGCATGAGCGATTTGATCGCGCGCAGATCGGAGGCAATTTGAACCCCAACGGTACAGCCTGCAAGAACCTACTTCTTCCGGTGGTTCGCCAGATATTGCTGCAGTTTCTGAAAGGTGCGGCCTGCGATGTCCTGTTGTCGCGCGAGATTGAGTATGCGGATGGCCGCAAATGCCGCTGGCTCAGGGCTGATCTCATCCGATTTATGCGGGACCTTGCTGCAGAGGCTGCGTCACAGCGCAAAATTGCCGATCAAGTGGCACTGCCCAATTTCGGCAACCGGCTCATGGTGGAACTGGCGGTGTTCACCAGTGCTGCGTATCGGGTTTTGCTGGACAAGGGCGTCGCGCAGGGTACTGCCCGGCAACTGGTCGCGGATACCGGCTGGGTGGTCTATGCGCGGATGCTCAGGACCTCGTCATGGCCGTTCCGTCTTGTCACCCGCGATCCGGCGCGCCGGTTGCAATGGACGATCAAGTCGCTGCTGCGCTTTCCCTTCAGCGCGCCCGGTTATAGCGTCGAAACGTATCTGGACGGCGACGATATTATTACCAACTTCACCCATTGCCCGCCGCAAAGCTTCGTACGTGCACTTGTTGCCGCGCGCGGCGACCGTGGTGATCTGGAGGCATTCTTTGCAAGCTGGTGCCAGTACGACTGGCCGGGTGCCGATATCATCGCCGGTAACGGCGAACGCGGACATTACGCCAGAACCCAAACATTGTCGCGGGGCGACCCGCAATGCGACATGTGTTGGAAAACAAAATCGAACGCGAATTTGGGAATGCCGACATGTGTCTCTCAGCCCAAGTAAGCTTTGCGGCCAGCGTCTTTCTGCTCGGCGGCGGCGCAGCGGTTTCTGTCGTCGCCTGGCGCCGCAACAAGCGCTATCTTCCGATTGCGCTGATGCCGCTTTTTGCCGGACTGCAGCAGTTCATGGAAGGCAATGTCTGGCTGGGAATGACCGGTAACGACCCGTTCACAGTGCTCTGGGGGGCGATGGGGTTCATCTTTTTCACCTGGTTCATGTGGCCGATCTGGATCCCGTTCTCGGTCTATGTGCTGGAGCCAGATGACAGCCCACGCAAGCGGCTATTCTTAACCATGGCACTGATTGGACTGGCGTTTGGGCTGCTGCTCTACATCCCGCACGGGCTGGACAGCTCGATGGTGGTTGTGGAGGTTAACAACCAGTCACTGGCCTATGAGAAGTCGATGTGGCTCGATTTCATGATGCCACGCTGGCTGACCAACACGATCTATGGCACCTTGATCATCCTTCCTCCGGCGCTGTCGCATTACCGGCATATACGCCACTTTGCGCTGACGCTGGTGGCGGTCGTAGTGGTCGATTTCGTGTTTCTTCAATACGCCTACATCTCGTTCTTCTGCCTTCTGGCGGGGTTGGCGACACTACATCTTGTTTACATCATCTTGACCAATAAATGCGCCCGCGAATGTCCGGAACTCTTTGCTTGATCGAGAAATCCAAATGACAGGAAGCGAAACGCGCGAGTGACCCCCCAAACAACGCAACCTGAGATTTGGCTGATCGGAAGCCATGACGACGTTGGCGTGCGAACGGCAGTTCAACTCGCGAAACCCGCAGCATTTAAGATCGTTCTCGCCAGACGCGACCTAACAAAAGCGGCCTCGGCAGCGGCTTCGGCGGGAGGCAATGTCCGCGGCGCCGGCCTCGACATCTCATCTACCGAACCCCAAGAACGGATCGACCGGGCCGCCGCCGCCGCCAACTTCGTCGAAGCCTGTCCGCCCGACTTGCCGGCGGCCATTGCTACAGTATGGACCATTTTCATCGAGATCTCAGCGGATGCGAACGATCTGAACAAGATAGCCGATAGAACAGCGGGCGGAGTGCATCCAGACTGCGACTTGACGGCTCGTCCAAAGCGATGTCTTCATGATCCACTGTTGGGTTGTCCTCGCGCTGTGGATCACTGGAATTTTTGTGCTGATCGCCAATGCCTCCTGGCTTAAGTATCTTTCCTACCACCGCTTTCTGCATAAAGTTCGGGGGATTATGTCAACCGCGCTGCCCGTCGCAGGGCTGAAAACGCCGCTCCAAGTGATGCATTGTAACGAAATGGCGCTGTCATTCTTCGTAGCCTCGACCTCGGGCCTTGCCGTTCTGTCGATGCCGACACTCGCACCGGTCGTTGACTTTGCCGACGTCTCGCGCACTCTGTTGTCGTAGGCCCGTAGGCGTTCTCAAGGATCATCGCGATGCAGCCCACCGACGGATAGGCGTTCGACATCTTTATGTAGATGTAGGCGCTGAACGCGGTCGCGATAGCACCGACGACGAACGGGAGCGGAAAGAGCGGCCCGGCGAGTTCTGCGATCTGCCCGGTCAGCGCGAAGATGCCCACGCCGATCATCACGCCGGTGCCCATGGCCACCGCGCCTGGCAAGGTGATGCTGTTTTTTTGTAGGCGTCCGGCATCAGGAGTCCTTTTCGGTTTTGCGTCGGGTCGCCACCCAGAGCAGCGGCAATCCCGTGATCAGGCCAAGGCCGAGCACCGCCCATGTCGCCCGCCCGAGATCTCCACTAATCGCTTCGCCACCGAAATGCGCGAGCAGAAAGCTCGCCGGAACGATGCCAGCCAATGTCGCAAGCGCGAAGCGCCAGGCGTGCAGTCGGCTGAGTCCGGCTGCGTAGCTGATCATGTCAAAGGACACGAAGGGCATCAGGCGGCTGGCAAAGACCGTCGCCGTCAAGGCGGTCTGTGAGCCGAGCAGACCGGCGTCCACCCGGTCACCGAACACCCTTCGCAAAACATCATGACCCAGAACTCGTGCCAGGCCGAACGCGATCAGCGCCCCAAGCTCGGCGCCGATCACGACTTGCACTGTGCCCCAAAGATGTCCGTAGGCAGCCCCAGCGGCCAGCGCGATGGGTGCGCTCGGGATCGGGCTTGCTACGACCGCGACGGTCATCAACGTGATGATCACGACAGGCCCCCAGAGGCCAGCACGCGCCACCAGCCTATCGAGACGCTCAGCGTCCATCAGCCCGCGTGCATCTGTGAAAACCGACGGCGCGAACTGCCACACGCCGAGCAGGGCGATCCCGAGGATCGCCAGCGCTGCGAGTATTGCGGCGCGCAGGCTCATCTCAGATCGCCTCGACGACCTTCGACAGAAGGTCGCGGACCTCGCCCGCAACGGACGTCAGTTCAGCGTTTTTGATCGCCTGCATTGACGCCACCGGATCGATGGCGCTGACCTCAACGCCGCCCTCGACCTCGCGCAGGATCACGTTGCAGGGCAGCATCGCCCCCACTCGCGGCTCGATCCCAATCGCCTGATGCGCCATCTTCGGATTGCAGGCGCCGAGAATGCGGTAGGCCGACATCTCGACATCAAGCTTCTTCTTCATTGTCGCCTTGACGTCGATCTCGGTCAGTATGCCAAATCCGTGGTCCGCAAGGGCGGCTCGGGTGCGGACATCAATGTCGTCGAGAGTGGTGTCTTTGAACATGCGATTGATCGTGTAGCTCACTGAAATGCATTCCTTGTTGGTGGGCTTGGAAGGCGCTGACTTGGAGAGGCGGCACCGAAATTGGCCTTGCGCGGCCTAATCAGAGCATTTGTTCTACAAACCACGCCTGCGCATCTTCGAGGAATGCTATGGCACTTCGGCGCCGCCGCCTTGATACAGATCAGGGCCTGCGCGCCGTTTCTCCATTACAACTCTATATCTAATAGGTAGTCGCAGTCGATACCGTGCAAAAGGAGCAAAAGGATGAAACTCAGGAACAGGGCGATTGTCCCGAGCATGGCAGGCGCACTCTGCGTCGCTGCAACGTCAGCGATGGCGCAGGTTGGGGAAATCCCGGATCGATACGGCCCATTGAACCATGGACATGACATGATGTGGGGCGGCAGCCAGTGGGGAGGCTTCGGGATGGTCCTTGGACCGATCTTCATGATCCTTATCGTGGTCGGGATCGTTGCGGGGATCATATATCTCCTACGCCTGTTCGGCGCGACCGGACCCGCCGTCAGCAGCCACGCCGCACACGACCGCGCCCTTGCGGTTCTCAAGGAACGCTATGCCAAGGGTGAGATCGACTCGACCGAGTTCTCCGAACGCAAGAAGCTGCTGTCTGACTGATCCGCATGCGTCGTGTCTTTTCAGGACACGCGAGACCCAGGCCGCGTTCGCAGGTGGCTGCCCGAGTTTTAGTGTCGTGTTTCGTCATGGCGCTTCGCCAAACGCCACTGCCATAGAAGGTTTTGCCACGGCGACGCTTCCAACCACGCCTTGAAAGATCCGCATGAAAAGACGCCAGTTCCTGACTTCAACATCCGCAGCGATCCTGACCGCTGGCGTCCTTTCTCAGACGCGGATCGCGCTTGCCTTTGCACAGGGACAAACACCGGTCACGCGCCTCACCATGCCGCCGCTTCTCGATACGCGGGCGACGGGGCGATTGGCGCTGACGACAACGTCGGGGCGGACGGCCTTTGCTGGTGGTCCCGGCATGCCGACCGCCGGGTTCA
The DNA here is from genome assembly GCF_002760615.1 of Puniceibacterium antarcticum. Taxonomy (GTDB): domain Bacteria; phylum Pseudomonadota; class Alphaproteobacteria; order Rhodobacterales; family Rhodobacteraceae; genus Puniceibacterium; species Puniceibacterium antarcticum. The sequence continues at coordinate 7,221 of NZ_AWWI01000142.1, read as the reverse complement.
ATCAGGTGTATCTGGGCCCGACCATCCTGATGCAGAACGGCGATCTGGCGGCCGAGGTGCAGAATACTCTCGATGAACCGATCAGCACGCACTGGCACGGCCTTCTGGTGCCCGGAGAGCATGACGGCGGCCCGCATCTCGCAATCGCGCCCGGTGCCACATGGAAACCAGAGATATCCATTGCGCAGGACCCGGCAACCGTCTGGTATCACTCGCATATCCACGAGCGAACTGCAGAACAGGTCTATTTCGGACTGGCCGGGGTCATCCATATGACGGACGGGCAGGACGATGCGCGCGGTCTGCCATCTGCATACGGGATCGACGATCTAACCCTCGTTTTGCAGGATCGTCGGTTCGATGCCTCCGGACGTATGGTCTATGACCCTTCCATGATGGACATAATGCACGGGTTTGCCGGGAACCGGATGCTCATCAATGGTCAGGCGGGCGCGACTGCGGTCGTGCCGGAGGGTATCGTGCGACTGCGCCTGCTCAACGGCTCGAATGCGCGCATCTACACGCTTTTTTTCGACGATACGCGGCCCATGCACCTGGTGGCAACCGACGGCGGCTTCCTGCCTGCACCCGTCGCGCTTGATGTGCTGCGCTTGGCACCCGGCGAACGGGCCGAGGTGCTTGTCGACTTCTCGTCAGGCAGCGCGCCTGTGCTTATGAGCGATCCGGGCCAGGCCTTTGGTGTCGTCCAGTTCGCCACCGACAGCACGCTTGCTGCACGGATCGCCCGCCTGCCAGACCAGTTGGATGGCGCGTCCGAGGATCTATCGGGCGCAGAGATCGCAACAAGGCAGATATCGCTCGACATGGGCATGGGCGGCATGATGATGGGGGGCGGTGGCTTTGCCATCAACGGGCGTCCCTTCGACATGGACCGGATCGATTTCGAGGTCGCCCGGGGAACCGTGGAACGCTGGCAGATCCGCAGCACCATGGTTGCGCATCCGTTCCACGTCCACGGCGTACGCTTCCGGGTGGTCAGCGAGAACGGCGGCCCCCCGCGGCCGGAGAACACCGGCTGGAAAGACACTGTGCTGGTGCCCGGCGAGGCCGAAATCCTCGCCCGGTTCGACCAGCCCGCCAGCGGCGATACGCCATTCATGTTTCACTGCCATATCCTCGAGCATGAGGATGCCGGCATGATGGGGCAGTTCACCGTTACCTGACGTTCGCGCCGTGTGGACTGCAGCATAGAGATTACGACAGCACCGATGCCAGACTCCATTCTTGCCACCGAACTACAACTTCGCCTCATCGCTTTTCTCGGTGTCTTGGTGGCGATGGCCCTGTGGGAACTTGCAGCACCCCGACGACGGCGGGAGATTCCGCGGGTGATCCGCTGGACGAACAATCTGGGCCTCGTGGTGATCGATACCATTGTGTTGCGCCTGAGTTTCCCGATCCTCGCGGTTGGATTGGCCGTGATTGCTCAGGACCGTGGCTGGGGACTGTTCAATATCATCGAAGCGCCGGGGTGGGTTGCAGTTCTCGTCTCGATCGTCGTGCTCGATCTGGTCATCTATCTGCAGCACGTCATGTTCCATGCGGTGCCTGCACTGTGGCGGCTACACCGGATGCATCACGCCGACCTCGAGTTTGATGTCACGACGGGCCTGCGCTTTCATCCGGTTGAAATACTACTGTCGATGGGGATCAAGTTGGCGGTGGTGATGGCTCTGGGTCCTCCAGCGGTTGCTGTGTTGATCTTCGAGGTACTGTTGAACGCGACCGCCATGTTCAATCACTCCAACGTTCGGTTGCCGACATTCGTAGACCGGGTCCTGCGCCTGATCGTGGTGACGCCAGACATGCACCGTGTCCATCACTCGATCCGCCCAGAAGAGACGAACAGCAATTTCGGTTTCAACCTTCCCTGGTGGGACAGACTGCTTGGGACCTACAAGGCGCAGCCAAAAGCAGGGCACGAGGGCATGTCGATCGGGATCGAGCAATTCCGGACACCGCGTGACCTGTGGCTCGACAGGATGCTGGTTCAACCGGCCAAAGGCCCGGCAAGCGGCTATCCGATCAATCGTGAGACGCAAAATAAGAGTTGATCGCAGTTGCCGTCGGTCATGTTTTGACCACCAACTGTTTAAAGTTTTCGAGGAAAAACAGAACGCAAGGCTTAGTTGATTCGCCCGTTTGTCTTTTGGAGGAATGGACAGATTGTCTCGCTGGATCAAAGTCGTAGCCTTTAGAGACGTGCAGTCCTTGCGTAATCCATTGTTGAGGTCGGCAAATCGCAGAAAGGTATGCGCCGTTCCCGCCCCATTGATTTCTGCGGTTTCCCGACTCTGACCGAGCGGCGAGTTTCGTTCTGAGCTTTCAGAAGGAGATGATGATGGCGGATGGCGGCGACGGGTTTGACGGTTGCATCGAGGTTGTGCAGCGGACGCGTGGATATCGGCGCTGGCCGGATGATGTGAAAGCCCGGATTGTGGCAGAGAGTTTTCAGCCGGGCGCGCGGGTGGCGGATGTCGCGCGGCGGCATGATCTGGCAGCGCATCAGCTTTCGGATTGGCGGCGTCAGGCTCGCGAGGGCCGTCTTGTCCTGCCCGCTGACGCCATGGCCAGGATGCCGTCAGACGCTCTGCCAGCCTTTGTGCCGGTTTCGGTGGAGTCTGAGGACGTCGGTCCACCAGCGGATGCCGGACGGATCAGCGGCGTCATCACGATCGAGATCGGGAACGATCTGGTGCTGCGGGTGCCGGGCGATGTTCCGCCAGAGCGGGCAGCAGCGGTGGCGCGTGCGTTGCGAGGACCGGCATGATCGTCGCGGGACAGCGCCAGCCGATCCTGATTGCGACGCGTCCGGTGGACTTCCGCTGTGGCCATCGCGCTCTGGCGCTGATCGTGCAGACCGAGCTGAAGCTCGATCCGCATTCCGGGGTGACGATCGTATTCCGCTCGAAACGCGGCGACAGGATGAAGATTCTGGTCTGGGACGGAACGGGTCTCGTGATGGTCTACAAAGTCCTGGAACAGGGCAGCTTTGCCTGGCCGAAGGTTCAGGACGGGACAATGCGGCTGTCGCGGGCCCAACACGAAGCTTTGTTCGAAGGTCTGGACTGGCGCCGGATCGTTGCGCAGCGGGTCACTCCACCCATTGCGGCGGGATGATTTACTCAGCTGTCCGGCGTTGTTTTATTGGCCTTTCTTGGCTGGAACGGCTATGAATCCGCATGTCGCAGCCCTTCGATCTCAGCCAGTTTCCGGACCTTCCGCCCGAGGTTGTGAAGGCCTTTGCCGCACAGTCGGCCGCACTGGAAGCAGCACGGTTTGAGGCCTCGGTCGAGCGTGCGGCCCGCCAGCATGAACAGGCGGTAGTTGTCGAGAAGGACGCCTTCATCACCGAGTTGAAGGCCCTGATCGAGAAGCTGGAAGGCCAGGTCGGACAATACCGGCATGCGAAGTTCGGGCCGAAATCGGAAAAGCTGGACCCCGCGCAGCTCGAGCTTGCTCTCGAGGATCTGGAAGCCGCCATCGCCGAGACCCAGGAACAGATTGCCGCGGTCGAGGAGAAGATCGCGGCCAGCGAGACCGAACCCGAAAAGAAGGCGCCGCGCAAGAAGCGCAAGGCGCGCGCCTTGCCGGAACACCTGCCGCGCGTCGAGCGTGTCATCGAGCCTGACAGCATTGCTTGCCCTTGCGGCTGTGGCGACATGGTGCGGATCGGTGAGGACAGGGTCGACAGGCTGGATTACATCCCGGCGTGCTATCAGGTGATCGTCACGATCCGCCCGAAATACGCCTGCCCCAAAGGGCGCGCGGGTGTGGTTCAGGCCAAAGCCCCGGCGCATCTTCTGGAGGGCAGCTGGCCCACCGAGGCGCTGTTGGCCCAGATCGCCGTGTCCAAGCATTCCGAGCACATGCCCCTGAACCGTCAGGCTGTGGTCATGGCCCGGCACGGCGTGCCGATCGACCGGTCGGTGTTGGCCGACTGGATGGGTCGGACCGGTGCGCTGATCGCGCCGGTGGTGGACCGAATAATGGCGGTGTTGCTGAAACAGGGCAGCACCCGGCTCTATGTCGACGAAACCACCGCCCCGGTGCTGGATCCCGGGCGCGGCAAGACGAAGACCGGCTATTTTTGGGCGGTGCTGCGCGATGACCGGGGCTGGAACGGCCCGGCGCCGCCCGGCGTGGTGTTCCACTACCGCCCCGGTCGAAAGGGCGAATACGCCGATGAAATCCTGACCGGCTTCAACGGCACGATCCAGGTCGATGCCTATGGCGCCTATACTCACCTCGCCACGCCAAAGCGCACGGGCGGCGATCCCTTGCGGTTGGCATTCTGCTGGGCTCACGGTCGGCGAAAGTTGATCAAGGCCAAACCAAAGAAGGGTTCGCCCATCGTCGACGAGGCGCTGGTGCGCATCGCCGCGCTCTACAAGATCGAGGATGCCATCCGCGGGTCAGCCCCCGATCATCGCCGTGCCGTCCGTCAGGACCTGTCGCGACAGTTGGTAGATCAGTTCTTCGCCTGGCTGGCCGCCCAGGCCGGACGCGTCTCGCGGAAATCCGACCTCGGTGCGGCGCTCGCATACATGCTGACGCGCCAGCATGGCTTCCGGCTCTTCCTCGATGATGGCCATGTCGACATGGACTCCAACCTGGTCGAGAACGCCATCCGCAGCCCGGCCATGAACCGCCGCAACGCGCTTTTTGCCGGCCACGACGAGGGCGGCCGTTCCTGGGCGCGCTTTGCAAGCCTGATCGGATCCTGCAAGATGAACGGCGTCGAACCCTATGCCTACCTGCATGATCTCTTCACCAGGCTCGCCAATGGTCATCTCGACAAGGACATCGATGCGTTGATGCCATGGACCTACGCCGCGGCCCTCGATCCCCTCACAATGAGCTCATCCGGGAGTCCCCAGTGAGCTCATTCTGAGCACTCATGAAGGCAAGAAAGCCAGCCGCGCGCACCGGGAACCAGCCCGCAAGCGAAATCCCAATGGGGCGAGGACGGCGCATACGCAGAAAGGTATCTGCGCGTGCGCTAGTAACGATTTAGCGCTTCGTCCTGCGTTGCGTGAGTTCATGCTCAGTGCGGCGAAGTTCTGCTTCTCGCATTCTCGCAGTGCACAAATGGTTAGGATAGCCGAGAGGGCGAAGCGGTTGGGAAGGTAGGGAGCTATCTGTTCCGCTGTTATTCAAAGCGACCCACGGCAAGGGTCATAAACATGTTAATTCTGACAAGCACTCTAGACCCCCTTTCTCATTTTGGATCCAACGTGGAACCGTTGGCAGCCGAACTGCTGGTATGCAAAACGTGGCAGCCAGTGCACAATTCATGCCCCGATACAGCATCTCTCAGCCAGAGTACTGCGACGGCGATGTGAGGCTGGCGGGTTGCGAAAGTCACAAAGCTGCACTCAACTTCAGTCGAGTGCAGCTTGTGATCTTGTTCGGTTTCAGGAAGCGGTTTGTTATCCTGAAAATACGCCATTTTCAAAGTTCCGAATAAGCGCCTGAACCTGAGTTTGTTTGCCGCCAAACCCCTCGTCGCTCGAAGAGATCACATTCATCAGTGTGGAAATCTGTCTGTGGTTCAGTGCACTGACGTTGGCATCCGGCGCATACTTTTCAATCGTTGCGACGGCTGCTGCGGATGTATTGCTTGCCATAGCGTTTGTCGCCGAGACGGTGACAAACGCAGAAATCAGAAGGCCTTTGAGAATTTTCGAAGTCATTACTACCTCATTTCGTTTCTATGCGCGATAAGATTGTCTTATACGCTAAAATGATATTATCCATTTTACAGAATACATTCCATCTTCTTTGTGTATCAAAGTGTATCGCTAAATATCTGTTATTACACATAAATGTGATAATTTATGCCGAACATTTTACTATCATCGCGTCCCTCGGTATTGATCTATTTAAGGCAGAGGAATTCTGGCCTACCGCTATACATTCTCTCAAAACACGCCATCGTCTTGCTATAGATCAAGCGACTCTGGATCCTGATGTTTTCCAGTGGACATGCTGCATAAACCAGGAAATTCTTAAGCATAAAATTGCGATTGGATCAAACTTCACCGAAATTTGTTTGGGCTACGTTAATTTCGTAAACTCCTAATTATTAATCTAATTTGCTTTCGGTAGGTAAATGATACCTAAATGTTGCAACTCACTTTACCCTATAAAGCCAAGAAGCATAAACGCAGGAAGTTTATTTTTAGTACTTTTCGAGATTCCGAAATTTACCGAGGTAAGTCCCAGACTTTTCTCAAAATTCGAATGGCATTTCTATGTGCCCATCAGGAACCTTAGATGACATCTGCCATAGAACTACATTCGTCATGCGAAGGGCGGCGACAAATATCGCCACCCTTCATTAATTTCATTTTAGAGCAGTGACCGTCAATTTTCCTTGGACGCGATCGGCGACGAATTCGACGTTTTGTCCTTCGGCCAACTTGGCAATTATCTCTTCGTCGGCGCGGAAGACCATGGTCATCGCAGGCATCTCCAGATCGACCAGCTCTTCGTGGATGATGGTGACCTTGCCGGCCTTGGCGTCGATCTTCTTGATCGTGCCTTTGGTGTAGGTTTCAGCCATGGCAAGACCCGCGCTCATCGTGAGGGCCAGGGTCGTAAGCGTCAGTGTTTTCAGAAGTTTCATTTTGTTTTCCTTGGTTTTCGGAAGGTTCAGTTGACGGTGATCGGGCCGTGCATGCCGGATTCGTAGTGGCCGGCGATCAAGCATGCCGCTTCGAATGTGCCAGAATTTGCGAAAGTCCAGACAACCTCGCCCGAAGCGCCCGCATCGAGACGGATACGGTTCGGATCGTCATGTTCCATGTCCATCTTGGCCATTTCGATCTTATGCTCGGCATTACGCTCTACCGTGTCGAGGACGAATTCATGCTCCAGCTCACCCTTGTTGGTGATGTTGAAGCGGATGGTTTCGCCCTCCTTGATATCCATCGGCTCACTCTCGATCAGCATCTGGCCCTCATCGTTTTCGAGCAAAGTGACGTCGATTGTGCGGTCAACCTTGGCGGCGTCACCCGGCATGCCGACCATCATTGCGGCTGGCTTGGTCTCCCCATGTCCACCGTCGTGTGTACCTGCAGCAAAGGCCGGTGCTGATAGCGCGATCGCGAAGCTTGTCGTCAAAAGAAGATTTCTCATTTTATTGTCCTGTAGGTTGGTTCGGTTGGAGATGACGAAGGGCCGCTCAGCCCTTCG
>NZ_AWWI01000141.1 GCF_002760615.1 Puniceibacterium antarcticum | reverse complement strand
CCTTTCGGTTGGGCCAGAGTCTATCTCAAACTGGATTAGCTGCAGGGGGCAACGTCAGCTTGTATGAGAAGGCCCGTCGCCAACTCGTTGCCTTGGCTGACGAGGGCGGTATCACGCTACGCCAGAACGACAACCGTCTTGCCCCGCGCTTGGCCTTGCAGATTGGGCGCTAGGCCCATGCCCTCCAATTTCGGCGTATGCGCAAGGCTCTGAAAAAGCTGGAGGGTTACACCGCCCGCATCCTGCGCGATATCCGCCGCCAGCTGGAGGAGATTCCGGGTGGCCCCTTGCGCGAGCGCGTTCTGGACACCCTCGTGCTCGTCGGTCGCCTGCTGCATCAGGGCCTCAGGAGCGGCGGCAAGATCAATGCCCTGCATGACCCCGAGCTGGACTGCATTTCCAAAGGCAAAGCCCGAAAGCGCTACGAGTTCGGCATCAAGGTCAGACTGGCCACTCCCATCGACAAGGGGTTTATCCTGAGCATTCGGGCCCTGCCGAGTAATCCCTACGATGTGCACACCTCGTCAGAGGCTTTGGAACAGGTCGCAATCCTGACCAGTATCCCCCGGAACTCGGCAGTCGTGGACCGTGGGTATCCCTCCCCAATCTGAAGTCAGCGACAGGCTGCGGCAAAGGATTGGTGCGCCGCTTCAGTCCGGCAAAGCGAATACTGTAAGCTGACCGCCCAGCGCGGTATATTCGCTCAGCGCTTCGTAGCGACCCACCGCTCCCATGCCGTCATGCGGATTGGTCAGGCCCGCTGCGAGACCAATGCCCGCCCAACCGCCGATTCCGGACAAAACGGCAACATATTGCCTGCCATCCTGACTGTAACTCATCACATTGCCGATGATCCCCGAGGGTGTCCTGAACCGATAGAGCTCCTCCCCAGTCTTGGCATCGACTGCCTTCAGATAGCCTTCGAGCGTGCCGTAGAAGACGACACCTCCTGCCGTGGCGAGCGCACCAGACCAGACCGAGAATGTTTCAGGGTTGGACCAGATGATCTGACTTATTCTGTCATCCCAGGCGACGAAATTACCCAATCCGCCGTGCCCTCCCTGAACCTGGGTCAACGTGGTTGTGGCTCCCACATAGGGCTGGCCTATGGTATAGCGCACCCGAAAGGGTTCAAAATCCATGCACAATTGGTTTGTGGGCACATAGAACAGCCCGGTCTGCGGTGAATAGGCGGCAGGCTGCTGGTTCTTGACCCCACTCATCGACGGGCAGATGCCGGTGATGTTTTCGTCCTCGCCCTGCTGATCGGGCGAATAGTCCGCAACGACCTGCGGGCGCCCATAAGTGTCCGAGGCGGGGTCCATATCAACGCCACTGGTCCAGTTAACCGAAGGATCGTATTTCTCGGCGCTCAGCAGAGCGCCGGTGACACGGTCAAGCGTGTAAGCAAGCCCGTTTCGGTCAAAATGGGTGAGCAGTTTGCGGCGGGTGCCATCGATGTCCCGCTCGGTCAGGATCATTTCGTTGACGCCGTCGTAATCCCATTCGTCATGGGGGGTCATCTGATAGAACCACCGGGCTATGCCGCTCTCTGCATCGCGCGCCATGATGGTCATCGACCAGCGATTGTCGCCGGGTCTCTGCCCCGGGTTCCAGACCGAAGGATTACCAGTGCCGTAATAAATCAGGTTTTCGTCCGGATCATAGGCATACCACCCCCAGGTGGTTCCACCGCCGATCATCCATTGATCCCCTTCCCAGGTATTGGTGCCTGAGTTTGTACCAATCGGTTTTCCCAGATGTGTTGTCTTTTCCGGGTCGACGAGAATGTCTTCGTCCGGCCCCATGGAATAGGCCCGCCAGAGCCTTTGACCATCAGCGATGCTGTAGGCGGTCACATGACCGCGCACCCCATATTCGCCGCCCGCGATACCGACAATGACCTTGTCCCCCACTGGCATGACCGTGGCAGTATTACTTTCACCCTTGGTGGGATCACCGTTCTGCACACTCCAGTCGACTGCGCCGGTTGCCGCGTTGAGCGCAACAACAGTTGTGTCGGCTTGCTGCATAAATATCTTGCCATCTGCATAGGCGACCCCGCGATTGACCGTGTCACAGCACATCACCGCCAGAACGTCCTGCTCCTGTACGGGCGAATAACTCCAAATGATCCGGCCCTCATTGGTCAGATCAAGGGCGTAAAGAGTATTAGGAAACGGCGTGTGCACATACATGACGTCTCCCACAACGAGCGGCCCACCTTCGTGGCCCCGCAGCACGCCGGTGGAAAAGGTCCAGGCAATCTGCAGATCACCCACATTCGCGGGCGTGATCTGGTCAAGCTCGGAATACCGCTGGTTCGCATAGTCGCCGGTCTGTATCACCCATTGACCGGGATCTGCCATCCGCTCAATCAGCGCCTCATTGGCCGAAACCACCCCAAAAGATCCGAAAAATACGACGGATGCGAGCGAAAGCAATGTCTTCATCAGTCCCAAAATCCCCCTCAAACGGCACCCTTACACATATCAGGCCTATGGCGCAGTCCAACGCCGCATGGGCGTCCACCCTAAGGTGATGTAAAAACTGTGGGGGCGGCAAAGGCAACATCCAACATCCAACATCCAAGGCGCAAACAGCTACGTTACGCCCCGTGTGCCAGCCGGAGCCGCCAATCCAGTGTCGCTCGAAGGTTCCCGAACGTTTGGCAGGCTCAGAAAACGCAACAGGCCCGTATTTTCACTCGCGTGATGCCCGAAATCTGTCGCTATTTCCCCATCTGGCGTCTGCCCGCAGACATGATAACACCTGCCAAAGATCGATCGGCACCGGTTTCATGTAAAGAAGTTTAAGATGATCCACCTCAGGCAATCCCCCAAGTGCTGAAACGGCTTGGGACCATCTCTGGCCTGACACTGGTCAGCCGCGTTGCGGGATTGCTGCGCGACCTGATCATGGCGGCCGTGCTAGGCGCGGGTCCTTTGGCGGATGCCTTCATGCTGGCCTTTCGCCTGCCCAACCATTTCCGCGCGATCTTTGCCGAGGGCGCGTTTAACGCCGCCTTTCTGCCGACCTATGCCGCAACCCGCAGCCGTGACGGGGAAACCGCGGCGAACGCGCTGGCCGCCACTGTGCTTGTCTGGCTCGTGACAGTGAACCTCTTGCTGCTTTTGATCGTCATGCTGGCGCCCGGACTGACGCTGGACCTGCTGGCGCCCGGTATTGCAGAGGATGAGTCCGCGCAGACGCTGCAATTGATGCGGATCACCTTTCCCTATCTGTTGTGCATGTCGCTTGTCGCCTTCCTGTCGGCGCTGCTGAATGCCCATGACAGGTTCGCCGCCGCCGCCGCCGCGCCGATCCTGCTGAATCTGTTCATGATCGGCGGGCTGGCAACGGCGCACGCTTTCCCTACCGCCGCACATGCAGCTGCTTGGAGCGTCTTTGCCGCAGGCCTTGCACAGGTGACGCTTCTGATACTGGCCGCGCGGCAGGCGGGGATTTCTCTGCGCTCCCACCGGCCCCAGCTCAGCCCAGCCGCGCGGCTGTTCCTGCGTCGATTGGGACCTGCGCTGCTCACCTCGGGCGCGGTGCAGGTCGCGGTCTTTGCCGATACCATCCTTGCAACTTTCCTGCCGGTGGGCAGCCTGTCACATCTTTATTACGCCGACCGGATCTATCAGCTGCCGGTTGGGGTGATCGGGATTGCGGTAGGCACCATGCTGCTGCCGGATATCGCGCGACGGTCCGGGGCGGGGGATGAGAGCGGCATGCGGCGCGCCGCAAATCGCGCGCTGCGACTTTGCCTTGATCTGGCTGCACCACTGACGGTTGTGATGATTTTGCTTGGAGAGTGGATCATGGCGGTCCTTTTCGTGCGCGGCGCCTTCGACCTTGCCACCGCGCAAGCATCTGCGCTGATCCTCTCCGCCTATGCGCTTGGGCTGGTGCCAGCGCTGTCGGTCCGCGCTATCGTGTCTTGTTTTCAGGGGCGCGGGGATCTGCGCACCCCTTTGCGCGTCCTTGCCCTGGCCACGATTGTGAACCTCGCGCTCAAACTCGCACTGGTAGGATGGCTGGGCGCTGCGGGTTTGGCGCTGGCAACATCGGTGGGTCTTTGGGTCTATGTCGGGACGCTTTTCGTGCTGGCCATGAGAAGAGGGTTCGTTACGATCACACCCCGTGATATACTGATCTCTGTCGCCCCTTCTTTGCTCACCGCCATCGCGCTCTATGCCCTGCGGGAGCCGCTGTTGCACTGGACCACGACACTGGTCGGCGGCTGGGGCATGACGCTGGCGCTGATGATCGCCGGGTTTGGCGCGCTTGGCGCCGCACTTGCGATGCGGCTGGCCTTGGGCAGGTTTGTCTAAGGACCTAGCAGCGCGCACCTTTGGCAGCATTCAAAATGCTCTCCTGAGACCGGGCATTTGAAACGAAATTATTTGTCGCCTTCGTGCACGCTTGTGAATGATGCAAGGGCGGCGTGCTTGCCCGTGCTGAGTGTGGCTGCTAGGCAGGCCATACATCACAAAACAGGGCAGAAGATGCGCACAGCCATCGGGACAAGCGACTACCACGTCGGGGGCGAAACCTTTATCAACCGACATATCGACTTGCTGTTCGGTGGTGACACGGTGGTGCTCTGTGGCCGGTTCAACGGAACAGATCCCTATGGAAAGGCGATCTTTGAACGCCGCGCGCCGCTGAGCGGCGCGGATAGGCTTGCCCTGCCCTTCTGGACCCTTTGGAACCTTGCGCAACACGCAACGTCCCGCCTGCCTTTCGGCAAAGGCAAACGGGATCTGGCGGAATTCCTGCGCCGTGAGCGGATCGAGGTCATTCTGGCGGAATTCGGCACACAGGCGCTGGCGCTGGCGCCGATTGCGAACGAACTGGGCATCCCGATTTTCAGCTATTATCGCGGCACAGATGCGTCCAAGGCACTGCGCTCGCGCCGCATCCAGACCGCCTATGCCAAGATGATGCCACGGCTTGCCGGGGTGTTTTCAGTCTCTCAGTTCCTGCTCGACAACCTCGCGCGCCACGGGATCCGACATGACAATGCCCATGTGATACCGTCTGGCGTCGATGTGCGCCGCTTTGCCCCCACCGACAAGGACGCACTGTCCTGTCTCGCTGTTGGACGTTTTATCGAAAAAAAGGCGCCGCTGATCACCCTTCGATGCTTTGCCGAGGCAACGTCCGGCACAAATGCGCGGCTTGACTTCATCGGCGATGGCCCCCTGTTCGAACCCGCACGCGTGCTGGCAGCAGAACTTGGCGTGGCGGATCGGGTGACGTTCCACGGCGCGCAGAGACACGACTTTGTGCGCGAGAAGCTGCAGCACACACAGTTTTTTCTGCAACATTCGGTGACAGCCGCAGATGGCAATACCGAAGGCCTGCCCACCGCGATTCAAGAAGCGATGGCGTGTGGCTGCATCACCGTCTCGACCCGTCATGCAGGCATCCCCGAAGCGATTGATGAGGGGAAAACAGGATTTCTGGTCGACGAACATGACACGGATGGCTTTCGCAATGCGATACGCAAGGCTCTGACTGCGGACAACGTACCTGAAATGGCGGCAAGTGCCCGCGGCGTTGCTGAAGAGCGGTTCGACAACGACATCCTGCTGCATCGGCTTGAGGCGCAGATCCGCCAGACACTGGGACGCTAAAGGTGGCGCTGTACCGGGTTCTGATCACGCTCTTTGCTATATGGCAGCTGGCGCGGCTGGTGCTCGCACGCGACTGGTCGGCATTGTCAGAGCGGCGCGGCGCAGTCCGCCCCCTAATCAGCGGCAATCATCTGTGGCTGCATGCGGCATCGAACGGCGAACTGACTTCCGCCCGCTCGCTGATCGTTGCGCTTCGGGATGCGCGTCCCGATCTGGCGCTGCTGATCACCTGCAACAGCACAACTGGCGTGACACTGGCCCGGGGCTGGGATCTGCCCGGCGTTTCCGCCCATCTGGCGCCGCTGGATCTGGCGTCGATCGTACGACGCGTGATGCGGCAATGGCAGGTTGTGGCCCACATAACGATGGAGGCGGAGATATGGCCAAACCGCGTGCTGCTGTGCCCCGGTCCCGTTCTGGTACTGGGCGGGCGGATGTCGCCGGGTTCTGCCCGAGTCTGGGGTCGCGCTGAAAAACTTGCACGCAATTTGCTGCAGCAGGTGGCGTTTCTGTCAGCGCAGGACAGCGGATCACGAGACAGATTCCTTCAGCTGGGATTACGCCCCGAAGCATGTGGCCCGGTTGTCGACCTGAAGGCACTCTACACGCCCCCACCCGGACAGACGCCCGACTCAGAACTGCGCCGCGCCTATCCGCGGGACATCACATGGCTTGCCGCGTCAACCCATGCGGGCGAGGAAGAGGTGGTGATTGCCGCCCATCTTGAGGCGCGCAAGATACGGCCCGATCTGCGGCTCATCATGGCCCTGCGTCATCCGGGCCGCGCAGACGAGGTCGCAGGACTGCTGCGCACGGCGGGACTGAACTTTGACCGCCGCTCTGCCGGAGAAATGGGCGCAGAGGTCCTGCTGGCCGATACCATGGGCGAAATGGCCCTGTGGTATGCTTTGGCTGGTGTGGTTTTCATCGGCGGCACGCTGACCGACCGGGGCGGGCATACGCCCTATGAGCCTGCTGCTTTTTGCGCGGCCATCTTGCACGGCCCGGATATCCGAAATCACGTGAAGCCCTTCGCGACATTGGCAAAGTCTGGAGCGGCGCAACAGATTGCTGATGCGCACGGTCTAAGCGCCGCGCTGGTGGCTCTGACCGACCCGGTCAATCAGCGCGCGCAAGGTGTGCTGGCTCAGGACGCACTACGGCAGCACACCGGTCTAAAGGGGCTGATGGCGCGCATGCTCCCCCTCCTGCCTAGGGGATAGGACTGTTGCCGCGATGCCAGCCGTCGACATCTGACCTTAAGCGTTTCTTGAAGTCTCAGCCTGACTGTTTATCTAGAAGCGATAAGACAGACGGGACGTTTGCATGATCCAATACAGCCTGAGATGCGAAAGTGACCACCGGTTCGATTCCTGGTTCCAGTCCGCAGATGCCTTTGAGAAGCTGCAGAAAAGCAGGCTGATCAGTTGCGCTGTATGCGGCTCGATCTCTGTTGAAAAGGCGATCATGGCGCCGCGCGTGAATCATGCGACTTCGAAAGCCGAGCGACCGCTGAGCGCCGCCAAATCCCCGGCAGAGCAGGCCATGGCCGAGTTTCGCAAACATATTGAAGCAAACTCCGACTATGTAGGCAGCGATTTCGTGCGCGAGGCCCGCGCCATCCACGACGGCGATGCCCCCGACCGTCCCATCTGGGGGGAAGCGCGCGACGACGAGGCAAAAAAACTGATCGAGGACGGCGTGCCGGTGGCACCCCTTCCCTTTCTGCCGACGCGCAAGACCAACTGACACAGCAACAGAAAGCCCCCCATGACAGTCCTGATCACAGGCGCCAACCGCGGCATTGGCAATGCGCTCTATGCCAAATTCTCGGAACGTGGGGAAGAAGTCCTGGGCACAGCCCGGGATGCGCACGGATTTCTGTCCCTGGATGTAAGCGACCCGAAGTCACTCCATGCGCTGGCACGCAAGATCGAGGGCAAACCGCTGGATCTTCTGATCTGCAACGCGGGCGTCTATCTCGACAAGGGGCAAAGTCTGGCCGACGGCTATCCGCCGCAGATGTGGGCCAATATGTTCGCGGTGAACGTGACAGGCGTGTTTCTGACCGTTCAGGCAATGTTGGCCAATCTGCAGCTGGCAAAAGGTGCGAAGGTGGCGATCATCTCGTCGCAGATGGCATCCTCCGAACTGGCCCCGGGAGGAAGCTATATCTACCGTGCTTCAAAGGCGGCGGCGTTGAATCTGGGCCGGAATCTGGCGGCGGACCTGTCAGGCCTTGGCATCGCGGTCGGGATCTATCATCCGGGATGGGTGCGCACCGATATGGGCGGGTCAGCTGCGGCGATTGCGGTCGAGGACTCTGCCGCAGGACTTGTGCAGCGGTTCGATGCCCTCAGCCTCGAGACGACGGGCTGTTTTGAGACGTTTGACGGGAAGGCGCATCCCTATTGAGGGTCACTGACCCTGCTGACTTTCCGGCGGCCATTTCTACAGCCTGGGCAAGCCGGAATGGTGCTTTCGTTGGCGCGCTATTCGCCGAGGATGCGGATTTCGTGAATGTCGTGGGGTTGTGGTGGCACCGACGCGAAGATATTGCGCGGGCGCATGGGTACGCCCTGAAATCGTTCTTTGCTGAAACGCAGCTGCGCCCAGGGGTCATCCGGGTGCGTCCTCTGGGAGCAGATCATGCAGTGGTCCATTGCCGCTTTCACCTGTCAGGCCAGATGGCACCGGATGGCGGCATTGCCGGTGACAGGCAGACCGTGATGAGCTTTGTTCTGGAGCGGCGAAACAATGTCTGGCTGGGCCTGTCCGCGCAGAACACAGATGTGGTACCGGGCACCGAGACCCATGTGAATGCGGATGGGTTTGCTCCGGCGGATTATCGCGGCCGATGAGTGGCATAGCACACGTAAGTACCGCCGGCTCCAACACCCGAACCCCAGAGTATTTTTGGATAGATGAAGTTTGGATAGATGAAGTTAGTCTGGTTCAGGAAAGCAGCGGCTTTAGGTTTGCGCGCCCTCTTGCGCTGGTGAGTTGCCGGGCGTAAAGCACCTATCGATTGTGACCCCGGGAGAGTCTGATGCCCGTTCTCGTAATGAAATTCGGCGGCACCTCTGTCGCAACGCTGGATAGGATCCGGCGGGCGGCAAAGCGTGTCGGGCTGGAAGTGGCCAAGGGCTATGACGTGATCGTCATCGTGTCGGCCATGTCGGGCAAGACCAACGAGCTGGTCGGCTGGGTGAATGAGACCTCGCCCATGTTCGATGCCCGTGAATATGATGCTGTCGTCAGTTCCGGCGAGAATGTGACCGCAGGCCTCATGGCGCTGACGCTGCAGGAGATGGATATTCCCGCACGCAGCTGGCAGGGCTGGCAGGTGCCGCTGAAAACTACCTCAGCGCATAGCTCGGCGCGGATCGAAGAGATCCCGACCGACAATATCAACCGCAAGTTTGGCGAAGGCATGCAAGTGGCCGTGGTCGCAGGCTTCCAGGGGATCAGCCCCGAGGGGCGGATCACTACACTTGGCCGAGGCGGATCAGACACAACCGCCGTCGCTTTTGCAGCCGCATTCGATGCAGAACGGTGCGATATCTACACAGATGTGGACGGCGTTTATACCACCGATCCGCGCGTCTGTGACAAGGCACGCAAGATGGACCGGATCGCCTTTGAAGAGATGTTGGAACTGGCATCGTTGGGCGCGAAGGTCTTGCAGACCCGCTCGGTTGAACTCGCAATGCGGTACAAAGTCAGGCTGCGGGTGCTGAGCAGTTTCGAGGAACCGTCGGACAATGCAGGCACGCTGGTCTGCGACGAGGAGGACATCATGGAAAGCAATGTTGTGGCCGGTGTGGCCTATTCCCGCGACGAGGCCAAGATGACGCTTGTTTCGGTCGAGGACCGTCCCGGCATCGCGGCGGCGATCTTCATGCCGCTGTCCGAGGCAGGTGTGAATGTCGACATGATCGTGCAGAACATCGCTGAAGAAGGCCGCACGGACATGACCTTTTCCTGCCCAACCGAACAGGTGAAGCGGGCACAGAAGGCGTTGGACGATGCAAAGGCCAAGGGCGACATCAGTTTCAACGAATTGGTAGCGGATACGGGCGTTGCCAAAATCTCGGTCGTGGGGATCGGCATGCGCTCTCACACCGGCGTAGCTGCAAAGATGTTCAAGGTGCTTTCCTCTGAGGGCATCAACATCAAGGTCATTACAACTTCCGAGATAAAAATTTCCGTTCTGATCGACCGGAAATACATGGAACTTGCTGTGCAAGCCCTGCATGATGCGTTCGAGTTAGAAAAAAAAGCCTGAGGCCGCTGCGGCCCGGGCAGGGTTTATGGGGTATGTGAATGGCTGACCGCGCGGAGAGCGAAAGCCGCAAATTGCTCGGGCGGCTGCGTGACACCATGGCCGAACAGGCCGCGGGTCAGGAGCGGCTGGATAAGATCACCCATCTGACCGCAGACTCCATGGGCACCGAAGTGTGCTCGATCTATCTGTTCCGGGATGACGAAACGCTAGAGCTCTGCGCCTCCGAAGGCCTGAAGGCTGAAGCCGTACACCAGACCCGCATGAAGCTGGGCGAAGGTCTGGTGGGGCGTGTGGCACGCACCGGCCAGCTTATGAACACCGCCGATGCGCCGTCCCAGCGCGGGTTCCGTTACATGCCAGAGACCGGGGAAGAGATCTATTCCTCCTTCCTTGGTGTGCCGATCCAGCGTCTTGGCGAAAAGCTGGGCGTGCTCGTGGTACAGTCCAAGACCGCGCGCGAATACACCTCTGATGAAGTCTACGCGCTGGAAGTTGTGGCAATGGTCTTGGCCGAGATGACTGAACTTGGCGCTTTTGTCGGCGAGGGCGCGGCTCTGTCTGCGCGACATACACAACCTGTGCTGCTGCGGGGCACAGCGGGTCAGGAGGGCACCGCCGAGGGTCATGTCTGGCTGCACGAACCCCGCGTTGTTGTGACCAATCTTGTAGCGGACGACCCCGTGAAAGAAAATGAAAGGCTGAGCGCCGCGGTAGAAACCCTAAGGGTCAGCGTTGATGATCTGCTGGCCGGGGCGGCGGATCCCGAACAGGTGCAGGTGCTGGAAGCCTACCGGATGTTCGCCAATTCCAAGGGCTGGATGCGCCGGATGGAAGAGGATATCGCCCGCGGGTTGTCGGCCGAGGCAGCGGTTGAAAAAGAGCAGTCTTCGGCTCGTGCGCGGATGAGTCAGGTGACCGATGCTTACTTGCGCGAGAGGTTGCAGGATCTGGACGATCTGTCGAACCGCCTGCTGCGCATCCTGACCGGTCAAGGCAAGGAAACGGGCGCTGACATGCCCCGCGATCCCATCCTGATCGCGCGTAATATCGGCCCCGGCGAACTGCTGGAATATGGCCGCAGCCTGAAGGCTATCGTGCTGGAGGAAGGGTCGGTCGGATCACATGCTGCCATCGTGGCGCGGGCTCTGGCGATCCCGCTGGTTGTGCATGCAGGGCGGATCACGAATGAGGCGCTGAACGGCGATCACGTGATGGTAGATGGAGATCAGGGCATCGTGCATCTGCGGCCGGACGAAACGGTGGTCAGCGCTTTCCGAGACAAGATCGCAATGCAGGCGCAGGCGCTGGAACGATATGCCTCCATCCGCGAAACACCCTGTGTGGCACATTGCGGAAGCCGGATCGAACTGCATATGAATGCGGGCCTTATGGCCGACCTGCCTAGCCTTGTGTCCTCGGGCGCCGAAGGGGTTGGCCTCTTCCGTACAGAGCTGCAGTTTCTGGTGCGCAACCAGATGCCGCGCCGCACAGAGCTGGCAGTGCTGTACAGGCGGGTGTTGAATTCAGCAAAGGGCAAGCGGGTGGTGTTCCGAACGCTCGACAT
The DNA here is from genome assembly GCF_002760615.1 of Puniceibacterium antarcticum. Taxonomy (GTDB): domain Bacteria; phylum Pseudomonadota; class Alphaproteobacteria; order Rhodobacterales; family Rhodobacteraceae; genus Puniceibacterium; species Puniceibacterium antarcticum. Next base: position 95,130 of record NZ_AWWI01000141.1, on the reverse strand, counting down.
CGGGTCGGACAAGGTATTGCCCTATATGAAACCCAATGACGAGCCAAATCCAGCGCTGGGATGGCGGGCAATTCGCGTCGGCCTGGACAAACCCGGCATCCTACGGATGCAGTTGCAGGCGCTGCTGCGCGCTGCTGAGGGCGGGCCGCTGACGGTGATGTTCCCCTTTGTCGCGCAATTCGAGGAATACCGTCAGGCCCGGGCCGAAATGGACAAGGCTCTGGAACGTGAGCGTATCCTGGGTCATCCGATCCCCTCATCCTTGTCGGTTGGCGCAATGCTGGAAACACCCAGCCTGGCCTTTGCCCCGAAGAAATTCTTTGAAGAGGTCGAATTCCTGTCAATCGGCGGGAATGACCTCAAGCAATTTTTCTTTGCCGCCGACCGCGAAAACGAAAGGGTACGGCGCAGATACGACACACTGAACGTCAGCTTCCTGAGTTTTCTGGAAAGCATCGTCGCGCGCTGCCGTGAAACCGAGACCCACCTTTCCTTTTGTGGCGAAGATGCTGGCCGTCCGATTGAGGCGATCTGTCTGGCAGCAATCGGGCTACGGTCGCTATCGATGCGCCCAGCGTCGATAGGCCCGGTGAAACATCTGATGATGCGCACCAATCTTAAGGATCTGCGGGAAGTGATCATGAATGCAAAAGAGCGCGGGGATCAATCCGTGCGTCCGGCTGTCATGACATATCTGCGCGAACGCGTCTGAGCCTTCACACAACCAGGCACCCGGGCCATTCTGGCGCCGAGTGCCTGTATCCCGCACGTTTTATGCAGGCAGAGGTATTGAACCCCGCGCCCCACCTGACCAGTCGTCGCCCCATTTATGCAAATTTCGCATCTGCAGAGTGACAAGCGCATTAACGACGTAAAATGGAACGCGGGAAAGCTCTGGTTCCCCAAACTTAGCTGTAAGAACACCAAACCACGTTAACCTTAATTTTGTATTAAAGCCCGGCTGATCGTACAGAGTTTTACAACGCCCTGACCGCAACGCGCAGGTTTTCGACCAGATCCTCGCGCGATATGCCGGTTTGTTCAGACAGGCGCCTCAGGCCAAAATGCACATGGGCCATTTCCTGATAATAACTGGTATAGGCATAGTTCGTTGCCGCACCAGCGACGGCACCGATCACAGGCACGGTCTGCGTCGCCAGCTTCTGGCCCAGCACTGTAGCAAGGCGCGGCGCAACGCGTGCAATCAAACTATGTACCGTGCCACCTGTCAGTGTGACACGCGCAGACAGAAAAGCCATGTCAGCGCCGTCATCCGCCGCCAGCGGCCCGGCAGATCCGAAGACCAGCAGGCATTCTTTCTGCACTTCGGGGTCATCAGGATCAAAACCGTATTCGAAGGCAATACCTTGGATCGTGCGCAACAGAACTGTCGTTGTGACCGGTAGTTCTGCCAGCGCAGTAGGTAAACCGCCTGCCCCGCCCATCGCACCCATGGCGGTAGTTATCGCCGTGTTCAGCCATCCCTTCTGATCAGGCACCATACCACGGGACTGGCTTGCTGCGCGCATGGCGATGTTCAGCGCACGAGAAGTCGCATCCTCAAGCCGTTCCTTGACCTTGTCAGGCAGGCGTTCCAACAGGTTCTCAGCCTGACCACCGACAAAATTAAGCACCTGAATGCCGACGCCGCCTGCGCCCTTATGCCGTCGCGCCAGCGCCGTCAGTTCCTGATTGATATCCACCACTGCGACAAGATCAGTGCCCGTCATCTGCTGTCTCCTGTTTCCCCAACAGACATTGGGGTGGCAGGCGCATGTTTCAAGCCGCCCGGATCACCGGCCCGCAGATCCCGTTCCAGGCATCCGGTGTCAACTCAAGCCCCAGGATCCGGTCTTGGTTAGTCGGAGGCGGCATCTCGATACCGGACAAGCGATGAAAACCAAAGCGCTGATAATAAGGTAGATCCCCGACAAGAAGCACTCTGTTCCAGCTTTCCGCTGCCTGAGCCAGGCTGTCACGGATCATCGCCGCGGCAAGCCCTTCGCCCTGCGCCGTGGGGTGAACCGCAACCGGACCCAGCAAAAGCACCTCTGCATCGCCAATGCGGACTGGCCAATAGCGGATGGCGCCGCCAAGCATGCCCATTTCATCCCGCGCGATGCGGCCCAAGGCCGCCACAGGCGGCACATCGTCGCGCAGACGATAAGAAGACAGCGCAGTACGACCCGGAGCAAAGCAGAGATCGAAGAGCGCTTCGACCTCCCACCAATCTTCGGGATTTTCTTTTTTCAGGACGAACACAGGCGCACCTCGTGCATTTGGGGCAGATCCGGCCTATCACGACGCAAAGCCTTGGGCAAACAGGAGAAAAACATTCATGTTCTATCAACCTTCCGAGGGCCACGGCCTGCCGCACAATCCGTTCAATGCCATCGTCACACCACGTCCAATCGGCTGGATTTCGACCCGCGGCTCCGACGGATCAGAGAATCTTGCGCCATATTCCTTTTTTAATGCAGTGGCTTACACACCACCACAGGTGATGTTCGCATCGACCTCTGCTAAAGAGGATCGCGGCGACACAAAAGACAGCGTGGCCAATATTCGTGACACAGGCGTATTTTGCGTGAATATCGTGGAATATGCGATGCGCGACGCGATGAATCAAAGTTCGGGACCCTGGGACAAGGCCACGGACGAATTCGAGCTGGCAGAAATCGAAAAGGCGCCATGCACCACCATCGCCTGCAGCCGAGTCGCGCAGGCGCCTGCCAATCTGGAATGCCGACTGACCCGGATCGTGGAACTTGAGGGCGAGTCGAACTTTGCTGTGTTCGGAGAGGTCATGGGCGTTCACATGCGCGATGACTGCATCATCAATGGCATATTCGACATCCTGAAATTCACCCCCCTTACCCGGCTTGGCTACAAAGACTACGCAGTGATCCGCGAGACCTTCAGCCTGAACCGTCCGGGTCAAAGCTGAGCCGCGCAAAGGATGCGCGCAACTTGACTCTGATGATATAACCGTCCTCTTTTTGGGATCATCGCAGGCTCTCCTTGGAAAATTAATGCAGTCGGGGGGCGGTCACATCATCAGAGCCCGCTCTCGGGTAAAAGGTTGAGATATCGCGATACGTAACAAGTGACGGGACGCACCTGAACAGTTCTGGGTGCCAAGGAAGTCCTGTTGCGCAGTTTTCGCAAATTCATGCTTCAGCCCAGCATACTAGCCACCTGCTAAGAGGCACGCGGCGTTTTTGAAATGACTGTGCCGCGCCGCTCACGGCCGTCCGGCAAATCCAATCAAATTCCTGCAGCACTACAGGTTGCCGTTGCAGAAGACATGCGCGCGCGCCACAAAATCAGTAATATCACAAAGGGGGGTGTAAAATGGTACAGACAAAGATCGGCGTGATTGGTGGCTCGGGTCTCTACGAGATGCCCGGTCTGCAAAATGCCAAATGGGGTACAATGGACAGCCCCTGGGGTGCCCCCTCTGACCAACTTCTAAGCGGAGTGATGGACGGTGTACCCATGGTTTTTCTACCCCGGCATGGGCGCGGGCATGTGCATTCCCCCTCGAGCGTTCCCTACCGTGCCAATATCGATGTGCTGAAACGCCTTGGCGTAACCGATGTGATCTCGGTCTCGGCCTGCGGCTCTTTCCACGAAGAGATGGCGCCGGGGGACTTCGTAATCGTTGATCAATTCATCGACCGGACATTCGCACGCGAAAAATCGTTCTTCGGCACGGGCTGTGTTGCGCATGTGTCGGTGGCACATCCGGTCTGCGCGCGCCTGAGCGCTGCCTGTGCGACAGCGGCAGAGGCGGCAGGGATCACCGTGCATCGCGGCGGCACCTATCTTGCCATGGAGGGGCCGCAATTTTCAACCCGTTCCGAATCGGTGATGTATCGCAATGTCTGGCAGGCAGATGTGATCGGCATGACCAACATGCCCGAGGCCAAACTCGCCCGCGAGGCTGAACTCTGCTACGCCAGCGTCGCAATGATCACAGATTATGATAGTTGGCACCCGGACCATGGCAGCGTCGATCTGGCCGAAATCATCCGCATCCTGACCGGCAATGCACAAAAAGGACAGACCCTAGTAGGTAGCCTGCCCGATCTTTTGGGGGTCCAGCGCAGTACCTGCCCCGACGGCTGCGATCATGCCTTGGAAGGCGCCATTTTGACAGCTCCGGATAAACGTGACCCGATCTTGACCAGCAAACTTGATGCTGTTGCGGGCCGCGTTCTGGGGTAATGGCCGTTAAGATTTCGGCCAAAGTCTGGTTCCGAAATCCTATGCCGCGCTCTGAAGATCTGTGTCGCATAATATCGCCTCGTAGGTAACGAGAACCCGATGCGAGACTATGCGCCAAAGAACAGCATTGCTCCCCGATCCGGGACAGTCAGAACCGCATACTTTCAAACACCGCGTCCACCGCCGTGAATACGATCAAGGACTACATCGGCACCATTGTGGATTTCCCGCACGAAGGGATCATTGTGGATTTCCCGCACGAAGGGATCCTGTTTCGCGATGTCACCAGTTTTTTCGCCGACCCGCACGGCTTTCGCACCGCGATAGATCAGGTTCTGCATCCCTATGCGGGCCCGCGCGTCGACAAGATCGTAGGGATCGAGGCGCGCGGCTTCATCATCGGTGGCGCAGTCGCGAGCCAGCTTTCGGTCGGCTTTGCGCCGGTTCGTAAAAAAAGGCAAACTGCCGGTCAAGGTAATCTCGGAAGAATATACCTTGGAATACGGAGCTGCCGTGGTCGATCTGCATTGCGACGCGACCCAACTTAGAGAAAAAGTGCTCATTTTCGATGATCTTATGGCCACCGGCGGTACCGCCAAGGCTGCAATCCTACTAGTCGAACGTCTGGGCGGGCAAATCATCGGCTGTGCCTTCATCGTTAATCTGCCAGAACTTGGCGACCGCAATCTGCTCGAATTCTTGGGCATAGACGTACACGCGCTCTGTGCCTTCAATGGACTCTGAGCGACACGACCACCGGAGCGAGCGTCGCCCATCTGTGTGTACGAAAATCCTGAAAATGCACACTCGGCACACGCACTCCTGTGGATCAAACGCTAAAGACATCCGCCCAGTCGGGATGACGCTGTCGTTGCGCATTGACGAAAGGGCAGAGAGGCACAATCCTGAACCCCTCCAACCGCGCGTCCGCGACCAACCGTTGGACCAGTGCAAGACCGGCGCCCGTGCCGCGAAAGGCATCTGGCACACCGGTATGATCCGCAATTACCAGCGTAGCAGAGGCTATGGAATAGGTCAGTTCTGCCTCTGAGCCGTCCTTGCGGATAACATAACGACCCTTTGCGCCGTCAACCTCGCGGGTGATTGCGAAGTCACTCAACGATCGTGCCTGCAGTTGCGGCGCGCAGCTCTTCTTCGCTCACACCCACGGCACATTCGACAATTCTCAGACCGCCCTCGACCACGTCCAGAACACCCAAGTTGGTGATGATCCGATCCACCACGCCCTTGCCCGTCAGCGGCAGAGTGCATTCCTTAAGCAGCTTGGATTCGCCTGCCTTGTTTGTGTGATCCATCACGACGACCACCCGTTGCACGCCAGCGACAAGGTCCATTGCTCCGCCCATGCCCTTGACCAGCTTCTTGGGGATCATCCAGTTGGCGAGATCCCCATTCTCGGCCACTTCCATCGCGCCGAGGATCGCCATGGCAATCTTGCCGCCGCGGATCATACCAAACGACATCGCCGAGTCGAAATACGAGGTATGCGGCAGTTCGGTGATCGTCTGTTTGCCGGCATTGATCAGGTCAGGATCCTCTTCGCCGTCATAGGGGAACGGCCCCATGCCCAGCATGCCGTTTTCGGACTGCAGCGTCACCTCTACCCCCTCGGGGATGTAGTTGCTGACCAGCGTCGGGATACCGATACCAAGGTTCACATAGGTGCCGTCCTGAAGTTCCTGAGCCGCGCGTGCGGCCATCTGTTCGCGATCCCAAGGCATCAGGCTTGCTCCCTCTTGCGGGTTGTAACTTTCTCGATCCGCTTCTCGTGTTCACCCTGGATGATGCGGTGCACATAGACGCCCGGGAGGTGGATCTTGTCGGGGTCAAGCTCGCCCGGCTGCACGATCTCTTCGACCTCGACGACGCAGACCTTGCCACACATGGCCGCAGGCGGGTTGAAGTTGCGCGCAGTCTTGTTGAACACGAGATTGCCCGTCGTATCCGCTTTCCAAGCCTTGACGATCGAAAGGTCCGCGAACAGGCCAGTCTCAAGGATGTAGGTCTCGCCGTTGAAATCCTTGTGTTCCTTACCCTCGGCAATCTGAGTGCCCACGCCGGTCTTGGTGTAGAACCCAGGGATGCCACATCCCGCAGACCGCATCCGCTCGGCCAGAGTGCCCTGCGGGTTGAATTCCAACTCCAGCTCGCCGGACAGGTATTGGCGCATGAATTCGGCATTCTCGCCCACATAGGACGAAATCATCTTTTTCACCTGCTTGGTTTGCAGCAGTATTCCGATCCCGAAATCGTCCACACCGGCGTTGTTTGAGGCAAAGGTCAGATCCTTGGTTCCAGCATCCTTGATCGACTGCAGCAACAGTTCCGGAATACCACACAGGCCGAAACCACCCGCTGCAATGAACATGCCGTCAAACAGCAGGCCGTCCAAAGCCTCTGCCGCAGATCCATAGACTTTATTCATGGAAATCTCCTCAACTGATTGCGCAATTTGTGGCCCGCTGGTTGGGAAGAGTCAACGCAGGGTCATTGCCCTGCGTTGAGGTATGACAGCAGGCCAGATCAGACCAGACGCACTTGGGTGCCAATCACCGTGATGGCGAAAAGTTCTTCGATCTTTTCATTATACAGCCCAATGCAGCCATCCGAGGACCGGCGCCCGATCTTGCGGGTGTCCTGCGTGCCATGGATCAGATAGGCTGGCCAGTCAAAATAGAGCGCATGGGTGCCAAGCGGATTGTCCGGCGCACCGCCCGAGACAGGTTTCCAGTCGGGGAAACGCTTGAGCTGGCTAGAGGTCGGTGTCCAGCTTGGACCGACCTTCTTACGCACAATCTTGGTATATCCGCGCCGCGTCAGTTCATCTGTCTTGGGCACAGAGGTCGGATAGATACGATAGTCGCTGCCATCTGCATTCCAATAATGCAGCGCTCGGCTGGTGGTATCGCAAACGATGGCTCCCACGCCGAGGCTGTCGAAATGATCTCTCCAGTCCTGACGGGCAAAGCTTGAGATGTTGTTGCGTGCAGCGTCTTGCGCAAGCGCTGGAAAAGGAAGCAGAGATGCCACCGCCCCCGCGATCAGGGTCCGGCGGGTGGGGTTGTAAGCCATTAAGTTGCCTTTCTTAAATTTCCTCTTGATCCGCAACCTGAGGTGGCGACAAGTAAGAGGCCAATCACATATGCTTGAATCGAAATGTGATCGGCAGAAAGGTCACAAAAACCAGCTCACTCGGCCTCTTTGGGCGCCGCTTTCTTGGCTGGGGCCTTCTTGGCCGCAGGTTTCTTGGCGGTTGTGGTCTTGGTCGTCGCGCTCTTGGCAGCGGCTTTCTTGACCGGGGCCTTTTTAGCCGCAGGCTTTTTCGCGGCTGCCTTTTTGGCAGGCGCCTTCTTGCCCGACTTTGCGGCCTTTTCGGCGATCAGGGCAACCGCCTGCTCCATCGTCACATCCGCCGGTTCCGTTTCTTTCGGCAGGGTGGCGTTGATCTTCTCCCACTTGATGTATGGGCCATACCGCCCCTCCATCACACTGACCGCACCGCCGCCCTCGGGGTGGTCACCCAGCTCTTTCAACGCCTTGGCCGCAGCCCGACCAGCCCCGCGCGTGGCAAGTTTCTGTGCCAGCACATCGACAGCCCGGTTGATCCCAATCTCAAAGACCTCATCGACCTCCTTGAGGTTGGCATAAAGCTTGCCATGCTTGACGAAGGGACCGTAGCGGCCAATCCCGGCCTCGATAGGTTCGCCATCCTCGGGGTGCTTGCCGACTTCGCGCGGCAGGCTCAGCAGGGTCAGCGCCTTTTCCAGGTCCATCGCATCCGGCGCCCAGCCCTTGGGCAGGCTCGAACGCGGCGGCTTCTTGTTCTCTTCGGTGACTTCGCCGCGTTGGACATAAGGCCCGAACCGGCCAGACCGCAGGGAAATCTCGTCCCCTTGGTCTTCGCCCAGAACCCGGTCTCCGCCCTCGGTGGAATCACCCCCGATAGGACGGGTGTAGCGACACTCTGGGTAGCGCCCACAGCCGACGAACCCGCCGGTGCGCGATGTCTTGAGGTGCAGCTGCCCCTCACCACAGAGCGGACAGACACGAGGGTCAGAGCCATCCTCGCGCGGCGGATACAGCTGCGGCGCTAGCGCTGCGTCGAGGACGTCGAGCACCTCGGTAATGCGCAGTTCAGAGGTTTCTGCAATCGCAACCGAGAAATCCTTCCAGAAGCGCATCAGCACGTCTTTGTAATTCGCTTCGCCGGCGCTGACATGGTCAAGATCGTTTTCCAGCGCTGCAGTGAAGTCATATTCGATGTAGCGCTTGAAAAAGTTCAGCAGGAAGATGGTGACGATCCTGCCCTTGTCCTCGGGGAACAGGCGGTTCTTGTCCTTGCGGACATATTCGCGGTCCTGAATCGTTGTGATCACAGAAGCATAGGTCGACGGACGCCCGATCCCCAGCTCTTCCATCTTCTTGACCAGCGTCGCCTCGGTATAGCGCGGCGGCGGCTGGGTGAAGCTTTGCAGCGCAAGCACGGCGCTGTTGTCCGACAGCACGGCCGACGGGCTCTTGTCCGCCTCAAGCACATCATCGTCCTTGGAGGTCGACTTGGCGAACTGCTCTTTCAGGCCGCTCTTGGCAAAGGCTGCCGGTTCCCCCTGAGAGATCTGCGGAAGGCGGTTTTCATCCTCGTCCCCCACATCGTCGCGGCCCTCTTCATAGACCTTGAGAAAGCCGTCAAACAGCACGACCTGCCCCGTGGCGCGCAGTTCAATCTGACCATCGCGACTGGCGATATCAACGGTTGTGCGCTCAAGACGTGCGCCTTCCATCTGACAGGCCAGCGTGCGCTTCCAGATGAGGTCATAGAGCTTGCGCTGATCCGCGTCGGTCAGCTTCAGCGCGGCAGCATCCTTGGACATTTCCGTCGGGCGGATGCATTCGTGGGCTTCCTGCGCGTTCTTGGCCTTGTTCTTGTAGATGCGTGGGCTTGAAGGGACGTATTCATCCCCGTAGCGTTCCTTGATTGCGGCGCGCGCTTCTTGCACGGCCTCAGGCGCCATATCGATGCCGTCGGTCCGCATGTAGGTGATGTGGCCGGCCTCATAAAGGCGCTGCGCGGCAGACATGCACATTTTGGCGCCCATGCCGAACTTGCGCGACGCCTCCTGCTGCAGGGTCGAAGTCATGAACGGAGCCGAAGGGTTGCGGGAGGCCGGTTTCGCCTCGACCGATTTCACGGTCAGATCGCGTGAGGTGACAGCCTGCACAGCGATTTCTGCCTGCGTACGATTTTCGATATCGTAGCGGTCAAGTTTCTTGCCCGCCAGCACCGTCAGTCGCGCCTCATATTCCTGCCCGCGCGGCGTGGCGAAAAGCGCCTTCACTGACCAGTATTCGCGGTTGTTGAAGGCCTCGATCTCCATCTCGCGCTCGACGATCAGGCGCAGGCAGACCGATTGCACCCGCCCGGCAGAGCGCGCGCCAGGCAACTTGCGCCAGAGCACGGGTGAGAGGTTAAAACCGACAAGGTAGTCGAGCGCGCGGCGGGCGAGATAAGCCTCAACCAGCGGAGCATCGATCTCGCGGGGATTCTTCATCGCCTCGGTCACGGCGGCCTTGGTGATTGCGTTAAATGTGACGCGGCTGACAGCCGTGTCCTTCTTGATCGACTTGCGCTTGATCAGCGCCTCTTGCAGGTGCCAGCTGATCGCCTCGCCCTCACGATCCGGGTCAGTTGCGAGGATCAGCGAGTTATCCTTGGCAAGCGCATCGGCGATCGCCTTCATGTGCTTCTTGGAGTCGTTTCCGACCTCCCAGATCATCTCGAACCCGTTCTCTGTATCAACCGAGCCGTCCTTGGCAGGCAGATCGCGAACGTGTCCGTAAGAAGCGAGAACTGTGTAATCCGAGCCCAGATATTTGTTGATTGTCTTGGCTTTGGCCGGGGATTCGACAACGACAACGGGCATGAAATGCGCACCTTTCGGGAATGGGTCTGGTCTCGTATGGCGGGGCAGCTTGTGGGGTGCAAGCGGGAATTGTCAATCCGAAGCACTTGGACACCGCCATGAAGGCCCGCAGTAACAATGATCTAAAGCGCCCTAAAAGGAATACTATGGCTGCGTTTTTCGTAAATGATTACAATACATTTCTACCTGTTTCAGATAGCACTTGGAACAGACCTCTGAGAGGTTCGCAAGATCCGTGCGGCGCGAATGGTCGCGCCTCGCTAGTCAATACGTGACAATAGCCCTCCAGGCTGGCGACGGATCCGCCCGTCAAGTTCCAGTTCGGTCAGCGCAGGTGACACTTCTTTAGATGGGGCGCCAACATCCCGGATCAGTTGATCTTCGGCCAGCGGAGAGGGTCCGAGCCGCATCAGGATCTGACTGTGCAGCGCTGCAGTTTCACGCAGGCTACGGCGATCGTGTGGCGGGGCATCAGGCGGTATCGGCACAGGCAGTTGCGTCTGCCTCAGAGGCGATTGCAGAGTTGGAAGCGCCTCAATAACGTCTTCGGCGCTGCGCACCAGCGTGGCACCGTCGCGCAACAACATGTTACATCCGGCAGCGCGGGCATCAAAAGGATGCCCCGGGACCGCCATCACCTCGCGTCCCTGATCCAACGCGCATCTGGCTGTGATCAGAGATCCGGATTTACCCGCCGCCTCAACCACGACAACGGCGCATGCCAGCCCCGAGATGATGCGATTTCGCGCGGGGAAATGACGGGCCTGCGGCTGCATCGCGATGGGCATTTCGCTGACACGCACCCCCCCGGTGGCAACAATATCTTCGCCCAGCTTGGCGTTTTCCGATGGATACAGGACATCTGCACCGCCCGCCATGATCGCCACGGTTCCGGTACCAAGGCTGGCCAAATGCGCCACGGCATCAATGCCGCGCGCAAGACCAGACACCACGACATACCCCTGTTCGCCAAGACCGCAAGCGAGCGCCTTTGCCATGCGCGTACCCAGAGAGGATGCATTGCGCGCTCCGACAAGTGCCACCATCGGACGGCCAAGCACAGCGGGATCACCAATCACCCAGAGCATCGGCGGCGCATCGGAGAGATCGCAAAGAGCATCAGGATAGTTAGCCTCTCCCCGACAGATCAGCTGCGCTCGCGCATGGCGGGCCGCCTTGAGTTCGGCGTGAACCACACCTTCGGGGCAAACCGAATAATCGGAAACACCCGCCTTTGTGGCGATCTGTGGCAGCGCCGCAAGCGCCGCCTGCGCCGAGCCGTGCTCACCCATCATGCGATAAAATGTTGAAACGCCGACCCGGCGAGAGCGCAAGAGACGAAGCCAAGCTAGCCGATCATCTTCCGTGGTGGGTGGGAGTAGGGGGTGAGTGGAAGAAAGGGTCTCTTCGGTCATCCTGGCTCCGTCGCTTGCTGCACTTTGATAGCGGACTATTGGTTAATAGAGGATGAAGGTAACCAAGTGTGACGAAAATTCCGGGCTGACCGATTTGCTGCGCGGCCTTAGCCCTGCGCACCTCCAACCGTCAGCCCGCCGATCATAACCGTGGGCTGACCGACCCCAACCGGGACCCATTGCCCCTGCTTGCCGCAGTTGCCCATGCCCGGATCCAGCGCCATGTCATTGCCCAAGGCGCGGATCTGTTGTAGTGCCGTAGCACCATCGCCGATCAGCGTCGCACCCTTTACAGGCGCTCCGACCTTGCCGTTCTTGACGCGGTACGCCTCTGTGCAGGAAAATACGAACTTGCCGTTGGTGATATCCACCTGTCCACCACCAAAACCGACAGCATATATACCGTCCTTGAGATCGGCAACAATATCAGCCGGATCGGCATCGCCGCCCAACATATAGGTGTTCGTCATCCGTGGCATTGGCGTATGCGCATGAGATTCGCGTCGCCCATTGCCAGTTGGAGCCACCCCCATCAGGCGCGCGTTTTGACGATCCTGCATGTAGCCAACTAAAATGCCATCTTCGATCAGCACATTCTTGCGCGATGGTGTGCCCTCGTCATCCACGGTGATCGACCCACGCCGATCCGGGATCGTGCCATCGTCAAGAACCGTCACCCCGCGAGAAGCGACCTGCTGCCCCATCAGGCCGGCAAAGGCCGAACTGCCCTTGCGGTTAAAATCGCCCTCAAGCCCATGCCCCACTGCCTCGTGTAGCAGAATGCCCGGCCAGCCCGGTCCCAATACAATGTCCATGACCCCCGCAGGCGCAGATTCGGCACTCAGATTCACCAGCGCGATGCGCAGCGCCTCGCGCGCTTTGGCCTGCCAGCCGGCAGGATCCAGCAGCCCGTCTAGCAGCACGCGTCCGCCGCCGCCCGCTGTCCCCGCCTCGCGCCGCCCCTTATCTTCGACGATGATGGAAACATTCACGCGCGTCATGGGCCGCGTGTCCGTCACAAGGGTGCCGTCCGCGCGCAGGATCGCGACTTCCTGCAAGGACGCCGCGATAGTCGCGGTCACCTGCACCACCCGCGGATCAAGGTCCCGGGCGAAGGCGTCGATCTCGCGCAGTGTCTCGACCTTGACCGGAAAGGCGTGGCCCGCGATCGGATCTGCATCTGTATAAAGCGTCGTGTTGGTGCGCTGCGGCGCCTCGGCCAATGTGCCGCCTCCATCACCCACCGCAAGACGGGCGGTTTCAGACGCGCGCAGAATCGCAGATTCGCTGATATCCGTAGAATGAGCGTAGCCTGCCACCTCTCCGCGCACTGCGCGCAGGCCGAATCCTTCGGAAGCGTCATAGCTTGCAGTCTTGATGCGACCATCGTCGAACATCAGCACCTCGGACCGGCTGCGTTCCAGGAAAAGTTCGCCATCATCCGCCCCTGAAAGTGCATTGCGCAGCTGGAAAAGCGTATTTTGCTGATCCAGAGCAGTCTCAAATGGGCGAAAGGGGGCATCTGTCATGGGGCATTCCTGTTTGTGCTGCGCTCTTGAAACGGCAGGCTATGCGGCGAAAGCGTCCGTTTGCCGCAAGCAATATTCTTTATCTATAGATAAGAATATGGTTTTAAGCAGCGACAACACAATGGGGTGTGCCGGAACGGTTTCTTAAACCGCCAGCCTCACCCTGCCCGCGACAGATGAAGACACACAACCGATCAGGGTGACATATGCGACTTAAAACGATGCTGGCGGGTCTTGCCGCTGCCCTCACCGCCGGACCGGCACTTGCCCAGGACGGGCTTGAGATTGTTGGCCACCCCAAAGACGGCGCCATGGGCTTTCAGCCTGCCGCGACCGAACTTGCGCGAGACCTCCACTGGCTGGACGGCATGGTCAGCATTATCATGGTCGCTATTGTCGTTTTCGTGACGGCGCTTATGATCTATTGCATGGTGCGCTACAACCGTCGGGCCAATGCGAAACCCGCCGGTTTCACCCACAACACCCCTATCGAGATTGCATGGACCCTAGCGCCAATCGTTATTCTGGTCTTTATAGGTTCTTTCTCTCTCCCAGTCCTGTTCAAGCAGCAGGAAATTCCGACTGCTGATATCACGATCAAGGCGACCGGCTACCAGTGGTACTGGGGCTATGAATATGTCGACAGTGACTTTGCCTTTGACAGCTACATGATCGGCTCGCCGGCAACTGGCGGCGACAACCGCATGAGCCCGGATGTCGAAGCACAGCTGACCGAAGCGGGTTATTCCAAGGACGAATGGCTGCTAGCAACCGACACCGCTGTGGTCGTACCCGTGGGCAAGACCATTGTTGTTCAACTGACCGGTGCCGACGTGATCCACTCATGGACGGTACCGGCCTTCGGTGTGAAACAAGATGCCGTTCCCGGTCGTCTGGCGGAGCTCTGGTTCAAGGCCGAGCGGGAAGGTGTGTATTTTGGTCAGTGCTCCGAACTTTGCGGCCCAAGCCACGCCTATATGCCGATCACCGTCAAAGTCGTGAGCCAGGAGGCATATGATGAATGGCTGCAGGGTGCGATCGAGGAATATGCAGGCACGCCGTCAGGCTACAATGTCGCCTCTGCCGAATAAGCGTTCTGTGGCATGGGGCCCTCGGGCGCCCCGCCCCCCCCCCCGCCACACCGGAATACATGCCAGGGGAAACCCTAAGCTAATGACCAGCAAGGATTACAACGCATGAGCGATGCGAGCATCAACAGCCCCGACTTTTCGGGCCGGGGCTTCGACGGCGAAGCACAATTCGGCGATTTTTTTGCCCTGCTCAAACCCCGGGTCATGACGCTTGTGGTCTTTACTGCAGCCGTAGGATTGTTTGCGTCGCCAGTGCACGTGCACCCTTTTGTAGCCTTTTGTGCCATACTGTTCATCGCAGTGGGCGGTGGCGCCTCAGGCGCGCTGAACATGTGGTGGGATGCGGATATCGACGCGGTGATGAAACGTACCGCGCGCCGCCCGATCCCGTCCGGTAAGGTAACGGAGCAAGAGGCCTTGGGCATTGGCCTTGCCCTTTCCGGTTTTTCTGTAGTTTTCCTTGGCCTCGCCTCCAACTGGTTCGCCGCTGGACTGCTGGCCTTCACCATCTTCTTTTACGTCGTCGTCTACACCATGTGGCTCAAGCGATGGACGCCGCAGAACATCGTCATCGGTGGCGCGGCAGGAGCCTTCCCCCCAATGATCGGCTGGGCAGTGGCAACCGGCGGAATCAGCATCGAATCCGTACTGATGTTCTGCCTTACCTTCATGTGGACCCCGCCGCACTTCTGGGCACTGGCCCTGTTCATCCGCAAAGATTATGATCACGCCGGCGTGCCGATGCTGACCGTGACGCACGGTCGCCGTTCGGCGCGCAATCATATCCTCGTCTACACCCTGCTGCTGGCGGCCTTGGCACTTGCAACAGCCTTCACCAGCGTCGGTGGTCCAATCTACCTGGCCGTTGCCATCGTGCTGAATACGCTGTTCGTAAAAGGCGCTTATGATATATGGCGCCGGGACGAAGACATGTCGGAAACCGACAACTTCCTTACGGAAAAGAAATTCTTCAAGCTGTCCCTGCTATATCTGTTCGCACATTTCGGCGCGATCCTGATCGAAGCGATCCTGACACGGATGGGCATGGGGGGATGGTCATGAGCCTAAACAAACAGCACGAAATCCACACCCGCCGGTTTAGCCGCAATCTGGGCGTCGGCGTTGTCTTGGGCGCCTTCATAGCGATCATCTTTGGCCTGACGATCGTCAAGGTATCACGCGGCGATTATGAACCGGCCCGCCCCCCCGCAGCAACGGAGGCAACACAATAATGGCAATGGATCCGAAATCCAAAACTGTTGCAACTCTGGTCGGCGTCGTGCTCACCATGGGTGCGCTCGCCTGGGCCTCTGTGCCATTCTACAACTGGTTCTGCCGCGTCACAGGCTTTGGCGGCGTGACGCAAGTGGCTGAGGCAGGCAGCGACACGGTTCTGGACCGCAAGGTGACAATCCGTTTCGATGCGACGGTGGACAGCAGAATGCCGTGGGAGTTCAAGCCCGTCGTACGCACGATGGAAATGAATATCGGCGAAGACGGCCTCGCCTTCTTTGAAGCGTACAACCCGACAGATCACCCTGTCGCTGGTCAAGCTGCTTATAACGTGACCCCCTACGAGGCAGGTGGTTATTTCAACAAAATCCAGTGTTTCTGCTTTACCGAGCAGGTGCTGATGCCGGGCGAACGGGTGCAGATGCCAGTCAACTTCTTCGTCGATCCGGCGATTGTGGATGACCGCGATGCCAAGTACGTCCACCAGATCACTCTGTCCTATACCTTTTATCAAATTGACCTGCCCGAGGAAGTGCAAGCCTCTTGGGACGCAGGCAAGACCGAAACAACAAGCGTAAACTAACGCCTTCCACAACGAGGGAACCCCAATGGCGCATGCAAAAAATCACGACTACCACATTCTGAGCCCCTCTGCCTGGCCACTGATCGCATCGGTCAGCGCTTTTGTCATGCTCTTTGGAGCAGTGCTCTGGATGCACGGATCCGGGCCTTGGATGTTCCTGGTCGGCCTGATTGCCGTGCTTTACACCATGTTCGGATGGTGGTCTGAAGTCATTGCAGAAAGCATGGTCGGAGATCACACGCCTGTGGTGCGGATCGGCCTGAAATACGGCTTCATCCTTTTCATCATGTCCGAAGTGATGTTCTTCTTTGCCTGGTTCTGGTCCTTCTTCAAACACGCACTTTACCCGATGGGTCCGAACAGCCCCGCTGTAGATGGCGTCTGGCCACCCGCAGGGATCGAGACATTTGATGCATGGCACCTGCCTCTGATTAACACGCTGATCCTGCTTTGCTCTGGTGCGGCGGCGACTTGGGCTCATCATGCGCTGGTGCACGAAAACAACCGCAAGGATATGAAGAACGGTCTGATCCTGGCTGTTGCCCTTGGCCTGCTGTTTACCTTCTTCCAAGCTTATGAGTACAGCCACGCTGCATTTGGCTTCTCTGGCAACATCTATGGTGCAAACTTCTTCATGGCGACCGGCTTTCATGGCGCGCATGTGATCATTGGGACGATTTTTCTATTCATCTGCCTGCTGCGCCTGATGAAAGGCCATTTTACCCCGGAAAAGCACGTCGGTTTTGAAGCCGCGGCTTGGTATTGGCACTTCGTTGACGTGGTCTGGCTGTTTCTGTTTGCGTCGATTTACGTCTGGGGCGGCTGAGGCTGTCATTCTATTCAAATGCAAACGCCCGCTTCTGGCGGGCGTTTCGCTTTTCGCCACTCTGCACCTCGCCATTTTCGTTAAATCGATTGAATGCGTGCGTCGCTTTGAAAACCCCAAGTTGGATGAAATGACACGTGCGCAGCGGATCGCGGGGATTGCAGTTGAAGACGGCAGGCAAGGCAGGCTAAGCCAGCCATGCGCCTCGACTGGTGAAAGGTCTGGATTTTCGTGAAACGCATCGTTGCCCCTCTGCTGTTCGGTCTGATTGGCGCCGCCATTCTTGTGTCCCTTGGCCAGTGGCAGCTGCAGCGTCTGGAATGGAAACAAGGCGTTCTGGAAGAGATCGAAAGCCGCATCGGGGGCGACCCTCTGCCGCTACCTGCACAGGGGGATCCTGATGTGGACAAATATCAGCCTGTGAATCTGCATGGGCAGATCCTGCCGGAAGAGATCCATGTGCTGGTCTCGGTCAAGCAAGTGGGGGCAGGTTACCGGGTGATCTCTCCTTTCGTGACGGATGGCCGACGGGTGCTGCTGGACCGGGGATTTATTCCGGTCGAGGATGTGGCGCTGGACCGGCGTGGCGGCATGGCCGACATCAGTGGCAATCTGCACTGGCCAGATGACCGCAACTCCTCGACGCCCGAGAATGACTTGGTCGGCAACATCTGGTTTGCCCGCGATATTCCCCAGATGGCCAAGGTGCTTAACACAGAACCGCTGCTGGTTATCGCGCGCGATGTAGAACCGGCTGATCTGGGCGTAACTCCGCTTCCGGTGGACACCAGCGGCATTCCCAACGATCACTTCCAATATGCGATGACCTGGTTCTCGCTTGCGCTTGTCTGGCTGACCATGACCGTCGGCTATATCTGGCGTCAGCAGAATCCGAAGAGAGACACGTGATGAAGTATATCTCGACCCGGGGCCGTGCCCCTTCCTTGACCTTTGAAGAAGCGATGCTGAGCGGGCTTGCCCGTGACGGCGGCCTGTACGTGCCTGAGATGATCCCGCAAATGTCCAAAGATGACATTCGCGCCCTACACGGTCTGCCCTACGAAGAGGTGGCGTTCCGGGTGATGCGGCCCTTTATCGGTGACGGGTTCACGGATGAGGTCTTTGCCGATCTGATCGCAAAGGCCTATGCCGGGTTCGGACACGTAGCGCGCGCGCCGCTGGTTCAACTCGCACCTGGGCATTTCCTGCTGGAGCTGTTCCACGGGCCGACGCTGGCCTTCAAAGATTTCGCAATGCAGCTGATCGGCCAGTTGTTCGAAGAGGCACTGACCCGGCGCGGGCAGCGTGTGACAATCGTTGGCGCGACCTCGGGCGACACCGGATCAGCGGCGATCGAGGCCTTCCGCGGACTTGATTCGGTGGATGTGTTTATCCTCTACCCGCATGGCCGCGTGTCCGAGGTGCAGCGTCGCCAAATGACCACGCCAGTCGAATCCAACGTGCATGCGGTGGCGATGGATGGACATTTCGACGACTGTCAGGCGCGGCTCAAGGACATGTTCAACGATTTCGACTTCCGCGATGGCGTGCGTCTGGCCGGTGTGAACAGCATCAACTGGGCCCGCGTTCTGGCGCAGGTTGTCTATTATTTTTCTTCCGCCGTCAGTTTGGGCGCGCCGGACCGCAAGGTCAGCTTTACCGTTCCGACCGGAAATTTCGGTGACATCTTTGCAGGCTACATCGCCAAGAAGATGGGCCTGCCCATAGACCGGCTGGTCGTGGCGACCAACCAGAACGACATCCTGCACCGCTGCCTGACCACAGGCGACTACAAGACTGATGAGGTCACCCCCTCGATCAGCCCATCTATGGACATTCAGGTCAGTTCGAACTTTGAACGCGCACTGTTTGATGCCTATGGGCGCGACGGAAATGCGGTCGGCCAGCTGATGGACGAGTTGAAAACAGGTGGGTTCAACGTCTCGCAAGGGGCGCTGCAAGCTTTACGTGAGACGTTCGATTCGGGCCGGGTGAGCGAAGGCGAAACGCTGGCAACGATCCGCGCCGCACATGATACCATGGGCGAACTGCTTTGCCCGCATTCCGCCGTCGGTGTCCGCGTGGCAGAGGCGCAGCGGGACCCGAAAGTGCCGATGATCACGCTTGCCACCGCACATCCGGCAAAATTCCCGGACGCAGTCGAAAAGGCCAGTGGTATCCGCCCCCCCCTTCCCGAACGCATGGCAGACCTGTATGAGCGGCCCGAGCGTGTGACCCGTTCAAAGAACGACCTCGTCGCCCTGCAAACCCTGATAAAGGAGCGCATCCCCTCGTGACTGTGCAATATACCACCCTTCCCAATGGCTTTCGCATCGTGACCGAACACATGCCAGGGCTGCAATCTGCCTCTATCGGGATATGGGTCACTGCCGGTGGGCGGCACGAACGTCCCGAACAGAATGGAATCGCGCATTTCCTTGAACATATGGCGTTCAAAGGCACGAAGACGCGTTCTGCGCTACAAATTGCCGAAGCAATCGAGGATGTGGGTGGCTATATTAACGCCTACACCAGCCGCGAGGTAACGGCCTATTACGCCCGAGTGCTGGCAGCAGATGTCGGCCTTGGCCTTGACGTGATTGCCGACATCCTGATGAACCCGGTCTTTGATCCCAAAGAGATTGAGACCGAGCGTCATGTCATCCTGCAGGAGATCGGTCAGGCCCTAGATACGCCCGATGACGTGATCTTTGACTGGTTGCAGGAAAAGGCATATCCAGATCAGCCCATTGGGCGCCCGATCCTGGGAGAGGCCGCGAATGTGAACGCCTTTTCGCGAGACGATCTCGCGGGGTTCGTCAAGGAACATTACGGCCCCGATCAGATGATCCTTTCGGCCGCGGGTGCCGTGGATCACGACACGCTGGTCGCGCAGGCGGAAAAGCTGTTTTCGCATATGGAACCGCGCGACGCGGACGGTGTCGACGGCGCCAAATTCGCCGGAGGTGAAGTACGGCGGCAGAAGAAGCTGGAGCAGGCGCATTTTGCGCTGGCCTTTGAATCGCCCGGCTACCGCGACGAAGGGTTTTACACCGCTCAGGTCTATTCCATCGCATTGGGGGGCGGCATGTCGAGCCGCTTGTTCCAAGAGGTGCGCGAAAAGCGCGGGCTGTGCTACACGATCTTTGCCCAGTCCGGCGCCTATGACGACACAGGCATGACCACGATCTATGCCGGCACCAGCGGGGATGAGATCGGCGATCTCGCGAATATCACGATAGATGAGATGAAGCGCGCCGCCACTGACATGACCCCCGAAGAGGTCGCCCGCGCCCGTGCCCAGATGAAAGCCGGGATGCTGATGGGGCTGGAAAGTCCGTCCAGCCGCGCCGAACGTCTGGCCCGGATGATCCAGATATGGGGCAAGGTGCCGCCGATCGAAGAAACCGTGGCACGGATCGATGCCGTCACCACCGGCGATGTAAAGGCCTTTGCCGAACAGCTGGTCAGCAAGGCGCCTGCCGCGCTGGCTTTGTATGGTCCGGTCAAGAAGGCGCCGAGCCTGGCCGAACTGCAGGCCCGTCGGGTCGCCTGATGCTTCTGGGGCGGCGCAAGCTGCGGATCGAGACCGCACGCATGACTCTGCGCGCGCCCCAGCACGCGGATTTCAACGGCTGGACGACGCTGCGTCAAGCAAGCGAACCCTTCTTGTCCCCGTGGGAGCCAAGTTGGGCGCCCGACCACCTGAGTCGCAAGGCCTTTACCAATCGGGTCTATTGGGCGAACCGGTCCATTTCCAATGGATCTGCCATACCTCTCTTCCTTTATCGCCGCGAGGACGATGTTCTTCTGGGGGCAATCACCCTAGACAACCTGCGGCGTGGCCCTGCGCAGGCGGGAACGCTTGGTTACTGGATCGGCCATAGCTTTGCGCGTCGGGGCTATATGGCCGAGGCGATAGAGGCGATCGTGCACCACTCCTATGAAAAGCTCGACCTTAGCCGTATCGAAGCTGCCTGCCTGCCGGAAAACGTCGCGTCTAGAGGTTTGCTGGAACGCTCCGGCTTCAAGTACGAAGGCGTTGCGCAAAGCTATCTGCAGATCAACGGGCGCTGGCGCACTCATGTGCTTTATGCAGCGCTGCGCATTGATCGGCGCGGGCGTACACAAGTCGGTTGATTGATGGACTGCCCGAAACGTAACCCACATCTTTGTGGGCTGACCTAAGGTAAATTTGTACTATCCTTCTGAACAGGAGGTGCATACCAATGATCCGAGCTTTTTTCGCCACACTTGCCCTGACACTCGCCGCTGACGCTGCAGCGGCGCAAGAGAGTCGCCGTTCAAGCCACTGCATTGCCATAGCAGATGCCGCCCCAGGGTTGGAGTTCCTGCAGAAGGCCAGCTTTCAGAATCCCGTGCCCGACTATTCCGTTCGGATCAGCTACATCTCGCATGCCTCCTTTCTGATCCAGACGCCGGGCGGCTTGAATGCCGTGACCGATTTCACCGGTTACATCGGCAACACCCGGTTGATTCCCGACGTTGTGACCATGAACCACGCCCATGACTCACACTGGACTGCAAATCCCGACCCGGCCATTCCCTACGCCCTACCCGGCTGGGGCCCGTTCGGCGAAGGGATCGAGCATCACCTCGAACTCGGCGAGATGCTGGTGCGCAATGTGTCGACCGACATCCGATCACAGTTCGGCGGGCGCGAGGACAATGGCAATTCGATCTTCGTCTTCGAGGTCGAAGGCCTGTGCATCGGGCACCTTGGACATCTTCATCACGAACCGAACGATCAGCAATATGCCGCGCTCGGGCGGTTGGACATTGTGATGGTGCCTGTGGATGGCGGCTACACCATGGATCTTCCAACGATGATCCGTGTGGTCGAACGGCTGAAGTCAAGCACGGTGATACCGATGCACTGGTTTTCGGGCAACGCGCTGGAGTATTTTCTGAATGGCGTGTCCGACGTGTTTGCCATTGACAGGCGCGACGCAAGCAGCATCGAGCTGTCCTTACGCAGTCTGCCAGATCGCCCGACCGTGGTCGTGCTCCAACCCCAATGGCTCAGCGATGCACAGTGACGGGAACGACGCCAAGAACGCGCGCAATTCGCATCGCGGCAGATGTCTTGACCAGCGCCTGCCTCCGCCGGAGGTATTTATGGACAGCTGAGGCTGAAAATAATCCAAACCTTCTCTCTATGGCTGCCCACAAAGCGCAACTGACCCCTTTGGTTCCCCGCAGTGTCAGGCTAAGTCTCAGTCCGGACCCGACATTCAGGAGATCGCCATGCCCCTCGCCCCTGCTGACGACACCTTTGCTGCAGCTCTTTCTGCACAGCTGCCCGAAGATACCCTGCGTGCCACCGAACCGCGCTATCTGGAAGAGCCGCGAGGCCGCTGGGCGGGCAGTTCGCGACACCTGGCACTGCCCCGGACGGCCCAAGAAGTGGCGATCATCCTGAGGGCTTGCACCGAATCCAGTGTCGGTGTTGTACCCTATGGCGGCGGTACAGGCCTTGTGGGCGGACAGATCGCACCCGCGGAGATGACCGAACCACTGATCTTGTCGCTTGAGCGGATGAACACCATCCGCGAAGTTTATGCAGAAGAGAACGTCATGATTGCCGAGGCAGGCGTGATCCTTGCAGATGTACAGAATACCGCTGCGGATGTAGACCGGCTGTTTCCCCTGTCGCTTGCCTCGGAAGGGTCGGCGCGAATTGGTGGGTTGGTTGGTACCAATGCGGGCGGTGTCAATGTGCTGCGCTACGGCAATACCCGCGATTTGGTGCTGGGAATCGAGGCCGTTCTGCCGGATGGTCAAATCTGGCATGGTCTAAAACGTCTGCGCAAGGATAACACCGGTTATGATCTCCGCCACCTTCTGATCGGGGCCGAAGGCACGCTGGGCATCATCACAGCTGCGGCGCTAAAGCTGTCGCCCATCCCGGCAGGACGAGGCACCGCGCTTATGGTAGTGAAAAGCCCTCAAGCGGCGCTGAAACTGCTGTCCTTGGCCCGAAGCCAGATGGGCGAAGGCATTTCTGCCTTCGAGATCATGAGCCGCATGGGCCTCGACTTTCTGGCAGAAAAGGTGCCCGACGTGCGCCAACCCTTTGCCGATCACCCCGAATGGCTGGTGCTGATTGACGTCGGCCTTGCGCGCGGTCTGGACCCTGCCGAAGCGCTTGAGACGCTGTTTGCCGAAGGTCTTGAGGCCGGGCTTGTCTCCGATGGTCTGATTGCCCAGTCAGAGGCGCAGGCCGATGATTTCTGGCAGGTGCGCGAACGGATCCCCGAAGCAAACCGAATGATCGGCGCGGTGTCGAGCCACGATATCTCTGTCCCACTGAGTGCTATTCCCGGTTTCATCACAAAAGGATATGAGGCGATCGGCGCGTTGGGCGAATTCCGCGTCAACTGTTTCGGCCATGTGGGTGATGGCAACTTGCATTACAATGTCTTCCCGATGCCAGGCCGCAGTCGTGCTGATCACGACAATCAGCGCGAAGACATCAAGCGTGCCATTCACGATCTCTGTCACGAGATGGGCGGTTCGGTCAGCGCCGAGCATGGCATTGGTCGGCTCAAGGTCGGCGATCTGGAACGCTACGGCGATCCGGCAAAGCTTAGTGCCATGCGCGCAATCAAAGCAGCTCTAGACCCGGCGGGCATCATGAACCCGGGCGCAGTCCTGCGCCAATCTTAACCCCCAAGAGGGCAGCAGGTCTAATCAATCCCTACGCCCCCACCCAGATCCTTCTGCGAAAATAAAATGGCACCGCTCCCGATTGAGAGGCGAATATGTCAACGACGCTTGCACTGGGCCTTGATCCCCTGACCGGCAGGAAAATATCGGCATTGTTCAGATGCGATGCGTACCTGCCACCTTGCTCCGCAGGGAAATAGGTCACATTTCTTTGGCCATGCGTTTTAAAGGAACCAAAGCATCATGCAGTATCGCATGATAGGGGGCTTCGCCATGGAGTCATCCCGGACCAAAGGTGTCGCGATGAAAAGCGATCGCGATCCGTACCTAGCAAAGATCATACCGAAGTATAGACAATTTAAAGCCTGAACCTATCGTCAAATCGCAACAACGCTTCATTCAGGTCACCATATTGCCCAACTCCGATTGCATCATCTACCCCATGCCAAGACGCCCCTAAGCTATGGAAGAACCTCCAGCGCACCATTCCGGGCCGGTTGGAGAAGAGCATGAAACCCCACGGAGAAATACCAATGTTCAATTTCTTAAAGACGGTCCGCAATAATGAAACTGGCGCGGTCACCGTCGACTGGATCGTTCTGAGCGCGGCACTCATCGGACTGGCCGTCGCCTCTTACACCGCGATGGATGGTGGAACCAACGCTCTGATCTCGACCTCGGACGGCAGCACAGCTATTGAAAGCGATTCATGAGGGGAAAACCGAGGAATCCATTCACAGCTCTGGAATTTTCGCTTGACGACACCCGCCAGCTTTCGTACCCAGCCCCACGGTACGGCGCGGTAGCTCAGTTGGTTAGAGCGATCGACTCATAATCGATAGGTCGGGAGTTCAAGTCTCCCCCACGCCACCACAACACCCTTTCTGAGACTTAAAATATATGCGACTGCCATTTCAAAATGGTGTCTGCAACCACGTAACGGTGAAGCTAAAATTCTCCTGCACGGGACGTCACCTATTCTGACAATGGCGCATTGCTGTGTGCAGTGTATGGGCTCGCGTGGAACGCCCCAATCTCTTCTCGGCAGGAGCCACGCCTCTGTAAGTGATTTTGATTTTCTCTGGAAACTCAACCTGCCGACAACTGCATTCAGACCGTAACGTGACCGAAGCCTGATGGCCCCAGATGACCATGCCATAAACTATCCAGAGGTTAACCCGGAAACGATTGTGCAAGACACATGTACAATTCTGGACCGGATGGCCGGAAACATGATTTCAACTTGATCGCCTGCGACAGGCGACATGCTTTTAATCATGCTCCGGTTTCAATAGATTTGTACCACGACAAACAACAACAGGTTCCCAAGGCCAGATGACATTTAAAAAAATTGCATGCCTCCTCCCATTGCTTGTCAGCCTCTTGCTCGTCGGCTGCACTGTCGGGGCAGGTATGAGGGACATGCCTGACGAGGCCAAGATCGCGGAGCTGTCGCAGGCCATCGCGACACTCGGACCAAAGGTAGACCCGTCCGAAGCCCGCCGCGCAGCCCGAATTGCGGTTGAATACCCGCGACGTCTGGCCATGGAATACGGCGTCACCGATCCCCCGATCATTCACAACATGAAAGTCAATTCGGGCCTGCGGCCGCGCGGTCTATGCTGGCACTGGGCGCGTGACATGGCAGCACGCCTGAACCAGGAGGATTTCCAGACACTGGAATTGCATCACTCTATCGCCAATGCCGATACGACATTTCGGATCGAACACAGCTCGATCGTGATCAGCGCCCAAGGGAACAATATGTATGACGGGCTGATCCTAGATCCCTGGCGCTATGGCGGCGCGCTTTACTGGGGTGCACCGCTGCAGGATACCTCCTACAAATGGCGCCCCCGGCAAGAGGTCTGGGATTACAAGCGTGAGTTGCGCGCGGGACTTAACCCGGCTCCATTATAGTGCCTGTGGCTATGCGACAAAGCTTAAAGTGCGATGGGCCACAGCTCGCCTTCGGCGTCTGACGCAAGTTCGCTGCACCGCCCTTTAGCTCAGAAACACGCTCTAGCCATCGTGCTTCGGCTTCAGGGCAAAGCGCTGGATCTTGCCGGTCTGCGTCTTGGGCAAGGCGGCGCAGAACCGGACCGAGCGGGGATATTTGAACGGCGCGATCACCGCCTTCACATGGTCCTGCAAGGTTTTGACCATCGCCGCATCCGCCACATGCCCTTCAGCCAGAACCACATGCGCCTCGACAATCATGCCACGTGCCTCATCCGGCACGCCGATCACCGCGCATTCCGACACCGCCGCATGGGCCAGCAGCGCCGCCTCGACCTCGGGTCCGGCGATATTATAGCCGGACGACACGATCATGTCGTCATTGCGCGCGGCAAAGTGCAGATAGCCGTCTTCGTCCATCGAGAACGCATCGCCGGTGATGTTCCAGCCATCCAGCACATACCCCGCCTGCCGGTCATCGGCGAGGTAACGGCACCCCGTCGGCCCCCGCACCGCCAGCCGTCCGACAGTGCCGCGCGGCAGCTCTTGGCCGTCCTCACCGATCACCTTGGCCTCATAGCCGCCCACAGGCTTGCCCGTACAGGCCGGTTTGTGATCGTCGAACCGGTTGCTGACAAAGATATGCAGCATCTCGGTCGCGCCGATCCCGTCGAGCATCGGCTTGCCGGTCTGCTTCATCCAGGCCTCGTAAATCGGCGCGGGCAAAGTCTCCCCCGCAGACACAGCCGCGCGGAGCGAGGACAGATCCGCCCCCTCTTCCATCGCCTGCAACATCACCCGATAGGCGGTCGGCGCGGTGAAACAGATCGTCGCCTTATATTTCTGGATGATCTCGATCATGTTCGGCGGAGACGCATTTTCCAGCAAGGTCGCCGCCGCCCCAAACCGCAACGGAAACACCGCAAGACCGCCAAGGCCAAAGGTGAACGCCAGAGGCGGCGAGCCGACAAACACATCCTCGGACGTGACACCCAGCACCTCGGCCGCATAGCCATCGGCGATCATCAGCAGGTCGCGGTGGAAATGCATCGTCGCCTTGGGGCTGCCCGTCGTGCCAGAGGTGAACCCAAGCAACGCCACATCGTCCCGCCCCGTCGGCACCGCATCGAACAGCACGGATTTTTCCAATGCCAGCCGATCCAGTTCCGCATCGTGGTTTGATGTGCCGTCAAAGCCCACCACAGTCGTCAGGAACCGGCTGTTCTTGGCGCAGGTCGCCAGTTCATCCATCAGCCGTGTGTCGCACAGCGCATGGCTGATCTCGGCCTTGTCCACGATGGCGCTCAGCTCTCCGGCGCGCAGCATGGGCATGGTGTTGACCACCACCGCCCCCACCTTGGTCGCCGCGAGCCAGCAGGCCACCATCGCCGGATTGTTGGCCGACCGGATCAGCACCCGATTGCCGGGTTTCACGCCAAAATCCTCGACCAGCACATGGGCCAGACGGTTGGTCCAGTCCGCCAGTTCCTTGTAGGTGCGCCGCCGCCCGTTTCCGATCAACGCCGTGCGGTCACCAAACCCCTTGGCGACCATGGCATCCGTCAGCTCGACCCCCGCGTTCAGCTGCTCTGGGTAATCGAACCGGTCCAGACGAAACTCGGGCCACATCACCGACGGCGGCAAATTGTCCCGCGTGAATGTGTCAGTATGAGCAGACGCGCCGAGAGGCATCATGCGTTCGCCTCTTCGGGCAGAAATTCGACCTCGTGCTGTGCCGACAGCTCGACAACCCGCGTCACATCCGTCAGCTCGTCCAGCGCGATGAACAGATCCTGCAGGTTGCCCGCCGGGGATACCCAGAACAGCGCCCGCGCCGGTTTGTCCGTTTTGTTGAAATAGCCATGCGGGATGCCCTTGGGCATGCGCACCAGATCCCCGGCGCGTGCCTTGCTCCAGACCCCGTCAAGCTTCAGGTCCAGCTCACCCTCCTGAACCAGAATGAATTCGTCTTGCGTGGTGTGGATGTGGACCGGCACAAACTGCCCGGGCGCCGAATTCGCCTCAAAGGCAAAACTCGTCTCACCCACCGCCTTGGGGTAATAGATCTGCCCCAGAATGTTCCAGCTCACACCGTCATATCCGGTGCCGTTTTCCGTGATGCCTTTGACGAGGTCAGTCATGTTTGGTGCTCCTTGTTGGGTGTCGGTTTTTATTTTTGGAAACTTACAGATCCGTGCGGACGTGCCAAAGCTCGGGGAACAGCTCGACCGCCAGCATCATTTTGAGGTAATCCACACCGCCGGTTCCGCCGGTGCCGCGCTTGAAGCCGATGACACGTTCAACCGTGGTGACGTGGTTGAACCGCCAGCGGCGAAAGTAATCTTCAAGATCGACCAGCTTTTCCGCCAGGTCGTACAGCGTCCAATGCGCCGCCGTGTCACGATAGACCTGCGCCCAAAGCGCGGTCACCGCCGGATGATCCATATGCGGCGCCTGCGACGGCGCCCCGGTCAGATCGTGCGGCAGGTCCCAGCCATGCCGCGCGGCATAGGCCAGAACCTCCTGATACAGGCTCAGCCGCCCCAGCTCCGCCTGCAGCTGGGCGGTCGCCTCGGCGTCATGGGCATGGGGTTTCAGCATCGCCAGATTCCGATTGCCAAGCGCGAACTCGATCAACCGGTACTGCAGCGACTGGAACCCCGAGGACCGCCCCAGCTGATCGCGAAACGTGGTATAATCGCTCGGTGTCATGGTGCGCAGCACATCCCAGGCCGAATTCAGCTGCTCCATGATCCGCCCCACACGGGCCAGCATCTTGAACGCCTCGGGCAACCGGTCAGCAGCAATCGCGCGCCGCGCGGCGTCCAACTCGGACAGCATCAGCTTCATCCACAGCTCGGAGGTCTGGTGCTGGATGATGAACAACATCTCATCATGCGCATCCGACAGCGGGTGCTGCGACGTCAGCAGCCGGTCCAGCCCCAGATAGTCGCCATAGGACATCTTGTCGGAAAAATCGGTCTCGGCACCATGATCACTCATATCGCAGCCTCCGCCAGCACAGCCCGCGCGATGATCACTTTCTGCACATCCGAAGCCCCTTCATAAATACGCAAAGCCCTGATCTCACGATACAATCTCTCAACCACGGCACCGGATCTCACCCCATCGCCGCCGTGCAACTGCACCGCCGCATCAATCACCTTCTGCGCCTCATCGGTGGCGAACAGCTTGGCCATCGCCGCCTCCCGCGTCACGCGCGGCGCGCCCATATCCTTGGTCCAGGCGGCGCGATAGACCAGCAAGGCGCTGGCATCCACGCGCAGCGCCATCTCGGCCAGATGCGCCTGCACCATCTGCAGATCCGCAAGCGGCGCCGCCTGCACCTGCCGTGCCTGCACCCGTTGCAGTGTTTCGTCCAAAGCCCGCCGCGCAAAGCCCAATGCCGCTGCCGCAACTGTCGTGCGGAACACATCCAGCACCGACATGGCAATCCGGAATCCCTGCCCGGGCGCGCCGATCATCGCGCTGGCCGGAACCCGGCAGCCCTCAAACCGCAAGCGTGCCAGCGGATGCGGCGCAATCGTCTCAAGCCGCTCTGCCACCACCAGCCCCGGCTTATCCGCAGGCACCACAAAGGCAGACAGCCCCTTGGCCCCCGACGCCTCTCCGGTACGGGCGAACACCGTGTAGACATCGGCAATTCCGCCGTTGGAAATCCAGGTCTTCTCGCCCTCCAGAACATAATCGCTGCCGTCCCGCGTCGCGGTCATCGTCGAATTGGCCACATCAGACCCCGACTGCGGCTCGGTCAGGGCAAACCCGGCTATAGCCTTGCCCGTCCGCGTCAGGGGCAACCACTCCGCCCGCTGCGCATCCGATCCGAACAGCGACACCGCCCCGGTCCCCAGCCCCTGCATGGCAAAGACAAAATCCGCCAGCCCGTCATGCCGCGACAGGGTCTCGCGGCTCAGGCACAGGGTGCGCACATCCAGCGGCTGCGGATCGCCCGGATCCACCGCCGTCGGCAACAACCAACCGCCCGCGCCCAGATCGGCCACCAGCGCCCGGCAGGCCGCATCGGTGTCACGATGATCCACCCCGGCCAGCGCCGCCCCGGCCCAGCCATCCAGGGACAGTGCCCAGTCCCGATGCCGTGCCTCCAGAAACGGCCAATCCAGATACGACTTATCCGCCATGTGCCATCCCCCGCTTTTTCTCTTCAAAAATACGCAAATCCAACGCAGCCAAGGCCTAGTCCCCCTCAAAAACCGGGCGCTGCTTTGCAACAAACGCCTCATAGGCCCGGATGAAATCGACCGTCTGCATGCAGATCGCCTGCGCCTGCGCCTCGGCCTCGATCGCCTGATCCAACCCCATGGACCATTCCTGCGCCAGCATCGTCTTGGTCATCATATGCGCAAAATTCGGCCCCGCCGCGATCTGCTGCGCCAGGCTCAGCGCGTCCGCTTCCAGCGTCTCTGAAGGCACCAGCCGGTTGTAGAACCCCCAGCGTTCCCCTTCCTCCGCCGTCATCGACCGGCCCGAATAAAGCAGCTCCGCCGCACGACCCTGTCCGATCAGACGCGGCAGGATCGCGCAGGCTCCCATGTCACAACCGGCCAATCCGACCCGCGTGAACAGAAAGGCAGTTTTGGCCGCGGGTGTCGCCAGCCGCATGTCCGACGCCATGGCGATGATCGCCCCGGCGCCGACGCAGATGCCATCCACCGCCGCGATCACCGGCTTGCCGCAGTTCAGGATCGCCTTGACCAGA
Source organism: Puniceibacterium antarcticum (assembly GCF_002760615.1). Classification (GTDB taxonomy): domain Bacteria; phylum Pseudomonadota; class Alphaproteobacteria; order Rhodobacterales; family Rhodobacteraceae; genus Puniceibacterium; species Puniceibacterium antarcticum. Next base: position 64,894 of record NZ_AWWI01000141.1, on the reverse strand, counting down.
TCCCCGGTCATCCGGGTAAAGGCCAGCAGCTGTTTCATATCCATCCGGGTCAGCGGCCCGATGATGTCATGCACATCGCCACCCGAGCTGAAATTGCCGCCGTTCGAGCCAAAGATCACCACCTTGACCGTGTCGTCATAGGCCAGATCCCGGAACCAGTCGCGCAGCTCGGCGTAGCTCTCAAAGGTCAGTGGGTTCTTGCGCTCAGGCCGGTCGAGCGTGACATGCGCAATGCCCTCGCTCATCCGGCAACGGAAATGCTGAACATCGGTTCTCATCTTTTATTCTCCTCATGCGTTGCCTCATCAAAGCGCCCCGCCATCTGCATTGCCCTTTGGGCGCCAAAATCGTCCATTGGGTCATCGCTCAAAGAGCTATAAATTGGTCAGTTCATAGGCGAGCGAGCAGAGTTTGAGGGATTTTGCAAAACGATGTCCTGCAGACCCTTCGCAAAGAAATGCAATACGCATGAAAACCTCTCACGTTCTGGGGCAAGGCTACGCCTCTCCGATTCCAACGCTAGGCGGGGTCAGAATGCAATTCAAGCTAAAATACTTTGAGCTTGAAGTAACTTTTCGAACTGCCTAGCTTCATCTTGCCTTGGCAGCGCAGATTGCACTCTTCCAATACGACCAAACACGGAAGCAATAGCGCAACACCGCCGTATGGACGGGATAATCTGGTCTGACTAGGATATACACCAACAGCGCGGCAGGGCGCGACTTCTGGAAGGAAAACCGATGACTGGCTTTGCGATCACCGACTGGGACAACGCCTATGAGAATGGGCGCAACATTCCGAACGGATCGGACTGGCCCGGAGTTTGGGTTTCTCCTGCTCAAAATTTCCGCGACAACAGCCGTTGTCGGTTGGATATCCCCTACGGTGCCTCCGAACGGGCCAAGTACGATCTCTTCCTGCCCGAAGGTACTCCAAAGGGGCTATTCGTCTTTGTGCACGGTGGCTACTGGGTCGCGCTGGACAAATCCTATTGGTCGCATCTGGCAAAGGGCGCTGTGGATAGCGGTTGGGCCGTGGCTATTCCGTCCTATGATCTTTGCCCGCAAGTCAGCATCGCCCAGATCACCAAAATGATCGGTAGTGCGATTGATCATGCCGCTGGCGAGGTCGCTGGACCGGTTGTTCTTTCCGGCCATTCCGCCGGCGGCCATCTGGTTACTGCAATGATGTGCGAAGGCACCCCCCTGACAGAGATAACCCAAAAACGGTTGCAACATGTGGTATCGATCTCCGGGCTGCATGATCTGCGCCCAATGCTTGCGACCAAACGCAACGCGCAATTGCAACTCGATATGACCTCGGCAACGACGAGCAGTCCGGCGCTCCATCGCCCGCTTCCGGATGTGCGCCTGACAACCTGGGTCGGCGGCGCCGAGCGGCAGGAATTCCTGCGCCAAACCGCCTTGCTGGCCAATATCTGGTATGGTCTGGGCTGCGACGCTTATGCAATTACAGAACCTGACCGCCACCATTTCAACGTGATTGACGGGCTTGCGGACCGAGCTTCCCCCTTGACGCGCGCGGCGCTTCGCAGTCCTGATGAAGAATGAGGCGTAAACCACAACGCCCTTCGGGAAAAGTAAAATTGCGAAACGAGTCACTTGACCGACGATAAGCTTCAAGTCTTAAATATCGACATAAATAATATCTGCACCCAAATCATGCTGATCCGGAAAAACCGGACGGCAGGGCGCAACACCAACGGGAGTTACACAATGACCACCAAGACAAAGCTGCTTGCATCGACCTTTGCCGCCCTCGCCGCCCTGCCGGCAGCTGCACAGGATCTGCCCTCGGCCAATGACGGCGTGCTCAAGATCGGGCTGATCTACACGCTGTCGGGCCCTGCGGGCGCACTGGGCACACAGGCGCGTGACGGCTTTATGCTGGCCGTGAACCAGATCAAGGAAATCGGCGGAATGCCGACCGAGATCATCATCGTCGACGACGAACAGCGCCCCGATCTGGCCGCCGACAAGGCACGCGAATTGGTTGCACGGGATCAGGTCGATTTCGTGGTCGGGCCGATCTTTTCCAACATCCTCGGTGCGATCCACAAACCGGTGACCGAAACCGGCACGATCCTGATCTCCACCAACGCCGGCACATCTGGTTACGCGGGTGCCGAATGCAACGAGAATTTCTTTGTCACCTCGTATCAGAACGATCAGAACCACGAAGTCATGGGCGCCTATGCGCAAAAGCAGGGCTATCAGAACGTTTTCCTGATGGCGCCGAACTATCAGGCCGGCAAGGACAGCCTGAATGGGTTCAAGCATTCCTACACCGGCGGCGTCGCGGGCGAGGTGTTCACCGAGCTCGGGCAGCTCGATTTCAGCTCGGAACTGGCGCAGATTGCGGCGTTCCAGCCCGATGCGCTGTTCACCTTCATGCCCGGCGGCATGGGCGTGAACCTTGTCAAACAATACAGCCAGGCGGGCCTCACCTCGATCCCGTTCTTGTCGGCCTTTACCGTCGATGAAACCACCCTGCCCGCCACGCAGGATGCGGCCGTGGGCCTGATGGGCGGCGCAAACTGGGCGCCGGACATGGACAATGCCGCGAACAAGACCTTTGTCGACGGCTACCTTGCCGCCTATGACGCGGTGCCCGGCACCTATGCGATGCAGGCTTATGATGCCGCACAGCTGATCGATTCCGCCGTGCGTTCGGTGGGCGGCGACCTGACGGATCGCGCAGCCCTCAAGGCCGCCCTGCACAAGGCCGATTTCGCCAGCCCGCGCGGTGATTTTTCGTTCGGCAACAACAACTTCCCGATCCAGGACTTCTATCTGGTCAAAGCGGAAAAGCGTGCCGACGGCAAATACCAGACCGCAATCGTCGAAAAGATCTTTGACGATTACAAGGACAACTACGCCGATCAGTGCCCGCTATAAGCTAGCCGCCAAGGGTCGGAGAGACGCATGACAAATCTGTTCATCCTGCAGCTGTTGAACGGCGCGCAGCTGGGGGTTCTTTTGTTCCTCATTGCCGCCGGGCTGACGCTGGTGTTCGGGATCATGGATGTGATCAATCTGGCCCATGGCGTGCTCTACATGATCGGGGCGTATCTGATCGCCACATTCGCCGCCCTCACCGGCAGCTTCTGGCTCGGGCTGCTGCTTATGCTGCCCGCGGCCCTTGTGGTCGGGCTGGTGATCGAGCGGCTGGTGATCCGCCCGCTCTATGCCCGCTCGCATCTGGATCAGGTGCTGGCAACCTTCGGGCTGGTGATGATCGTGAACGAAGGGGTCAAGATCCTCTGGGGCACGACGCCGCTCTCGGTGCCTCTGCCCGCATTGCTCAGCGGGTCGATCCCGCTGATCGGACCCTTGCAATATCCGGTCTACCGTCTGGCGATCATCGCCGCAGGGCTGGCGGTCGCCGCGGGGCTCTATGTCGTGGTCAACCACACGCGCATCGGCATGCTGCTGCGCGCCGGTGCCACAAACCGCGACATGGTCTCGGCGCTGGGTGTGAACATCCGCAAGCTGTTCTCCTTGGTTTTTGCCCTTGGTGCTGTGCTCGCCTGCTTTGCCGGGGCCATCGTCGCGCCGATCCTGTCTGTGGACACGGGCATGGGGGAAAGCGTGCTGATCCTGACCTTTGTTGTCGTGGTGATCGGCGGGATCGGGTCGATCCGGGGGGCGTTTCTGGGGGCCCTGCTGGTCGCCATTGTGGACACTCTGGGCAAGACCTTCGGCCCCATTCTGCTGCACTATATCATGGAACCAGCAGCCGCCGGTCAGACAGGCCGGATGCTCGCCCCGATGCTGGTCTATATCCTGATGGCCGCGATCCTGTTCGCCCGCCCGCAGGGCCTGTTCGGGCAGCGCGCGTCATGAAGGGCATTCAACACATCTCCGCACGCATCTGGCTCTCCCTTCTGATCTTTGCCGGTTTCGCCACCCTGCCGCTCATCGCCATGGCGACTGACGATCCGTTCCTCTTGCTCATCGGCACCCGCATCCTGGCCTATGCCATTGCCGCCATGGCGCTGGATCTGATCCTCGGCTACGGCGCGATGGTCAGCTTTGGACATGCCGCATACCTCGGCTTTGGCGCCTATGCGGTGGCGATCCTGAACAGCTACGGCGTCACCGACCTCGGCCTGCACATTCTGGGGGCTGTCGCCCTGTCGGCCATTTTCGCGCTGCTGACCGGGGCGATTTCCCTGCGCACAAGCGGCGTCTATTTCATCATGATCACGCTCGCCTTTGGTCAGATGGCCTATTTCTTCTTCGTCTCGCTTTCGGCCTACGGCGGCGATGACGGCACCCCGCTGCAGGCGCGCTCCACCCTGTTCGGCTCGGATGCCCTGGAAAATGACCGCGTGATGTTCTACACCGCCCTCGCCCTGCTGATCATCCTCTTTGCCGGGGCCACCCGCATCGTCGGGTCGCGCTTTGGCCGCGTGCTGATCGGCACCCGCGAAAACCCGGTGAGGATGGAGGCGATTGGCCTCGCCCCCTTCCGCTACCAGCTGACCGCCTTCGTGATCTCGGGCTGCATGACCTCTGTTGCCGGTGTGATCCTCGCCAATCAGGCCGAATTCGTCTCGCCTGCCTTCATGTCCTGGCACCGCTCGGGCGAGCTGATCGTCATGGTTGTCCTTGGCGGGATCGGCAATCTCACCGGTGCCATCGGCGGCGCGGTGGTGGCCCTGCTGCTAGAGGATTGGCTCGCCGTGCTGACGGAACACTGGCGGCTGCTCTTCGGGGTCTTCCTGATCCTCATGGTGCTCTATTCGCCGCATGGCATCACCGGCGCGCTGGAGCGGTTCAAGGGGGGCCGGAAATGAGCCTGCTGTCCGTCCGCAACCTCTGCAAAAGCTATGGCGCTTTGGAGGTGACCCGCAACGTCTCGCTTGATGTCGAACCCGGCGAACTCCACGCCATCATCGGCCCCAACGGCGCGGGCAAGACCACTCTGATCGGGCAGCTCTCGGGCAAGATCGCACCAGACAGCGGGTCAGTCTCGCTTGCCGGGCGCGATGTCACTCACCGCAGCATGTCTGACCGCGTGCGGCTGGGCCTTGCGCGGTCGTTCCAGATCACCTCGATCCTGCCGCGCTTCACAGTGCTCGAAAATGTCGCTCTGGCGGTACAGGCGCGCTCTGGCTCGTCCTTTCGCTTTTTTGCGCCGGTCGCCGGGGAACGCGCGCTGAACGATGCCGCCATGAACGCACTGGTCGAGGCCGGGCTTGACGATCGCGCCAGTCTGCGCGCCTCGGCGCTGTCCCACGGCGAACACCGCCGACTTGAGCTGGCCATTGCGCTGGCCACAAACCCCAAGGTCCTGCTGCTGGACGAACCGCTTGCCGGTACCGGCGGAGAAGAGGCCGAAGCCTTTGTCCAGCGCCTGCGCGCGCTCAAGGGGCGCTATGCCACCGTGCTGATCGAACATGATATGGAGGCGGTCTTTGCCCTCGCCGACCGGATTTCGGTGCTGGTCTACGGCGAAATCATCGCCTCCGGCACACCCGACATGATCCGCAACGACCCAAAGGTGCGCGCCGCCTATCTGGGTGATGAGGAGGCTGTCTGATGCTGCAAGTCACCGGGTTAGAAGCCGCCTACGGCGAAAGCCGCATCCTGTTCGGCATCGACCTGTCCGTTGCCAGGGGCGAGGTGGTGACCCTGCTGGGCCGCAACGGCATGGGCAAGACGACGACGATCAAGTCGATCTTTGGCATGGTCAAACCGACAGGCGGGCAGATCCGCATCGATGGCAAGGATCTGACCGGGGCCGAACCCCATCTGGTGGCGGGCGCCGGTCTGGGCCTTGTCCCCGAGGGGCGGCAGATCTTTCCGACGCTCACCGTGCAGGAAAACCTGCAGGCCACCGCGACCAAAGGCAAATGGACGCTCAACCGGATCTACGACCTTTTTCCCCGTCTGCAGGAACGCAAACGCAACATGGGCAACCAGCTGTCGGGGGGCGAACAGCAGATGCTGGCCATAGGCCGCGCATTGATGACCAACCCGCGCCTTGTGGTGCTGGACGAGGCGACAGAGGGCCTTGCCCCGCTGATCCGCGCCGACATCTGGGCCTGCCTCACCCGGCTGAAATCCGAGGGCGAGGCGATACTGGTGATCGACAAGAATGTCGATGCGCTGACCAAATTCGCCGACCGCCATGTGGTGATCGAAAAGGGCCGCGTGGTCTGGCAGGGCAGCACCGCCCAGATCCTCGCCACCCCCGATATCAAGGACCGTTTCCTGCATGTCTGAAAATACGCAAAGGACCAAGTGAATGAAGATGATCCCCGGGGTGTCTAAAACCGGCACCGGCATGGACAATATCAGCTGGAACATCCTCGGGCAGACCTATGTGCCCAAGCATCTGTCGGACTCCTCCATGTCGTGGCATGCGACCCTGCCCAAGGGCACCTTCGTGCCGCCGCACATCCATCCGCATCAGGATGAATTCATATATGTTCTCGAAGGCCGGTTCGATCTGCTCCTGAACGGGGTCGAGGCCTATGCCGAACCGGGCGATCTGATCCGCCTGCCGATGGGCATCCCGCACGGGATCTTCAACAAGACCGAGTCGACAATAAAATGCCTGTTCTGGGTGTCCCCGTCCCGCCGCATCTATGACCTGTTCTGGGCGCTGCACAACCTTGGCCCCAAAGCCAATCCGGCGGATGTGGTGGCCGTGTCCGCCCAGCACGAGGTCGATTTCCTCCCCCCGCCCGAGGACGCATAAATGAAGGTCCTCATCGCAGGCGCGGGCATCGGCGGGCTGGTGACAGCGCTGATGCTGCATCAGCGCGGCATCCCGGTCCAGCTGTTCGAGGCCGCGCGCGAGGTGCGCGAGGTCGGTGTCGGCATCAACATCCTGCCCCATGCGATCCGCGAACTGGCCGCCCTTGGCCTCTTGCCCGCGCTCGACAAGGTTGGCGTGCGCACGCGCAAGCTCTCCTACCTCACCAAACAGGGGCAAGAGGTCTGGTCAGAACTGCGCGGCATGCATGCGGGCCACGAGGTGCCGCAATTCTCAATCCATCGCGGACGCCTGCAAAAGACGATCTATGATGCGGTGATCAACAGGCTCGGCCCCGACGCTGTGCTGACCGGGCGCAGGCTGGCAGGCTTTGTGCAGGACGAGGGCGGCGTGACAGCCCATTTCACCGATTCGGTCGAAGGCGGCGCTGGTCTGAGCGCGCGCGGTGACGTGCTGATCTGCGCCGATGGCATTCACTCGGCCGGGCGCAAGATATTCTACCCCGACGAAGGCGCGCCCAGCTGGCAGGGTGTCGCCATGTGGCGCGGGGCCGTCGACTGGCCGGTCTGGCTGGACGGCGAAAGCATGGCCATCGGCGGCGGTCTGGGCGGCAAATTCGTGCTCTACCCCATCGCGCCGGCCAAAGACGGCAGGCAACTGACCAACTGGGTGGTCAATGTGCGGATCAAGGATCCGGCGATCTCCTCCCCGATGCCCGACAACTGGTCGCGGCAGGTCCCCCTCGCCACCGTCCTGCCCCACGCCAAACGCTTCTCTGTGCCCGGCATGGATATCGAAGGGCTGGTGCGCGCCACCCCATCCATCTTCGAATACCCGATGGCAGACCGCGATCCCCTGCCCCGCTGGACCTTTGGCCGCGTGACGCTGCTGGGCGATGCGGCGCATCCGATGTATCCCGTGGGGTCCAACGGCGCCTCTCAGGCCGTTCTGGATGCCCGCTGCATTGCCGATGCTCTGGCCAGCGCCGAACACCCGCGTGCCGCCCTCTGGGCCTATGAAAAGGATCGCCTGCCCAAGACGGCAGAGGTGGTGCACACCAACCGGCTGGGCGGGCCCGAGCGGGTCATCGACGCCGTGGAAAAGCTGGCCCCGGCAGGGTTCGACAACATTGATCACATCCTTAACCTTGAGGCGCGATCGGCCATCGTCGGCGGTTACGCCAGCATGGCCGGGTTTTCCCGTGTTGAGAGCGCGCAAAAGCTGCGCTAAAAAGTTAAGTGCCCAGGCCGCTAAATGGGCATTTCGGAAATACTGCGGAAAGATGGCGCGGCGCAGGGCCTTTAAGCTCCGGAAACTCGATAGAGCCGTTTGTCTTGCGGTGGAGGCTTTTTTGCGCGCAAACGATCTGTGCAATCCTGACGCTTCAATTTAGGGTGTGCGGGCCGGTCCGGGCATTGGCATTCACGGACCTGAAGCTATTGTCGCCTAAAACCTCTGGGCAGACAGCGACCTCCCTGCCGCCCGCCACATGAACGAAAGACGTCACGCATGAAATTCCGCACCCCCGCAATGACATTTGCTACCGTTGGCCTCGTGGCCTGCACATCCGTCGGGCCAGATTACAAAACCCCCGACATCGCGCTGACCACAGCCTTTGCAGAAGGGGACACCGCACCTTTGGGCGATGTCAGCCAGCAACTCTGGTGGACGGATTATCAGGACCAGACGCTGAACGCGCTGGTGGACCGCGGCCTTGCACAGAACCTGGACATCCGTACCGCTATCGAGCGAATCGAACAGGCACAGGCCAGTCTGCGCACCACAGGCCTGCCATCACAGGTCAGCGGATCGCTGACCGGCAATCTCACCCGGACTGGTGCCGAGGGTGTGGGTTATGACCAAGGCACCTCTGCGGGTTTCAGCCCGTCTATCATGATGGATCTGTTCGGCGGGGAACGGCGTGCGCGCGAACGCGCGATTGCGCAGCTTGAGGGCGCAAAGCTGGATGTGGGTGTGGCGCGGCTGGCTTTCCTTTCCAGTCTGGTGTCGAATTACATCGATGCGCGCTATTATCAAGAGGCACTGGCCATCACCCGCCAGAACCTCAGCAGCCGGGGTGAGACACTCGATCTGGTGCAACGTCAGCGCAGCGCCGGGACCGTTTCGGATCTGGATGTGGCACGCGCACAAGCCCTCTATGACGAAACCCGCGCTAATGTCCCCTCGCTTGAAGCGAATTTCTTCGCCTCGGTCTATGCGCTCGCAACGTTGCTGGCCGAACCGGCGCAGCCTCTGATCACTGACCTGCAGCGCGGCGCGCCCCAGCCTCGGGCACGTGCCCGCACGAGCGCCGGCGTTCCGGCAGATCTGCTGCGCAACCGGCCGGATGTACGCTCCTCGGAGCGGGACCTTGCCGCCGCGGTCGCCGCCGTCGGCGTGGCCGAGGCAGAACTCTACCCCTCACTGTCCTTGAGCGGCACGGTGACAAACGCCGCCACGCGGAGCTGGCAATTCGGCCCGGCGATCAGCATTCCGGTTCTGAACCAGCCGTTGCTGCGCGGAAGCCGCGATCAGGCCATCAGCCAGGCAAAACAGGCAGAGCTGACATGGCGCGGCACGGTTCTAAACGCTGTGGAAGAAGTGCAGTCGGCACAGACTTCCTACAGCCGTAGCGTGGCCACGGTGTCGGCAACCCGCGCGGCGCTGAATTCTTACGAACGTGTGGTTGAACTGTCGAATGCGACCTACGAGGGCGGAACGACCACTCTGCTCGATTTGCTAGACTCCGAACGCTCACGCGGCAACGCGCAGCTGTCGCTGGCACAATCAGTGCGTGATATGGCCAACAACTGGGGCACCTTGCAGATTGCCGCTGGCCGGGGCTGGAACTATACGCGCTAAGGTACTCCGGCCTTGGTTTCAGACTTTGGGCCATCGCCAGTCGCAACGAAAGCGAGCATGCGGACTGCATTTGCAAAGACAGTCCGCATGCTCCGATTGTGAATCTGCCAAGGCAATACAGGTCAGGCGAGCACTAGCACCCTGCCAAAGGGCGGGCTAAAGGCTGGAGCCTTTGGGACGGCCCAGAGCACGGGCATCTCGGGCGGCGTGCCGAATATGCCGTCTAGGTCGGTGAGGATCACTGCGACTGACGGCTTCAGCAGATTGATCCGCGTCATCAGATCCGCATACGCCGTGCCTCCGCCCCTGCGCATCGGGGCCGACGATAATCTAGCCTGGCACTCGCCTGCTCGCAGATCCTCTTGCCAATGCACCGTTTCATCGAAGGCGAGAACAGTGCAAGCGGCTCCTGTTCTGCGCACAATGCCTGCAACCTCTGAGGCGAACAGCCTCAGTATCAGCGGTGTGACAGAGCCCGAAGTGTCCAGCCCGATGGCGATGCTCGGGCGCAATCGGGTACGCTGTCGGCCCGGCTCGAATACAGGAACCGGGTTGCCGTGGCTGCGCGCTTCGGCTTCTGCTGCCGCCCACCGCCCCGAGGGGCGTTTGTAAGAAAGTCGTGGTTGTTCCTGCAGGGCGCGAGCCAGCAAGTGGCGCAGCTCCTGTTCCCATCGGGTGCGGGGCGGCTGAAGATCGGCTATGCCCCCAGCCTTGGCGCCGATGCCGCGCCCGGCCTTGAGCCCGGCTTCCAGCGCACGGCTCAGATGGCCCTGCCAGTCGGCAGGGCCATCGCCTTCGTCCTCAGAGGCGGGTATTGGTTCAAGATCAGGGGTGAAGTCCTGTTGCTGCGCATATTCCTGCGCCCTATGCTCCGCCGTATCCGGCCCTGCCAAAGCCATATAAAGACTCTCCGTATCCCACTCGGCCAGAGCGCATAGTGTCGATTCGGCAGGCCAGCCCGCCGCCGCCAGCAGGCCGGTCACGGTGACGGCTGGCCTTGGAAGGCCATGCCCGGCCACCAGCAGGGTTTCATTGACCAAACTGTCTGCCACCAGCCCAAAAAGCGCGACGTCAAACTCTTGCCCCAGACGTTCCGCCATCTGCCCGGCCCGGGCGGAGTGACGCAGCGCAACATGCAGCACGTGGTGCCCCACAAGACCGACCTGTTCGTGCAGGGGATGGCCATCGAACTCTGGCGGATAGAGGATCACATCGCCCCTTGTGCGCATCACTCCCGGATCATCGCGATGATGACACCACAGCGCCAGAACACCCAGCGCCGGGTCGCGTTCGGCCAGATGCGCCAGTGCGAGCGTTGCGCGCGTGGAATGCGCCATCAGGTCAGCCCAGCATCAGAGCGGGCAGAAGCATAGGCCGCGTAGCTGTCGGAACCGGCAAAGCTCCCCTCCCAGCCCTGATCAAGCGCCTTGGAAATCAGCAGTTCGAAACCGAAGGACGCAAGTTCGCGTACAGGCAGGCGGGCAAAGACCCCAGCATTGCGGCCCACCGCCAGGCTGTCCATATCAGCCATCACGTCGATCACCACGGGCAGGCTGTCGGCATCGGCCAGCGCAATCAACGCATAGATCAGTGCAGTCAGCCCATGCAGCGTCCGGGGATAAAGATCCCGGCGGGCGTGTCGCGGAGTGGCAAGCATTTCCTCAACATGCACGCTGGCGGCGATTTCATCCGCGATCAGCGCAAATTCCGCCGCCGCTGCATGACCCACCGTGCCGGCGATCATCACGTTGCGCTGGCTGCGGTCCCGGATCGACCTCAGGATCTGGCTGACCCGTTCCCAGGACCGTGGCGTGCAGGCGATGGCGTGGCCGCGACGCAAGGCATCCTCGGTTGTCTCAAACAGGTCCGGGCGAGTGCGGATGAAGGCGATCACCGCCGGATGAAGCCCATGTGCCACCGCGTAGCCCTGCAACCAGTCCCGGGCAGAGGCCTGCAACACCATATGAATCAGCCGATCGGACAGAGCGGTCCCCATCTCATAGGCAACCGCGCCGTCTTCGACCATATTGCCGGCCGCAACGATCAGCACGTTGTCCGGAATGCGGTGCCGCCCGACGCGGCGTTCCTGCAACAGGCCATAGACCGTCGGCTGCAGATAGGGCGACGCGGCAGTGAGTTCGTCCAGAAACAGGATCGCCGGGCGCACCGGATCGTCTGGAAGATCCTCGGGGCGATACCAGATCGTGCGCTGGGTTTCGTGGTCGTAATAGGGTAGCCCGCGCAGATCCTGCGGCTCGATCGTGGTCAGGCGCAGATCGAAAAGCGGAGCGTCCCTCTCGGCGGCAAGCTGCTGGATGATCTGCGTCTTCCCCACTCCGGGGCGGCCATGCAACATCCATGACGCGATCAGCCCCCCGTCCAGCTGCGCACGCCAACCAGCGCGCAAGGTTTCCAACGCTTCGGACGCGGAAACCGTGGCAGCGTTGATCATGCCTGCACCTCACGTTCCCCGCGTTTTTCCAAAACAGCGGCCAAGCGGGCATGGGCGGACACCCCACGCGTCTCAAAGGCGAAGCTGCGCAGAAAGTTTGAGGACTGAAAGCTGGCAAGCAAAAGCGCCTTCTCAGTCAGCTCCGCATCGAACAGGGCTGCCTGCAGCAGCGCGCGGTCAGCCGCCTGAAGCGCCAGAACGCGGGGGACTGGCATGTTGGACTGAACCGAAACAAGCGTCAACGGCATCACCCGCGCCATTTCGGCCTGCTCAATCACCAGGATCAGCGCCCCCTGCTTCAGCCCGTGGCGCGCCGCAATTTTAGTTAGGCAACGCAGCGCGCGAAAACGCAAAAGATCTTCCATGCGTTCGACCTCTGCCTGCGGCAGCAAGGATTTGCGTGTCTCGGGCGGATATCGCAGCAGGCGCATCTCAACAGCCCCGATGACCAGGATCATCGCAAGTGGAGCTTGTGCCAAGGGCAAGGCATAGCGCGGCCAGATCAACATCGCCGCGATAAATGGGAGGAGTGAGAGAATAAAGCGTAGGATCTGAACTTCAAGGATCATCCGTAGCATCATCCGCCCCCCTGCACTGCGGCGTGGCCAGAGCATCACCCGCCCCAGAAACCGCTTGGGCAGGCTGCGCGTCTCAAGCACGCTAGGATTGCGAAGGGTCGCATGGGTCACAACAATCATGCAGAGATGGTAAGGCATGGCGAAACAAAGTCCATCTGCCTGGCACAGTTCCGACCTGAACGCCGCGCCCGCATCAGCGGGCAAGCAAACTGTCTGGGTTTGCGGGCTTTAAGCCGCCCCAAAGCCTGCTAGGTAGTAAGGCGCAACCGGCGAAAGGACCCAAGGTGCTCTCAGCGCGCGACCTGACCAAGAGCTTTTCCACCTCCGAAGGGCCGCTTCAGGTGCTGCGCGGCATCTCGGTCGATGTGACGAGCGGCGAAAGCGTCGCCCTGACCGGCGAAAGTGGTTCGGGCAAAAGCACACTGCTCCATCTGCTCGGCTGCCTTGATGCCCCCGACAGCGGCACAATCACCCTCAAAGGCACGGCCCTGCAGGATCTGGATGAGGCGGGGCGTGCCATGGTGCGCCGCTCGCGCGTCAGCGTGATCTTTCAGCAGCTCAACCTGATCCCCTCGCTGACCGTGGCGCAGAACCTCGACTTTCAGGCACGGCTCGCCGGGGTGCTGGACCGCGACTGGCAGCACGAACTGGCCGACCGTCTGGGTCTCACCCCACTGCTCGCGCGCTACCCCGAACAGCTCTCGGGCGGGCAGCAGCAGCGCGTCGCCATTGGCCGCTCGCTCGCCATCCGCCCCGAACTTGTCCTCGCTGACGAACCCACCGGAAATCTGGATGAGGCCACCGCCGACACCGTGCTCGACCTGCTGATTGAAGGCACGGCCCGCAGCGGATCGGCCCTGCTCATGGTCACCCACTCCCCCCGCCTCGCCGCGCGGCTCGACCGCACCCTGCACCTCCAAGACGGTCTTGTGCAGTGAACGCCGTGGCGTTTCAGGCACTCTGGTCGCACTGGCGCCGCCACAAGGTGCAGCTTGCCACACTGGTTCTCGGCCTCGCGCTGGCCACGGCCCTGTGGTCGGGCGTTCAGGCGATCAACGCCGAGGCGCGCAAGAGCTATGATCGCGCAGCCGGTGTCCTCGGGCAGGATCAGCTGGACCGGCTGGAGGCACCGGGCGGTGTGACCCTCTCGCAATATATCGCCCTGCGCCGCGCCGGATGGGACATCAGCCCGGTGGTCGAGGGACGCCTCTCCGGTGACGACCTGCGCCTCCTCGGGGTCGATCCGCTCAGCGCGCCGCCCCAACCGGCGCTGACCGCTCTGGCCGGGGATAGCGCGGCGCTTGCGACCTTTCTGGGTGACGGCTTTCTGCTGGTCGCACCCGAAACCGCCGCGCGCCTGCAAGGATCAGATCTGCCCCCCAGACGCATCGCGGCAGATGTCCCGCCCGGCACTGCAATAACGGATATAGGCACCGCCCTGCGCCTGCTGCGCACCGACCGGCTCAGCCATCTGCTGATCCGGCGTCAGCAAGCGATGGGCCTGACGCCGCTCGACCAGATCACCGACCTGAAACGCGTCACCCCCACGGACCAATCCTCGCTGGCGCAGCTCACGGACAGCTTTCACCTCAACCTCACCGCCTTTGGCCTCCTGTCCTTTGCCGTCGGACTGTTCATCGTGCAATCCGCCATCGGCCTTGCCTTTGAACAACGCCGCGCCGCCTTTCGCACCCTGCGCGCCCTCGGGATCAGCCTGCGCCGCCTCATGGCCCTGCTCGCCGTCGAACTTGGCGTGATCGCGCTGGTCTCCGGCGCGGCCGGGATCCTTCTGGGCTACATCATTGCGGCCGCCCTCCTGCCCGGCGTCGCAGGCACCCTACGCGGGCTCTATGGCGCAGAGGTCACTGGCACGCTCAGCTTTGATCCGCTCTGGGCGCTCTCGGCCCTTGGCATTGCCCTGCTCGGCGCGGCAGCCGCAGGCGCACAGGCCCTGTGGCGCGTGGCGCGCATGCCGCTTCTGGCTCCCGCACAACCGCGCGCCTGGGCCATGGCCTCGGGCCGGATGATCCGGATGCAGACCGGCGCCGCCATCGCGCTCCTGCTCCTCTCGGGCCTGCTGGCGCTCTGGGGCGATTCGCTCATGGCCGGGTTTGCCTGCCTCGCGGCGCTGCTGATCGGCGCCGCCCTGGCCCTGCCTGTGCTGCTGCTGGTGCTGCTGCGGCTGGCGGGGCGGTTCACGCGCGGCCCGCTCAGCGAATGGCTGGTCGCTGATGCCCGCCAGCAGGTGCCGGCCCTGTCGCTCGCCCTCATGGCGCTGCTTCTGGCCCTTGCGGCAAATGTCGGCGTCGGCACGATGGTCGGATCCTTCCGCGCAACCTTTGTCGGCTGGCTCGATCAGCGGCTGGCGTCCGAGCTTTACATCACCACCCGCACCCCGGCCGAAGCCGAGGCAATCCGCACCTACCTGACACCACGGACCGATGCCGTTCTGCCGATCTGGTCCGTTGCCATCACCCTGCGCGGTGCTCCGGCGCAGGTCTATGGCGTGGCAGATGACCCCACCTATCGGGACCACTGGCCGCTCTTGCAGGCGCAACCCGATGCCTGGGACCGGCTGGCACAGGGCGACGGCGTGCTGATCAACGAACAGATGGCCCGGCGCGATGAGCTGTCTCTGGGGGATCCGCTCACCCTGTCCGAGGGCTGGCAGTTGCCCGTGGTCGGCGTCTATTCCGACTATGGCAACCCGCAAGCCCAGCTGATCGCCGGAACCGACGCGCTGGCCACGCACTATCCTGACCAGCTCGTGCTGCGCTTTGCCGTGCGGGCCGATGCGGCACAGGTGCCTGCCCTCATCACCGATCTGACCGCGTGCTTCGACCTGCCCGACGATGCCCTGCGCAATCAGGCTGAGATCAAGGCGCTGTCGCTTGATATCTTTGATCAGACTTTTCTCGTCTCGGGTGCGCTGAACGTGCTGACGCTGGGCGTGGCTGGATTCGCCATGCTTACCAGCCTGCTCACCCTGTCCTCACTGCGCCTGCCGCAGGTCGCGCCGGTCTGGGCACTGGGGGTCGCACCGCGCCAGATCGCATTGGCCGAACTGGCCCGCACCGCGCTGCTCGCCACGCTCACCTGGGCCCTGGCCGTGCCGGTGGGCCTCGCCCTCGCCTGGGTGCTGCTGGCAGTGGTCAATGTGCAGGCCTTTGGCTGGCGCCTGCCAATGCAGCTTTTCCCCGGCGGCTGGCTCTGGCTTGGCCTCTGGGCGCTGGTGGCGGCCCTGCTGGCCAGCGCATGGCCGGTCTGGCGGCTGGTGACGCTGCCGGGCGGCCAACTGCTGCGCGTGTTTGCCAATGATCGCTAGAGCCTTCGCCCTTCTCTGGATCTGCCTTGCCACAGCCGCAGGCGCGCAGGGTTTTGCCGGGCTTGGCACCGATGCCGACGGCTTTGCCCTGCCCTCTGCCGACAGCGCACTGACCTTTCCCGCTGACCACGGCGCACATCCGGATTTCCGCATCGAATGGTGGTATCTGACCGCCAATCTGCGCGGCGACGATGGGCAGGACTACGGCGTGCAATGGACGCTGTTCCGCTCGGCCCTCTCGCCCGAGGCAGGCAGCGGCTGGCAGACGCCACAGATCTGGATGGGCCATGCGGCAGTGACCTCGGCCAGCACCCACCGCTTTGCGCAAAAGCTCGCACGCGGTGGCATCGGACAGGCAGGCGTTACAACCGCCCCGTTCGACGCTTTCATCGACGACTGGCAGATGCGCAGCACAGCCGCCGAAGGCGACCCGCTCGATGCGCTGACCCTCAGCGCGCGGGGCGTGGATTTCGCCTATGCCCTGTCGCTGCAGGCCCAGGGCCCGCTCGTCCTGCAGGGCGATCAGGGGTATTCGGTGAAATCCCCCACGGGTGAGGCGAGTTATTACTATTCCCAGCCCTTCTACGATGTCACCGGAACGCTGACTCTGCCTGAGGGTGATGTCACGGTGACCGGACAGGCCTGGCTCGATCGGGAATGGTCATCGCAGCCACTGGCCAATGATCAGCAGGGCTGGGACTGGCTGTCGCTGCATTTCGACGACGGCTCCAAACTGATGGGCTTTGGCCTGCGCAGCAGCACAGGCGCACATTTCACCTCGGCCACATGGATCACCCCAACGGGCCAGACCACCGCCTATGGCGACGGCGCCCTGACGCTGGACCCTTTGGAAACGGTCGAGGTCGAGGGGCGCAAGGTGCCTGTCCGCTGGCGCGTCACCCTGCCCGAACGGGACCTGAAGATCGACACAGAACCGCTCAACCCGCAAAGCTGGATGGGCACGATGTTCCCCTATTGGGAGGGACCGATCCGCTTCAGCGGCACCCACAGCGGCAAGGGATATCTTGAGATGACAGGCTATGAGTGAGCCGGTCCTCTCGCGCGGCTCCTCGATGAGACGCGGAACGATTTAACCCGCTCGCCGATTGCACCTGCGCCCGTGACGGCTAGAGTACCGCGCGAAACGGGGAGGAGACAGGCATGTTCATGGGGATCGACATCGGCACTTCGGGGGTGAAGGTCAGCCTGACCGGCTCGGACCTTTTGCCGCTGACCTCGGCCACCATACCCTTGGCCATATCGCATCCCCAGAGCGGCTACAGTGAACAAAACCCGGCGGATTGGTGGCTGGCTGTGCAATGTGCCATTGCAGACGTGATGGCCACACTCCCAAAGGCGCGCACAGATCTGCGCGGAATCGGGCTGTCGGGACAGATGCACGGTGCGGTTCTTCTGGACAAACATATGCAGGTGATCCGTCCTGCGATCCTTTGGAACGATGGGCGCAGCGATACGCAATGTGCAGCCTTGATGCGGGACGCACCCGACCTCGCGGCGCTGGCGGGCGTAAATCCAATGGCGGGCTTCACGGCCCCCAAGATCCTTTGGCTCAAGGAGCAGGAGCCGGAAAGCTATGCGCGCATCCGGCATGTCCTGCTTCCCAAGGATTACATCGGCCTGCAACTGCATGGCAACCTCGTGACAGACCCTTGCGATGCGGCGGGCACTTGGTGGTTTGCGGAGGCCACGCGCTGCTGGTCACCCGCACTATGCGCCGCCACGGCAACCAATCCAGACTGGTTACCGCAGGTCCGCGAGGGCACTGAAATCGCGGGGCACCTCGACGCTGCAACTGCCGCTCTGCTGTGTCTGCCCGCTGGGATTCCCATCGCGGCAGGCGGCGGTGATGCGGCAGCTGGGGCCATCGCCGTGGGCGCCGTCACGGATGGGACCGGATTCATCTCGCTCGGTACTTCGGGGCAATTGTTCGTCGCCACAGACACTTTCCGCGCAGCACCCGACAAGGGTATCCATTCCTATGCCCATTGCGTGCCGGAGCTGTGGTTTCAGATGGCCGCAATGCTGAACGGCGCGCGCCCGATGAGCTGGTTTTCTGAGATGACAAGTGTGCCCGTGGGGGAGCTGTTGAGAGAGGCCCAAGACGCGCGTCTGGACCGGGTGCCGCTGTTCCTGCCCTACCTAACCGGAGAACGCACGCCCCATGGTGACGCCCGCATTCGCGGTGCGTTCTACGGACTGGACAACGACACCGGACGCGGAGAAATGATGCGCGCCATCGTCGACGCCATCGCCTATAGCTTTGCTGATGCGCGTGACGCGATCCAGTCTGTGACACCGGTGCCGACACCGCTGCTCGCCATCGGGGGGGGCAGCAAGAGCGATCTGCTTTTGCAGACCATCGCGGATGTGATGGACGTGGCGCTGCATCGGGGCGAGGATTCCGCCGTCGGCCCGGCGCTAGGGGCGGCCCGACTGGGGGCTGTGGCAGCAGGGGCAGCAACCGTCAGCGATATCTTCCAGCCGCCACAGATCACGGCCGTTTTCGACCCCCGGGATGCGGGCAGACATACCGGGCGGCTGTCGACCTACCGCGCGCTTTATGGTGCATTGGAGTCAGTCAAGAATATGCCCCGGTAGATACCCCCGGCAGACCTGTTGACGGGGGTATTGCCAATCTCTGTTCAGCCAGACTGAGCCACATAGACCTTCAGCGTCGCCTCAACTCCGTCCGACCAAAGGTGATCCAGCCAAGCAGCAAAGGCAGATTGAAAGGCGTCCGACTCTGAAAGGGCACCAAACACCGCCTCATTGGTGAGAAAGGCCGATGGTGTCTCTTTGGATGCCAGCGCCAAACGTGTCAGCATTTCCGCATTGTCGTCATTGACCAGCATCGGCTGGCCAGAGTCATCTGTGCCTGCGCAGTAGCGACACCAGAGCGCCACTTCGAGGGCGAGACCCTGAAAGGCGGTATCCTCGGCCAAAGCTTCAGACAGCATCGGCAGCACGAATTTTGGCTGACGGTTCGACCCGTCCAGGCAAAGCCGCTGCACAGTATCGCCGACCTCGGGGTTTGAGAACCGCTCAAGAATCTTGTCGAAATACGCCGCGTAGCTGACCCCCGGGATCGGCTTCAGCGACGGCATGAATTCCCGCGTTTCGATAGCAATCAGCCAGGCGCGGATGCGCGGATCGGCCATGCCGTCGTGCACAAAGTGATGCCCCAGCAGCGCCGAAGGATAGGCGATTGCAGCGTGACCGCCGTTGAGGATTCGCAGCTTCATCAGCTCGTATGGCGCGACATTCTCGACGAACTCTGCTCCAACGGTTTCCAGCGCTGGACGGCCTTGCGGAAAGGTATCCTCAAGCACCCACTGGCGGAAGGGCTCGCATACCACCGGGGCGGCGTCGACGATGCCGAATTTATCCGAAACCATGGCACGTTCGCGGTCAGACGTGGCGGGGGTGATGCAGTCGACCATTGAGTTCGGGAAGGTGATGCTGGCATCGATCCAATCGGCAAACTCAGGGTCGTACAACCGCGCAAGGCCTGTCACCGTTTGCTTGGCAACATGCCCGTTTTCCGGAAGGTTGTCGCAGGACAGTACGGTGAACGGATCCAGACCCACATAACGCCGCAGGCGCAGTGCCTTGATGATCATACCAAAGACGCTTTTGGGTGCATCGGGAGTCGCTGCATCGGCCACCATATCCGGGTGCGCCGCGTCAAAACCGCCGGTGCGGGAATTCACGTAATAGCCACCCTCGGTGATCGTCAGCGATACGATGCGAATGTCAGTTTCCGCCATACGCGCGATGGTCTTGGCAGCGTCCACCTCAACAAAGTCGATCATCGCGCCGGTCACGCGGGCGGACAGTCCCTCAGGGTCGAGCTCGACCACTGTGGTCAGCCAGTCCTGCTCGGCCAGACGGTCACGCATGGCGGCGTCACCGGGGCGCACACCGGCGCCGACAAGCGCCCAGTCGTGGCTCGCGCCCGTGGCAAACAGCCGGTCGAGATAGACCGCCATATGCGCGCGGTGAAAATTGCCCACACCCACATGCAGGATGCCGGGGGTCAGCGCGCTGCGGTCATAGGCCGGGGCCGAAACACCCTTTGGCAGATGTCCAAGCGCGGAAGTATCAAGGTGCAGTGCCATCAGCTCATCCAGTTTCCGCCATCGACGTTAAAGCATTGGGCGACGATGTAGTCGGCCTCGGGCGTAGCGAGAAAGATCGCCATGCCGGTGAGGTCCTCTGCCGTGCCCATGCGGCCAAACGGCACTGCCGCTCCGACCTGCTGCTTTTTCTCGCCGGGTTTCAGGTTTTCATATTTCGCAAAAAAGGCATCAACGCCGTCCCAGTGTTCGCCATCCACCACGCCGGGCGCGATGGCGTTGACGTTGATGCCATGTTCAATCAGGTTCAGCCCCGCAGACTGGGTCAGGCTGATCACCGCCGCCTTGGAGGCACAGTAGACCCCGACCAAAGCTTCGCCGCGCCGTCCAGCCTGAGAGGCCATGTTGATGATCTTGCCCCCCTGTCCGCGCTTGATCATCGACTTGGCCACCGCCTGCATCATGAACAAGGTGCCTGCCACGTTGATGGCAAAGACACGATTATAATCGGCGCGCTCGATTTCGGCCAAAGGGGCTGCGCTGAAGATCGCAGCGTTGTTGATCAGGATGTCGATCTGGCCAAGCTTTGACTCGGCTTCGGCGACACAGGCCTCGATGCTGGTTTGATCCGAGACATCCACATGAAATGCATCCGCGCCAATCGCGGCGGCGGTGTTCTGGGCGGCCTCAAGGTTGATATCGGCAATGGCAACGCGTGCGCCTTCGGCGATATAGGCCTCGGCATAGGCGCGCCCGATGCCCCGGGCGGCGCCGGTGATCAGGGCGGTTTTCCCGTCAAGACGCTTCATGACAGGCGCAACCCCGCATCGTCAAAGCGGTGAAGCTTGTCCATATCGGGCGTCAAATAGACGGTATCGCCGGACTTCATCTCGACCTCACCGCTTACACGAACGGTCATATCCTCACGCAAGCCTGTCTCGTGCACGTAAAAGAACGTGTCCGACCCAAGGTGTTCCGACACCCCGACACGGCCCTTCCACATGCCCTCTGTGGGTGAGACAGAAATATGTTCTGGGCGGATGCCGATGGTCTTGCAGCCATGTTTGCCCGCTTCACCACCTTCGATCAAGTTCATCTTGGGGGAACCGATGAAGCCGGCAACAAAGACGTTGCGGGGGGTGCGGTAAAGCTCAAGAGGTGAGCCGACCTGTTCGATATGGCCCGCGCGCAGCACGACGATCTTGTCGGCCATGGTCATGGCTTCCACCTGATCATGCGTCACGTAGATCATCGTCGTCTTGAGCCGCGAATGCAGTTCAGTGATCTCAAGCCGCATGCCGACGCGCAGGGCGGCATCGAGGTTTGACAGCGGTTCATCAAAGAGGAAGGCCGCCGGTTCGCGCACAATGGCGCGCCCAATGGCGACACGCTGACGCTGACCGCCCGACAGCTGCCCCGGACGACGGTCGATGTAATCGGTAAGGTTGAGGATCTTGGCCGCATTGTCGATGCGCCGCTTCTGCTCTTCCTCCGGCATGCCTGCCATCTTGAGCGGGAAGGCGATGTTCTTGCGCACCGTCATATGCGGATAGAGCGCGTAAGATTGAAACACCATGGCAAGGCCGCGCTTGGCGGGCGGCATTTCGGTGGCATTCTGGCCGTCAATACGGATTTCCCCACCCGATACGTCCTCAAGCCCCGCAATCAGGCGCAGAAGGGTGGATTTGCCACAGCCCGAAGGGCCGACGAAGACCACAAATTCGCCGTCCTCGATGGTCAGATCCAGCGGTGGAATGACCTCAACTTCGCCGAAGCGCTTGGCCACCTTGTCAAGAGTGATACGTCCCATAATCTTGGTTCCTTATTTCACGGCGCCGAAGGTGAGGCCACGGACGAGCTGTTTCTGACTGAACCAGCCCATGATGAGGATCGGCGCGATGGCCATGGTGCTGGCGGCGCTGAGTTTGGCGTAAAACAGACCTTCGGGAGAAGAATAGCTGGCGATGAAGGCGGTCAGCGGAGCGGCATTGGCTGCGGTCAGATTGAGCGTCCAGAAAGCCTCGTTCCAGGCGAGAATGATATTAAGCAACATGGTCGAAGCGATGCCCGGAACGGCCATTGGGGTGAGGATATAGATGATCTCATTGCGCAGATTTGCGCCGTCCATCCGCGCTGCTTCGAGGATATCAACCGGAATTTCCTTGAAATAGGTGTAAAGCATCCAGATGATAATCGGCAGATTGATCAGGGTGAGAACGATGACCAGACCAGTGCGGGTGTCGAGCAGTCCGACATTCTTGAAGATCAGATAGATCGGGATCAACACGCCGACCGGCGGCAGCATCTTGGTCGACAGCATCCACATCAGAACGTTCTTTGTGTTCTTGCCGGGGACAAATGCCATGGACCAAGCGGCGGGCACGGCGATCAGGAGGCCGATCAAGGTTGATCCGACCGAAATCACCACAGAGTTCATGAAGTGCAGAAAGTAATTCGACCGCTCCATGACGATGCCGTAATTCTCGGTCGTCCATTCGAAGAACAGGAAAGACGGTGGCGAGGCGATCGCCTCTGCCTCGGTTTTGAAACTCGTGAGGATGGTCCAGAGGATCGGGAAGAAGATTAGGAATCCAATACTCCAGGCGATCACGGTCACGGTGATCTTGCGGTTGGTTGATACGGCGCGGGCCATCAGAAGGTCTCCTTCTTGGCGTAGGCGATGTGTGTCTGGCTCATGATCATGCGTCCAGATTCTTGCCGATCATCCGCATCAGGAAGATTGCGACGATGTTGGCAAGGATGATGGCGACGACACCGCCTGCGGATCCACCACCTACGTCGAACTGAAGCAGTGACTGCGCATAGACGAGATAAGTGAGGTTGGTCGAGGCATTGCCCGGACCGCCGTTGGTCGTCACAAGGATTTCGGCAAAGATCGACAAAAGAAAGATTGTCTGGATCAGGATCACAACGGTGATGGCCCGGCTGAGGTGCGGCACAACCATATAGAAGAACCGCGCGAATGGTCCGGCGCCGTCCATCTCTGCAGCTTCAAGGCGCTCGGAGTCCAGCGACTGCATCGCGGTCAGCAAAATCAGTGTGGCAAAAGGAAGCCATTGCCAGCTTACAATCACGATGATCGATGCAAGCGGCGCCACGGCGAGAAAATCAAAGGGCTGCAGGCCGACGGCCTTTGCCATGTAAGCGAACAGCCCGTTGACCGGGTTCATGAACATGTTCTTCCAGACCAGCGCGGAGACCGTTGGCATGACAAAGAAAGGGGCGATCACCAGTATCCGCACGATCCCCTGCCCCCACATCGGCTGATCCAGCAGCAAGGCCAGCAGAACGCCGCCGATGATGGTGATGACAAGCACGCCTCCGACCAGCAACAGCGTGTTGGTCAGCGCGGTGAAAAACGCCGGATCCGTAAGAAAATAGGTATAGTTTTCAAACCCGACAAAGGGGTTTGCCCCGGGCATCAGCAGATTGTAACGCAGGAATGAAAAGTACAGCGTCAGTGACAGCGGGATGATCATCCACGCCAGTAGCAGAATGACTGACGGTGAGATCATCAGCCGGGCGGCAGATCGGGAATGCTGGGTGGACATCGGGGCTCTCCTGAAGGCGAACATGTATGCGGCTGAAATCGGACACGCCGCTTAAGGGTGTCCGGCGCAGGAAAAGGGAACCGCAAAACAGACGGACGGGGTCGAAAGGAGCCGACCCCGTCCAGGCAGGTTACTTGATGTAACCCGCGCGAGTCATTTCACGCTTGGTCAGCGTCTGGGCCGCGGCAAGCGCGTCCTCTGCTGACATCTGCCCCGCAAGCGCAGCCGAAAACTGCTGCCCCACGGCTGTACCGATGCCTTGAAACTCCGGGATCGCCACGAACTGAACGCCGGTATAGGGCACAGGATCCACGGTCGGGTTGGTCGGATCGGCTGCGTTGATCGACTGGAGCGTCATCGCTGCAAACGGTACCTTCTGATACTCTGGGTTATCATAAAGCGACTGTCGAGTGCCCGGGGGAACATTCGGCCAACCTTCCTTTTCGGCAACCAGAGCGAGGTATTCTTTGGACGTTGCCCATTCGATGAACTTCTTCGCAGCCTCCTCTTTCTGGGTGCCGGCAGGAATGCCGAGCGACCATGCCCAGAGCCAGTTGCCGCGCTTGCCCAGACCCTTGTCCGGAGCCAACGCAAATCCGACTTTGTCAGCCACGGTCGAATCCGTCGGATTTGTCACAAAGGATGCCGCGACGGTGGCGTCGATCCACATACCGCATTTGCCAGTCTGGAAAAGTGACAAATTCTCGTTGAAGCCGTTGGAAGACGAACCCGGAGGGCCGTAATTGTTCATCAGCTCGAGATAGTCGGTCAGTGTCGCTTTCCAGGCATCGCTGTCGAACTGCGGCTGCCAGTTCTCGTCAAACCAGCGTGCACCGTAAGAGTTCGACATGGCCGTGAGAAACGCCATGTTCTCGCCCCAGCCGGCCTTGCCACGCAGGCATATGCCGTAGATCTCATTGTCTTTGTCGGTCATCGCCGCCGCAGCTTCCTTGATGAAATCCCAGGTCGGTGCCTCGGGCATTTCAAGACCGGCCTTTTCCATCAGATCGGTGCGATACATCACCATCGAGGATTCGCCATAGAACGGTGCGGCATACATTTCGCCATCGACAGTCAGACCACCGCGAATGGCGGGCAGAATGTCGTCGGCATCATAGCTTTCTGGAAGATCATTGAGCGACACCAGCCAGCCCTGTTTGCCCCAGATAGGAACTTCGTAGGTGCCGATTGTCATCACATCATACTGACCGCCCTTGGTGGCAACGTCAGTTGTCACACGCTGGCGCAGGACGTTCTCTTCGAGTGTCACCCACTCAACAGCAATGTCGGGGTTCTTGGCGGTAAAATCATCAGTCAGGCCCTGCATCCGGATCATGTCGCCATTATTCACGGTTGCAATTGTGATCGTGGTGTCCTGCGCGCTCGCGTAGCCAGCGACGGCGCACAAGGCTGTTGCCCCCAAAAGGGTGCTCAATCGAATTGTCATATTTCCTCCCTATCGCCCCTTTTGGGCAAATGCTTAACGCATGGGCAAATGTTCGCTCAGCAAAGCGAGTCTGTCAAGAGTTGCATACGCACAGCGCAATAATTTCGGGCAAACCCGAATCTACACTGAATCTAGTGTATTTTTAACCGAGGAGCAGGATCGCTGTCGTTTCGTTGGTGACAAGACCGTTGATCAGATTGCCGGCAAGGGCTGCACGGATCGCTGGCACCTTCACCTGTCCGACCGCGACAGCGATCACGTCACGCTCGCTCGCCTCAGGCAGCGGCGCGCTGGCAACACGGCTGTTGAAATCCGTGTCGATCTTGAGCCCCTGCGCATCATAGATCCAGCTGGTGATCTCGCCTGTGGCTCCGGCCGCCTCAAGTATATCCATCTCGGCATCAGAGATGAAGCCGTCGACATAAAGGGGCGCAGACCGGCCCATCTGGCCGATTCCCACAAGAGTCAGATCGGCACGACCACACAGCTCCAGCGTATGACGCACGGCCTCTTGACCTTGCAAAAGACGCAATTCCTCGCAGTCTCGGGCTAGCACGGGCAAAGGGTAGGGATAGTGCTGGGCGCCCACCCGATCCGCCATACGGATTGTCGCATTGTAGGGCGTGGCAGAACCATCTGCCATCATGTTGCCCAAAAGCGACACGATGCGATGCTGCGGGCAGGACATGCGCGGCAGTTGCTCGACACAGGCCTTAAGCGCGCGACCTGTGCCCAGCGCGATGATCTGCGGCTCCGGCAGCTTCAAGCGGTGCTCAAGCTCGGTGGCGGCGGCAATGGCGACGCCGGTCAATAGGTCCGGCGCATCCGGGTCCGACGGAACCACCTCGCAGAACCGCAAGCCGAACCTTTCAATCAGTCCGCTCGACAGATCCATGCAGGCGGCGATCGGATGGTCGATGCGAACCTTGACCAGCTTTTCCGACATGGCAAGAGACACCAGACGCTGCGCCGACTGGCGCGACACACCTAGCTTGCGCGCAATCTCGTCTTGCGTGTTGCCGGCGACGTAGTACAGCCACCCTGCCCGCGCCGCATCGTCCAGACGGGTGGTTTCCGGCGTGAAGCGTCCCAGGGTCAAGGTGACCTCTCCTTCTCAATCAGGTGAGAGCAGCTTTTGCGGGAAATCTGTCCAGCTGTCAAAACATGTGACGGGATCGCCGTACTCCGGCACATGCCCGACCAGATGCCCGCCGCCCGTGTAGCGCAGGACATGCATGCCCGCTGCAAGACCTGCCGTCATGCCCGGGCGGCTGTCCTCAACCACCAGAACGCGGTCCGGGGGTACCTGCATCTGATCGGCAGCAAAAAGGAACAGATCCGGCGCGGGCTTTCCATTGGCGACTTGCGAGGCGGTGAACACATGCGGGCCAAAAAACGATGCAAGTCCCGTCACCTGTAGGGAGTTGCGCGCGCGTGGTGGGCTTGAACTTGTCGCGACGCAGGCCGGGCAAATCAGGCGCGACAGCACGGATTCCACACCATTGGTCGGGCGAAGCTCTGTTTCGAACCGCTTGAGAAGGGAGGCGCGATAACGCTCCTCGAACCCACCGGGCAGATCCGTCTTGAACGTATCGCTGATGCTGCGGGCAACGGTGGGAAAGCTGCGGCCCAGAAAATGCTTGCGAATATAGGGTTGATCCATACGGATACCGATTTCTGCCAGTTCCGCTATAAGCACCTCAGCACTGAGCATTTCGCTGTCGACCAGCACCCCATCACAGTCAAAGATCACAAGGTCAATATCGTCAAAAGACAAAGGCATAGATCACCACCCAAATCGACAGAACAACGGCGCAGATCAACGCATAGGCGCCGTTCCAGACCAGACCGACCCGCTGCGCGCTGATGCCAGCAAAGGATCCGATCAGCAGCGTCGTCGCCGTGAACGGCGATGTGACACCGCTCAGCACCCATCCTGAGGTCAACGCAACCACCAGCGCAACAGGGGTTATTCCCAAGGTCGCGGCATCTGGGATCAGCGGCGCAAGAAGTGTGACCGCCAGGATCGGGTTCATACCCGCCTGCCCCGCCAAAGGGATGATCCACACAAAGCCGACCAAGATAAGCCAGGTCGGCAGTGCTGCCACATCCAACCCGGCCCGCGCAATCAGAGGCACCAGCAAGGCCGATCCGACCGTGCCGATATAACCTGCCATCATCAGCAGCGTCAGCTCCGATCGGTAGCCCGGCAGCTCGGAACAGACGTAGTTGCGCAGCCGACCAGAGACACGTCCAAATCCACCCTGCCCTATATTCTGAATGAAAAGCCAGGCGATGGCGATGACCGGCACAATCACCGCGACCAGCCCTATGACGCGGACATCGGTCAGCACATGCAGCGTAGCCACACTGCTCACCAAGAGACCAAGCAGAATGAGCAGAGGCCTCATCGTGGCCCAGCCTCCCTCCGGCTCAACCCGCACAGGGGGCGGCACGGAAAGTTTTGGCTTGAACAGAGTATCGAGCCCCCAACCGATGCCCGCCATCAGCACCGAGGTCACCAGCCCCGGGATAACCGCTTGCGCCCAGGATGTGTCCGGCACCACGGTGGTCGAAATGGCCACGGCAAAAGATAGCGGAGACCACGGCAAGGTAGAGATGAAACCCCGCTGGATCGCCAGCAGCATGCGGCGGATGCGATGACCACGGATTTCGGAATTGGGTTCGGCGCTGGCATTGGCCATGGCAAGCGCGCCCAGTAGCTGAATCGCGCCATAGTTCAGCAACAGTGCAAAACCCTGTCCGCCCACTGTCAACGCAGCGTAACGGCGTCCCGGAGGCTGGGCAGAAAGGAAACGACCGGCCTTCTGAATGCCGGGAGAAGTCTGCGCCACATTTCGCAATGTGGATAGGGCTGAAAAGAATGCGGCGATAAATCCTGCTGATTCCAGCGCCTTGAGGGTTGTCGTCTGCCAGCCCCCTTGGGTTAAAGCCAGCGCGAGCGTCAGCGCCGCGGCGACCGCGATAAAGGCCTGACGCGAGAGGCGTACCTGTGCCGCGAAACACATCACGACACCCACGACAAGGTAGGGTGTCAGAATGCCGGACCAGCTGGCAAGTCCCCATTCGCGGCAAATGACCAGAATTGTGATCGCCGTCAGCAAGCTGCCGACGACGCAATCAGCCAAGCGCCCTTTGAACATGAGGAGTATTCCCGATAACCTGTCCCACCTCTGCAGGGAAGGCTAGATACTTGCAAGGGTCCAAAGCCCCTTCAACGAAAGATGCGCGCGACCCGCCACCCGAACTGCGCCGAAACTCCGGCAGCTGCCGTCTTCTCTAAAGCAAACTGGCGGCGAAGCCACTTTACGGAGATGAAAGCATCGAGCGGGACACAACTTTGGCCGCCGACTGCTTGTATTTACACCACTGCCCGTTGCAGCAGGCCCTCTGAAACATTTCTAGTGAAACCATAATCAGATCTTCGCTGCGTCTAACTTTGGTCTAACCCAAGTATCTATGCTGTTTGGCTAAGGTTCAAACAGAAATGCTTTCTTCTGACTGTACCGCCAAAACCGGTAAGGTCAGCGTGAATGTCGTCCCCTGCCCCGATTCCGCAGTATCAACAATCACCCCGCCACCGTAAGTCCGCAGGATTTTCTTGAGGATTGCCAGCCCCATTCCAGCCCCTTCTTCCTTGTCGCGCGACACCACTTTCGACATAGGCATGAAGATCAAGTGACGCATCTCCTTGGGAATACCGTCTCCATCATCCGTGACCTCCAACTGCCAGGTCGCCGCATCCAGGGCTTGCGCCTTCGCGATGATATGCGGTGTGCGCTTGGGATGAAACTTTATCGCATTGCTTACCAGAATCGCGAAGAGACGCTTTAGATCCGTCTCGCCCATGCGCAGGCGATGATCCGAAAAAAGATCCTGCACCACGACTCGTGAACTGATCGAAAGATCGTCCAGAACCTCCTGGAATACCTCCGCAGGGTTCAGGAGTTCAATCGACTGCATTCGCCCAACTCGGGAATACTCCAGCAGTCCACTTAGCATCGAATCAAGACGAGTGGCGTGTGAATTCAACAGTTGCAGGTGTCGGGAACTCTGAACTGGCAGCCGGATAGCCGCCTCCTCCAGATCCTCGGCTATCCAACAGGGCAGTTCCTGCAAGGCGCGGACCGATGCCCGCAGATCATGCGAGATTCTGTACATGATTTCGTCGAGTTCTGTTTCAACATTCTCAAGGGCATGTTGGGGACCTTTCGGATGAAGATCCTGAGTGTGCATATCCATTGTGAACTCCTGGCTGGATTCAGCTTCGGGCGAACAAGGGGCCACGGTTACAGGCCCTATCGATCACGTTTGAAGATAGGCGAAGGAGCCCTCAAACAGGGGCAGACACTCTCGCGCTTAAAGAGGTCTGACGCGTCAAATAGCGCCACCAAAACGTATTTCCCCCTCAAAGGCTTTCTCCTCCACTTATGAACCGGCGGCGTTTTCACTTCATAATCCCGCACCTGTTAATTGCCAGTAAATGTGACCCAATTATCACCCTTACAGCGGTATACCCGGGCGGCTGTCCCAAAATCAGCATGCATCACAACGCAAATCCGTCATGAATCAAGGGTTCAGAGAAAGGGGCTAAAGATATGCCGAACGAAACAGAAGTCACTTTTTTGGTTGTGGACGATGACGAGGTTTCAATCATGGCGATCGAACGCGCGTTTCAAAAGTTGCGCCTCACCAATCCGGTGCGAATCGCGCGGGACGGTCTTGAGGCATTGGAGCTGCTTACCTGTAAAGAACACGACCCGATCCGTCGCCCCTTTATCATCCTTTTGGATGTTAACATGCCGCGCATGGACGGCCATGAATTTCTTGCTGCGCTGCGTGGAAATTCGGCCCTGAAAGGATCGGTTGTCTTCATGCTCACAACCTCAGATGCCCCAAAGGACCTGGCAGCCGCCTACCAGCAGTTGGTGGCCGGCTATATCGTGAAAGAGGATGCCTATAGTTCCATCCGGGCGGCGATCGAACTGCTGGACGCCTATATCAAGATTGTCAGCCTGCCAGAAGAGAACACGATTTTCAGCTGAGGTTTTAACGATTTTGAAGCCTGTAGAGTTGCAAGCTCTCTATGTCGCGAAGCAAACCCCAAGGAGCCGAAACTCATGCTGGCCGCGAAAGGACCGCTGGAAACTGCGAATGGCATTCTGGCCGCGCCCGTATGTGGTCGTACCGTACCCATCGGGGACAATGCATTGGACTGGCTGCTGAAAGCATCCGATCAGATTCGGCTATCCTTGGAAATAGACCGCGCGGTTTTTGATGCCAGTGCAGACTATCCGCACAAGAAAAAATCGAAATACGACCCGCTGCTGCATTCACTTGAAAGAGATTTAACACGGCACGGCGTCGACGTGGCAGATCGAAAACCGAGACATCCTGAAAGGCAACTGCTTTTAACCCGGGATGGCTATGAAACGGTACCGCACGGACGGCTGACCAGTGCCCACTCTAAGGCAGGAAAATTTCATTTTCTCTCAGGCATCAAGCTATGAGGCGCCAAATAACCGATACTCTCTTGCCACCCACCCTGCGTGGCAGAATCTTGTTAATAGTGATCACATGCACGTTCAGTCTCGCATTGATCAACACCTTCGTCAGCTATTCCATGACCAACCATATCGTTACCCAGACCGCGGTCGAACGGCTGCAGGCCGAGGGCCGACTGTTCGCTGACAAGTTCCAATATGAGTTCTCGGCCATCCGCAGCGATGCCTTGGTCCTAAAGGAAGCTTCTATTCTCCAGAGAATTATCCGCTCCAGTCGCGCTTCGGATCGCATAATCCCCGCAAGTGGCGGAAAATTAGAAGACCTAAAGGCAGGACTGGCGGTAGCATTCGGCACCTTCTTGAGGGCGCGGCCACACTATACACAGCTTCGGCTCATTGGACTTCAGGACAATGGCCGTGAGCTCGTGCGGGTCGACAGTGACGCCAGCGGCATCCATGTCATTCCTGCAACGGACCTACAAGCAAAAGGTCAGGAACCCTACATACTTATTCTGGCAGACCTCGCTCCTGGGGCCTTCTATGTTTCCCCGATCACGTTGAACCGTGAAAACGGTGTGGTGGCAAAGCCCAATCTACCCACAATGCGACTGGTCCAGCCGCTTAAAGATGATAATGGCGAACTCTTCGGCGCGATCGTCATCAATGTCGATTACGAGGCGTTTCTGCGCAACGCGATGCCTGACAGCCCACCGTCGGTTCAGATCACCGCTCTCAACCAAAATGGCGACGCCCTTGTCTTCGGCCCCAATCAGGCTGCGCCGGAATTTGCCTTTCATCTCGACGAAACCTCTTTGGCACAGTCGCAAATCAAGGATTTCTCGGGCCTCACTTCCAGTGTGTCCGTCTCTCAAGGCACTGCGTCCATCCTGATCCCAGTATCGACAGGCAGCACCCATTCGCCATTTTCCTTCGGTGTCGTCGCAAGCTTGCCAACGGAAAAATTTCTCGCACCGGTCAGGCAAGTGGTTCGCGATACGACGATCTGGTCCATTATGTTCATCCTGATTTCGACCCTTGTCGCGGCACTTTTCGCGCGCCTTTTGACGACTCCTCTCCAGCGGCTCCGCGAAGAGATCCTCAATCCGACTGACAATCGCGCTCCGATCGAAGCGGTGCTTAGTTCACGGGATGAAGTTGGCGATTTGGCCAGGGCATTTCTGAACAGGAACAATGCCCTGATCGGAGAAGCGAACCAAGCACGTGCGATCCTGAGCAGCACAGCGGACGGTGTGCTTACCATGGATCACACAGGTCGGCTGCATTCGATCAATCCCTCCGGCATCCGCATGTTCGGACTGCACACACTCGACTTTGCTGGCTGGCATATCAGCAAGCTCATGCCAGACTGGCCAGATGCTAATATAGCCGAGAAAGGCGGAGATACAGGCGTTGTGGGGCAAGCGGGAAGTCACGAATTTTTGGCTCATCGCCAGGACGGGACAACCTTTCCAGTAGACGTGGCACTCAGCCACTTTCGAATAGGTGATGCAGCACATCTGGCTGCCATCGTGCGGGACATGACCGATCGTGAGGAACACCTCGCGGAGCTGAACACTCTGATCGGCGCGCTGAAACGCTCTAACTCGGAACTCGACAGTTTCGCCTATGTCGCATCCCATGACCTGAAAGCGCCGCTGCGGGTGATCGATAACGCATCGCTCTGGATCGAAGAGGACCTAAAACACAAGCTTGATCCGGATTCCCGCGAGAACCTCGCTCTTATCCGAAATCGAATCAACAGAATGGAACGGCTTCTTGACGATCTTCTGGAACATTCACGTATCGGCCGAAAGGGAAGCGAGGTGCAAATGGTCAGCGGCAGCGATCTTTTCGAAGAGGTGCGCGATCTTTTGCCCGTGACGTCAGGCATCATGATCGAAGTCGGCCCGGAATTTGACAAGATCGCAATGCCGGTGGTGCCGATGCGATCCATCCTGCAGAATCTTCTTGGCAACGCGATCAAGCACCATGATCGTGCAACGGGGCGCGTGATACTTGAAGTTCGCGTAAAATCCGAGGCGCTTTGCTTTACGGTCAGCGACGACGGTCCGGGCATACCGCCGAAATATCACGAAAAGGTATTTGGGCTATTCCAGACGCTGCGCCCCCGGGACGAAGTTGAAGGCAGCGGGATGGGGCTGGCGATGGTCAAGAAGAACGTCGAGGTCTTCGGAGGCACGCTTCACCTTATCTCGGACGGCGCACGGGGCACCACATTCGAATTCACAATTCCGAAATTCTGGCTGAAAGCGTCAACGCGAGAAGAGGCCGCATGAACATGCACACTCACCGTAAAAACAAACCGGTGTCTATTCTTCTGGTCGAAGATGATGATGGCGATGCGAAGGCCGTACAGCGCGCCTTTTCGGCTGCGCGGATCAACAACCCCATGATCCGCCTGACCAACGGTGCAAGGGCTCTCGAATATTTGCGTCAGGAAACCGAGGCTGTCCCTCCGCGTCGCTACATCCTGCTGGTCGACGTGAACATGCCACTTATGGATGGGCATGAACTGGTGGCGAAACTGCGTGAAACACCCGAATTGAAGCGCTCGATCGTGTTCATGCTGACCACATCAAGCGATAGGTGCGACATTGACACGGCCTATGATAATCAGGTGGCAGGCTATATCCTGAAACAGACCGCTGGGCGCGATTTCCTGAAGCTGATGGAAATGCTTGGCGGCTTTTGGCGTCTGGTTGAAGTGCCTGAAATCATTGCGAAATCTGGTCATATCTGATGCCGGACAGCTTTACTGGCTGGATCATCGACGACGATGCCGGAGATCGCAAGATCATCTCCCGCTATCTGGAACGGTCGAACCTGCCTTGTCGATTGAGCGAATTCCCCTCGCTGACACAGGCACTTGACGCGGTTCGTGACCGCGATCCAGAAATTGCCTTTCTGGATTACAACATGCCAGATATAGACGGCAACTCGGCAGTACGCAAACTGCTCGAAATCTGGCCCGACCTGGCAATTGTCGTGGTGACAGGCCAAGGTGATGAGAAGATCGCCGCCGGTGTGATCACTGCGGGGGCTACCGACTACATCCCGAAACGCGACCTGAATGCCAACGCCATCCGCAGAAGCGCCGAAAACGCGCTCAAGCTGGCGCGGCTCAGATCCCGGGTCAGAGCACAGCATCAAGAACTTGAGGCCTTTGCACATGTACTGGTGCACGACCTTGCCGCGCCGATACGTGGCGTCGATATGTTGGTGGACGTGATGCAGGAACATATTGTCGACCGGGATATGGAAGGCGTTTCAAACATAGCCCAAAAAATGCAAAATCAGGCACGGCGCATGTCCGCACTTCTGAAAAGCCTAAGGTCTTATGCCTTCATGGACCGTCCGCCCAGTTTCGAGCAAATGGATGCGGCAGATATCGTTGCGGATGTCACTGAAAATCTGGCCATCGAAATCACAGAGGCCGGTGCCCGCATTGAGATGGGGCAGCTTCCTAACCTCTATGGTGATCGCGCGCAACTGACTCAACTGTTTCAGAATATCATCGCCAACGGCGTCAAATTCTGCCGGGACCGCGCGCCTGTCGTCCGCGTGTCGGCCGCAGGGCAAACCGGCAACATGGTTCGAATCGTCATCTCAGATAATGGAATAGGCATCGCCGAATACGATCTTCCAAAGATGTTCGAACCATTCAAGCGTCTGAACCATCAGTCTGAATTTGCAGGTTCAGGGTTGGGGCTGGCTACCTGTGCGCGCATCGTAAAACGCCACCGTGGTATTATCCGCGTGGAGTCGACACCTGATGTGGGAACAGAGGTCCATCTTGAGCTTCCTGCTCTTGCCGCAGCCCTGCCGCAGCACTGAGCGCACTGCCTACGAAGGCTCCCAGCGCTGGAAACCCATGCCCATTGGTTCCCCGCCGCGGCAACTGCGCACATTTCGCGACTTGTCCTTCGCTCACCCGCTGCGAAGGTATAGGTAGCTTTTCGAGCGGCTCAGATATCGCCACCTGCCAGAAAGAGGAGAAAGCCATGCTTGATGGTTTCACCGCGGAAACACTCGCGCGCGTACAATTTGCGTTTACCGTTTCGTTCCACATCATCTTTCCGGCGTTCTCGATCGGACTGGCCAGTTTCCTCGCAGTCCTGAATGCCCAATGGCTGCGAACCGGGGATGTGACCTATCTGCACTTGTTCGACTACTGGAAAAAGATCTTTGCAGTGGCCTTTGGCATGGGGGTCGTGTCCGGGATCGTCATGTCCTACCAGTTCGGCACGAACTGGAGCGTTTACGCAGACAAGACCGGCCCGGTGCTTGGCCCCTTGATGGCCTACGAAGTCTTGTCGGCCTTTTTCCTTGAGGCCGGTTTCCTCGGCATCATGCTCTTTGGCCGTGAAAAGGTCGGCAACGGGCTGCATATGTTTGCCACTGGCATGGTCGCATTTGGCACGCTGATGTCTGCGACCTGGATCCTGTCGGTGAACTCTTGGATGCAGACGCCTGCGGGATATGGAATGAACGACGTTGGTCAATTCGTGCCAGAGGATTGGTGGGCGGTGATCTTCAACCCCTCCTTCCCCTACCGGCTGACGCATATGGTATTGGCGGCCTACCTGACCACCGCCTTTGTGGTGGCCGGGGTTGCCGGCTGGCATCTGCTCAAGGACAAGGCGCAGGCCGAAACCCGGCGCATGTTCTCAATGGCGATGTGGATGGCGGTGATCGTCACGCCAATCCAGATCATTGCCGGTGACATGCACGGGCTGAACACGCTCGAACACCAGCCGGTCAAGATCATGGCGATGGAGGGCCATTACCAAAGCCATCCAGACGGCGCTCCACTGATCCTGTTCGGCATTCCGAACCCCGAAGAAAAGCGGATCGACTACGCGATCCAGATCCCCAAACTGTCTAGTCTGATCCTCAAACACGACCTGAACGCACCGCTGGATGGTCTGGACACCATCCCCGACGAGGACGAGCCACCCGTGGCAATCGTTTTCTGGAGCTTTCGGGTGATGATCGCCATTGGCTTTGCAATGCTTGGCATCGGCATATGGAGCCTTTTGCGGCGGTTCAAGGGGCAGCTCTACGAGGACAAGTGGCTGCACCGTGCCGCGCTGATCATGGGGCCTATGGGTTTTGTTGCCGTTCTGGCCGGATGGATCACGACAGAGGTCGGGCGCCAGCCCTTTACGGTATACGGGCTTCTGCGCACCTCTGACAGTCTGGCGCCCATAGCAGCACCGGCTGTGGCAGCTTCGCTGATCGCCTTCATCGTGGTCTACTTCTTCGTCTTCGGCGCAGGCACCTATTACATCCTGCGCATGATGGGCAAAACGCCCGGGACTGCACGTCTGGGCCTGAACGATGCGCCGATCCGTGCCGCTGGGGTAACCCCGGCCCAGCAGACCCCCAACCGGACACGTCCGGCAGAATAGGAGAGCGACATGGTCATTGATTATGCATTCATCTGGGCCGGGATCATCGCATTTGCGGTTCTGGTCTACGTGATTCTGGACGGGTTCGACCTGGGTGTCGGAATCCTGTTCCCTTTTGGGCGGTCCGAGCAGGAGCGCGACGTGATGATGAACTCCGTCGCGCCGATCTGGGATGGGAACGAGACTTGGCTGGTGCTGGGGGGCGGCGGGCTTTTTGCCGTCTTCCCGCTCGCCTATGCGGTGGTGATGCCGGCGCTTTACATGCCGATCATCCTGATGCTGCTGGCGCTGGTTTTCCGGGGTGTCGCCTTTGAATATCGTTGGCGGACAAAACGGTGGAAACCGGTCTGGGACTTCGCGTTCTTCGGCGGCTCGACCATGGCCGCCTTTATGCAGGGCATTGCTCTGGGCGCGCTGGTGCAGGGGATCGAAGTGGCGGACCGCGCCTATGCCGGTGGTTGGTGGGACTGGCTCACGCCGTTTTCGATCCTGACCGGTCTGGCCGTTGTGATCGGCTACGCTCTGCTGGGCGCGACATGGCTCAACATGAAGCTTGAGGGGCCGGTTCAGGCACATATGCGCAGCTTTGCCAGTCCCTTGGCAATAGCCACTCTGGCAGCAATTGGCCTGGTCAGCATCCTCACGCCATTTCAGGACCCGGTTTATTTCCATCGCTGGTTTAACCTGCCCGGCAGCGCCTTCAGTGTGGTCATGCCCGTGCTTTTGGCGCTGACCACCTACAAGCTGTTCACCGGGTTGCGCGATCATCATGATATCGCGCCGTTTATGGCGTCTCTGGCGCTTTTCGGGATCAGCTTTATCGGCATCGGGATCAGCTTTTATCCCCACATGGTGCCGCCCGACATGACGATCTGGCAGGCTGCGGCGCCTGAAAGCAGCCTGAAGTTCACGCTCGTAGGAGCTGTTGTTCTTGTGCCGCTGATCCTGGGCTATACTGCCTATGCCTATTGGGTGTTTCGCGGAAAGATCGATCCGGAGAAGGGCTATCATTGATGGCACAGAAACGGATTGGCAGGCGGCTGGTGTGGTTCGCCGCCATCTGGATTGCCAGCGTTCTGGCGCTGGGGCTCGTCGCCTATGGCATAAAACTGTTTATCGGCTGAAAATCACAGGATCAGCGATCTATAATGATCGCTGATCGCCCCGGCGGTGGTGAACCAGACCCGGCCATCCGCGCGCTCTTTCAGAGTACTCAGTGCACGATCCAGGTGTTTTATTCTGTGCGGATGCCCCATCAGATAGGCGTGCAGGGCAATTCCCATAACAAGGGGGCGCTGCGCGCTCTCCGCTAACATCACGTCAAAGGCGTCGATGATCATATCGGCAAAATCGGCACCCTCTCGTTTGCGTCCCACGATCTGGGGAATGTCATTCAGCTCTTGAGGATAGGGCACCGACAGGATGCGCCCACCCCGGGTCTGCATCCAGACCGGCTGATCGTCATGGCACCAGTCCAGCAGATACTCATACCCAGCCTCGTCCAGCAGATCAGGCGTCACTCGACTTTGTGAAATCCACGGCCCCAGCCATCCCTTGGGGGCGCACCGCTCTTCCAAAGTAATGCGCGCAGTGGCCTCCTCGATTAGTGCGGCTTCTGCCACCTCGTCCAGAATGCCCTGACGTTCCGAATTGGTGCGGCCATGGCCAGAAATCTCATCGCCACGCGTGCGAAACGCTTCGACCACACCCGGCGCGGCATCATACATCGCGCTGTTGGTCAGCGCCGTGCAGGGCAGGTCCAGCTTGTCGAACAGATCCAGCATGCGCCAAACCCCCACACGGTTGCCGTAATCACGCCAAGCGTAATTCAGCACATCCGGTTGCGGCCCCCCCGGTGCCAGTTCCGCCCCCAGCCCAGTGCCAAAATCGAAACACTCCAAGTTCATGCCAAGATAAACCGCAAGACGCGCCCCACCCGGCCAGTCGAAATCGGGACGCTGTGTGATCGCACTAAAGGGATAGCGGCCGTGGCCAATCAGGGGCATGTAAACTCTCCTTTGCCGCCTTTAGGCCATGCGGCCGCGAGGGGCACAAGTATCAGCGCGGCTTTACTGCGCTGCCATCCGCAGACTTGCGATCAACTGATGAAACCTTTCGCCCTGCACGGCCACATGCGAGCGCAGCGTGTCAGCTGCCAGCACGGCATTGCCATCCCGCAAAGCCATCACAACCGTTTCATGTTCAGCCATGGACTGCGCCATGCGTCCGCGCCAGCGCAGCTGAACCCGGCGAAACGCGCTGAGCCGCCGGTTCAGGCGCAGCGCCTCATGTTCAAGAAAACTGTTGCCGGTCTCGTGATAAATCACCTGGTGGAACTGCTGGTTCCCGCGGTAATAGCCATCCACATCGCCAGCCGTCACAGCCGCCTGACAGCGGGCATTGGTCTGCTCCAGCGTTCCCAAAGCGGTATCAGAGATGCGCAGAGCCGCCAGCCGCCCGCAGGCGGCCTCGATCTCTGCCATTGTCTCGAACATCTCCATCAGATCCATCGGCCCCGGCTGGCGGATAAACACGCCGCGACGGGGCAATTGCTCTGCCAGTCCTGACACCACAAGCCGTTGCAACGCCTCGCGAATCGGGGTGCGTGATACGCCAAACCGGGCGGCCAGCGTGATCTCGTCCAACCGGTCGCCATCCTTGAATTCACCAGTGAAAACCAGCTCCTCCAAGGCATCTGCAATCTCATTCGGCCGAATTTTTTCCATGAGCGAGAGGGTACTTGGGCAGGTCTTTGTCGGCAAGATGCTATTTCTTGTATACAAGATTGTTGACTCTGTGTGCGTCCTCCCCCACGCTTCTCCCACAAAGTCTGACCGGGGAGGGTCGGACGTGTTGGGAGGAACACATGAAACATTTTCTGAAGGCAACCGTCGCCGCGCTGACGCTCGCGGCACTTGGCAGCACTGCGCAGGCCACAGAACTGCGCCTGTCGCATCAGTGGTCGGGCAATGACGTACGCAACAAGATCGCTGAGATGGTGGCGGAGGATGTCGCCGCCGCCAATGTCGATCTCACGATCAGGGTGTTCGGTTCGCAGTCGCTTTTCAAAGCGCGCGAACAATATACTCCGCTATCGCGCGGCCAGCTCGACATGACTGTGCTGCCGCTGTCCTATGCTGGCGGACAGCAACCCGCCTACAACCTCACGCTGATGCCGGGACTGGTCAAAAACCTCGAACACGGCGACCGGCTGTCACATTCGCCGTTCATGGCCAAGCTCGAAGACATCATGGCTGATGATGACGTGATGGTGCTTGTGCATGGCTATCTTGCCGGCGGTTTCGGTTCCAACAAGGGCTGCATCACAAAACCCGAAGATGTGAAGGGCGTCAGCATCCGCGCTGCGGGAAAGTCCTTTGAAGAGATGCTGGCCGGTGCCGGTGCCTCGATTTCCTCTATGGCCTCATCAGAGATTTACCCTGCGCTGCAGACCGGTGTTCTCGACGCGACCAACACATCGTCCGAAAGCTTTGTAAGCTACCGTCTTTACGAACAGCTCGAATGCTACACCCCGGCGGGCGATACCGCGCTGTGGTTCATGTACCAGCCGATGCTGATCAACAAGACGACTTTTGAAAGCCTGACGCCCGAACAGCAGACTGCCCTGACAGATGCTGCTGACAAGGCCGAAGCTTTCTACCTAGAAGAAGGCAAGAAGGGCGATGAGGTCGCGCGTCAGACCTTTGCCGATGCTGGGGTCAAGATAGCGGACATGACGCCGGAAGATTTCGACAAATGGCTTGAACTGGCCAAGACCACGGCCTTTCCGATCTTCGTAAGTGAAACGCCCAATGGTCAGGAACTGCTCGACATGGCGCTTGCCGTAGAGTGATCCAGAATGCGCCCGCCCCAGCCGCAGTGCTCGAGCGGGCGCTCCTTTTCCTGACAGGAGCCACTCCTCATGACCGATCCCGCCCTTTCCGACGCAGACCCGATCCTTGTGCGGATGATCCGCAGTGTCTCTGAACTCTGCGGTGTGATTGCCGCCCTGATGATCCTCGCCTCCGTCTTCATCACCTGCCAGATGATCTTTGTGCGGCTGATCCTGAAGTCTTCGACCTTCTGGCAGACCGAGGCAGTGATCTACCTTGTCATCGCCGCGACGCTGCTGGGCTTGTGTTACGTACAGCGCCTGCGCGGGCATGTGGGCGTCGACCTTGTCCCTGGCCTTATGCCAGCCGGAGCACGCCGGATTCTGGCGCTTTTCGTGCTGGCCCTGACATTGTTGATGGCGGGTGTGATGATCTACTACGGCTTTGACACGTTCCACCTTGCATGGTCACGCAACTGGAAATCGGAAAGCGTCTGGGCCTTCCCGCTCTGGATTCCCTACATGACGGTGCCACTCGGATTTGCGCTGTTCTTCCTTCAGCTCTCGGCTGACCTCTACATGACCGTGATCGGGCGGGATAATCCGCTTGCCGCCTCAATGGTGCCGGATGTCCTGCCGCAGAAAGGGGATAGCTGATGGATCCGCTAACGCTTGCCCTACTTGTCGGCATCATCACAATCGTCGTGCTGTTTTCCGGCATCTCCGTCGCCTCGGGCCTGCTCATCGTCGCCACCGGTTTTTTGCTGGTCTTTGACGGGGTGCGCTCGCTGGCCTCCTTGCCTGACCTGTTCTTTGCTGAGCTCAACAGCTTTGCCCTTCTGTCGATCCCGATGTTCATCATCATGGGGGCGAGCATCGCTTCGACCCGCGCTGGTGCTGACCTTTATGAGGCGCTCGAACGCTGGTTGACACGCGTGCCAGGTGGCCTCGTCATCTCCAACCTCGGCGCCTGCGCCCTGTTCGCCGCCATGTCCGGCTCATCCCCCGCCACCTGCGCCGCCATCGGCAAGATGGGCATCCCCGAGATGCGCAAGCGCGGGTACCCGGACGGAGTTGCAGCCGGGTCCATCGCAGCGGGTGGAACGCTGGGAATTCTCATCCCACCCTCGGTCACGATGATCGTCTATGGCATCGCCACTGAATCCTCGATCGGGCGGCTGTTCCTTGCGGGAGTTTTTCCCGGGATCATGCTGGTCGCACTGTTCATGGCCTGGTCAATATATGCGACCTGGCGGTCAGGCGACGCGCGGGTCCTCAGCTCGACCAACTACACTTGGAAGCAGAAGTTCGAGATTCTGCCAAAAGTTTTACCCTTCCTCGCCATCATCCTGGGTGTCCTCTATGCGATGTACGGCGGCATCGCGACACCGTCTGAAACAGCCGCCGTCGGCGCGCTGCTCTGCATCGTCATCGCTGTGCTGATCTACCGATTGTGGCATCCGCGCGACCTCTGGGTGATACTGCGCGACTCAACGCGTGAATCAGTCATGATCCTGTTCATCATCGCGGCAGCGGGTGTGTTTTCCTACATGCTCTCCAGCCTGTTCATCACACAGAGCATTGCCGAATGGATCGGCACGTTAGATGTTAACCGCTGGGTGCTGATGGCGATGATCAATGTCTTCCTGCTGGTGGCGGGGTTCTTTCTGCCCCCCGTGGCCGTCATTCTCATGGCCGCGCCCATATTACTGCCGATCATCACCGTCGCCGGGTTTGACCCGATCTGGTTCGCAGTGATCCTGACCATCAACATGGAAATCGGCTTGATCTCGCCCCCGGTCGGGCTCAACCTCTACGTCATCAACGGCATTGCGCCGGATATCTCGCTCAAGACCATTCTGCTGGGCTCTTTGCCCTACGTCGCCTGCATGGTGCTGGCCATCGTGCTGCTCTGCCTCTTTCCGGGTATCGCCACATGGCTCCCGGACCAAGTCATGGGACAAGGACTATGAGCCTTTTTGCCGATCTTCTGTCTACCGTGTTTGACCGCCGATACCGGGGTGCGTCCGAACCCGACCGCAAAGGTCGCACGATCGAGGAGCTGTGCGCCGACCTCATCAGCAATTCCGGAGAGGTCTCCGGCATGGTGCTGGCAAGGCTCATCCTCGACCGCTATGCCGCGATGGAATGGGAGGAGAGACGCGCCTTTTTCTCCTACCTCACCAACTCGCAGGGCATAAATACAACTTCCATGCGCACAGCTTTGGACACATACGAAGCCCATCAGGACAAAAGTAGTTACAAAGCCCTCATGGATCTTGTCGAACCACCCCGGCAGGAACTGGCGCGCCGTCTAAATCAGGTGCCGGGGGCTACTGGGCAGCTGGTCGACATGCGCGCAGATCTGCTGCACATGGCGCGGGAGAACCCGGAATTTGCCATGCTGGATCTGGACCTGCGGCACCTGTTCGCGTCGTGGTTCAACCGCGGTTTTCTGGTGCTGCGCCCGATCAACTGGGAAAGCCCGGCAGAGATTCTGGAAAAGATCATCGTTTACGAAGCGGTCCATGCGATCCACAGCTG
This sequence comes from Puniceibacterium antarcticum, assembly GCF_002760615.1. GTDB lineage: Bacteria > Pseudomonadota > Alphaproteobacteria > Rhodobacterales > Rhodobacteraceae > Puniceibacterium > Puniceibacterium antarcticum. Next base: position 22,478 of record NZ_AWWI01000141.1, on the reverse strand, counting down.
GGACGATCTGCGCCGACGCCTGCAACCCACCGACCGGCGCTGTTTTGCGTTTTTCCATCCGGCCATGCCAAATGAACCGCTGATCTTTGTTGAGGTTGCGCTGACCAAAGGCATCCCAGATTCCATACAGGGCCTTCTGGCCGACGGACGCGCACCACTCGAGGCACGCAATGCCGACACGGCGGTGTTCTATTCCATTTCAAACTGTCAGTCTGGCCTTGCCGGCATCTCCTTCGGAAATTCCCTGATCAAACAGGTGGTCGCGGATCTGAGCCGCGAACTGCCGGGGCTGAAGACCTTTGTCACTCTGTCACCGATCCCCGGCCTGACACGCTGGCTGGAAAAGCAGGGCCGCCCCCTGCCTGATGACCCGACGGCCCAGCGCCAGATCACTGCGCACTACCTGACGCTGGCCAAACGCCCCGATGGTGGCCCGGTGGACCCTGTGGCCCGCTTTCATCTGGGCAATGGCGCGCAGGTGCATGCGGTGCATGCCAGTGCCGACACCTCGTCCAACGGGATCGACCAGTCGGGTGGCGTGATGGTGAACTATCTTTACGACCTCGCCCAGATCACGCAGAACCACGAAAAATTTGCCACCGTCGGCACAATCGCCGCCTCGTCCGAGGTGCGCGCGCTTGCCAGTGCAGTGACGTTACAGAACGCATGAAGGACACACCCATGGCCAACCCACTTTATGACACACTCTTTGGCCGTCATGCCGGGCGCGACACGGTCTTTCTACACCTGCCCAACGGCGGCAGCCTGACGCACGAGAACTTTCTGAAGCTGTCAGCCCGGATCGCCAGTGTGCTGACGGATCTGGGCCTTGTCCCCGGTGACCGCCTTGCCGCGCAAATCGAAAAATCACCCGAGGCTCTGGCCGTCTATGCCGCTTGCGTGCGGGCCGGGGTGGTGTTTTTGCCGCTGAACACAGGTTACATGGGCGAGGAAATCCGCTATTTTGTAGAGAACTCTGGCGCGAAACTGCTGATTTGCGATGCGTCCAAAGCCACAGCCCTTGGCACGGTGGCACAGGGTTGCGGCGCGCAGATGGAAACCCTGAATGCCGACGGCACTGGCTCGCTAATGGACCGGGCTGCGGGCCAGCCTGACAGCTTTGCGACAGTAGAGCGCGACGCCGAAGACCTTGCCGCATTCCTTTACACCTCAGGCACCACGGGCCGTTCCAAGGGGGCAATGCTGACCCAGTCAAACTTACTGAGCAATGCGCAGACGCTGGCCGACTACTGGCGTTTCACGGCAGATGACGTGCTGCTGCATGCGCTGCCGATCTTTCACACCCACGGCCTTTTCGTTGCGACCAATATCTCGCTGATTGCGGGCGGGTCGATGATCTTTCTGCCGAAATTCGACCTCGACCAGATGATCGCGCTGCTGCCAAGGGCGACGGCGATGATGGGTGTACCGACCTTTTACACCCGCCTGCTGAGTGATCCGCGCTTTGATCGTGATCTCGCCCAGCACATGCGCCTGTTCATCTCTGGCTCTGCACCGCTGCTGTCTGAAACCCACGTTCAGTTTGAAGGCCGCACCGGCCACCGCATCCTTGAACGCTATGGCATGACCGAAACCAACATGAACACATCGAACCCTTATGAGGGCGAACGCCGCGCGGGCACTGTCGGTTTTCCCCTGCCGGGGGTCGAGCTCAGGATCACCGATCCTGCTACGGGCATGACCCTGACCCAAGGTGAAATCGGCCAGATTGAAGTGCGCGGGCCGAATGTGTTCAAGGGCTACTGGCAGATGCCGGAAAAGACCGCCGAAGAGCTGCGCGCCGACGGTTTCTTCATCACAGGGGATCTGGGGCAGATCGACGCTGACGGCTATGTCAGCATCGTCGGGCGCAACAAGGATCTGATCATTTCGGGCGGTTACAACATCTACCCCAAAGAGATAGAGATGCTGCTGGATGATCAACCCGGCGTTCTGGAATCCGCAGTGATCGGCGTGCCGCATCCGGATTTCGGTGAAACCGTGGTTGGCGTTCTGGTGCCGTCTCCCGGCAGCGAACCTGACCTAGACGCCATCACGGCGCAGATCATGGAATCTCTGGCCCGGTTCAAACATCCGCGCAAACTGGTAATTCTGCACGAACTGCCGCGCAACACGATGGGCAAGGTGCAGAAAAAAGAACTGCGCGACCGGTTTGGCGCTCTGTTCACTCTTGCCTGAGGCTGGGGCCGGAACCGATGCAGCAGGCGCCGATAAGCGCCTGCCCGACACCCAGTCTGAATCTCAGCGATACACCATATCCACAGTGTCGAATGCGCCCTGCGCATAATCTTGCTGAAACATCGCGTGGTCCTGTTTCAGCCGGTCCGCCGCTTCGATGGTAAAGCGCACAATGTCGCCAATGAACAACTTGCGCGGGCTGGCGGCGGCGACAATCGACGGCTCGACATCATAATCTACCTTGCCCAGATCGTCGGACAGCGCATGTGCCTGCGCAAGGGCCGCGCCGCAGACATGGGCGTATTCCTTCCAAGTCTTATAGCTCAGATCCTCAAGATCAATATCATCGCGAAACGGCGCACGCTCTCGACTCATGTAGCTTTCGCCATCAATCTCGACCGCGCCATAAAAGATATCCCCATGCGCCAGCTGAACTTTCTGGCCATGTGCGATACGGTCGGCCTTGTCGCCAGCGTCGAAATCCGACGGGGGGGTAAGCCCCTGCAACGCCGACTGCCGCGCGCGCTTGAACTCGATGATCAGATCGTCGGTGGCATCCTTGGATGGCCCCTCGATCAGCACATAATACCGCGGCAAGCCCAGCGATGCCGTGCCCTGACCATGGCGCACGCAGACATCCTTGACCCGCAACTCTCCGGCACGATCGGGCGTTTCGAACCCTTTGCCTTTGGCCAGATCATTTATCGCCTTTTGAAATTTTGCAACCTCACTCGACAGCGGCTGAAGTTCATCATCCGCTCGAAACCCCCGCCCCGAGGGTTTAAGGTAATCCTCCCACAGCCATTCGTGCCGCTCTTCCCAGGCCTGCTGGAACAGCCGCTGGATCACTTTCGGGGAATTGTCGGGGCGATAACTGTCGTTCTTTTCCGTCGCGCGGTCGGCATATTGCTGCATCGCTTCCAGATAGCCCTGCACGAAACACTTCACGACCTTGCGGCGCTTCTTTCGCTTCATCCCGCCAACTTCGCGCGCGGCAATCCAGAAACCGACAGCGCCGCGTTTGATATCCCAGGTGAAGGGCGCATAGATGGTTTCGTCAAAGTCATTGACACCAAAGATCGGCGCGCCGTTCTTGTCCGGCATCACGCCGAAATTCTCGGGGTGCACGTCGCCCAACGCCATCACCGTCGGCATATGACCATCCTGTCCCACCATATCGCGGTAGAACAGCAGCGCAGTTCCACGGAAAAATTTGAACAGGTTGTCCGACAGCTTCAGAAACTTCTGCTGAGCGCCAAAAGCGCGCTGCTCGATGCGCGAAGCATGGTCCTCACGCAGGGTTGATCGCACGTGCAGCCGCCGGTCCTGCCCACTCATCATGCTGGGCGGGACGACGCACTCTCCCGCGTTGATGCGGACGGCCAGATGGGCAAAGGCCTCGACCCGGCCTTCCGCTTTGTGCGACGGATCCACCTCGGCCTTGACCGTCTCGGTCCTTTGGTGGAGCGTCTTGCGACGCGTCTTTTTCTGGGTCATTTGGGCCACCGATCCTTTACTTTTAATGCTGCAACAGAACGCTGTCTTGCCGGGAATGTTCCTGTCGAGTTCCCCGCCGCGACCATGGTCCAGCTAGAAACGACTGGCTTTTTTGGCGTTTCTACGCGCTTTCTCGGACGCACCCGCAAAAATGTGTTCCGCTACCAGTAGCAGACCCGCCCCGATAGCATTAAGCTTTCTTCAAAGACGGGTGAGCAGGGAGACCCACTAAAATGTTCCGAAGGAAAAGCCTGTCGCACGGGCTGATGTATGTCGCGGTCTGCGCTAGTGTTCTGCCCGCGCCAGCGGATGCCCAAGACAAGGTCCATTTCCGCCTTGCCAGCCAAGACGACGAACTTCGCACCAATCTGCGCAGAGCCTCCGCACTGGAGACATCCATCACCGAAGGGCGCGACACTGCGCAGGACCTTTTTGCTGCGGCGCTGTCGGACTATGGTCGCCTGCTCGATGCCCTTTACGCCAATGGTTATTACAGCCCGGTCATCAACATCCTGCTTGACGGACGGCAGGCGTCGGACATCCCGCTTTTGTCGGTGCCAACCCAGATCAACGATGTGACCATCGTGATTGATCAGGGAAAACGCTACCGCTTTGGCAAGACAGAGATCACCCCACTGCCGCCCGGCGCAGCGCTGCCATCGGAATTCAGACCAGAAAAACGCGCCCTCAGCGGCAGTGTCGGCGATGCGCTTGATACCGCAATCGTGTCCTGGCGCGATGCTGGTTATGCCAAAGCAAGCCTCGAAAGCCAGAGCGTCATCGCTGACCATGCCCGCAACAAGCTGGACGTGGCCATGCGGATCACCCCCGGCCCGCTCGTCAAATTCGGCAGTATCTACAGCACGCAAGACACCGCCGTACGCACTTCAGTGATCCGCCGTGTCGCGTCCATTCCCGAAGGCTCACAGTTCTCACCCGAGGCCCTGCGCCAGGCCGAACAGCGCCTGCGCCGCACCGGTGCCTTTTCCTCGGTAGCTTTGGAAGAAGGCGAGACTGTCGCGCCAGATGGCTCCATGGACATCAAGGTGACTGCGGTGGATGCCAAACCGCGCCGCTTTGGCTTTGGCGCCGAGCTTTCCAGTCTCGATGGTGTCAAGCTGTCCAGCTTCTGGCTGCACCGAAACTTTTGGGGCGGGGCCGAACGGTTGCGGATCGAGGGGGATGTCTCCAACATCGGCTCCTCCGAAAGTGGCATGGACTATTCTCTGGGCGCGCGCCTTGAAGTGCCCGCCGTTCTGGGTCCCGATACAGACGGCTTTGTCTATTCCGAACTCGCCCACCTGGACGAGACGACCTATCTTTCAGACCGGATCGAACTTGGCCTCGGGTTAAGCCGCATCTATTCCGAAAGCCTGACCGCCACCGCCGGGCTGAGCTTTGTCTATTCCGAAACCGATGATGACCTGGGAAAACGGACGTTCACCCTACTGACCTTTCCCATCTCGGTCACGATGGACAAACGCGACAAGGAGCTGGACCCCGGCAGCGGCTATTATCTGGACGTCAGCGTCACACCCTATCTGGGCCTGAGCGGCAGCCAGTCCGGTGCCAGCTTGAAAGGCGATGCACGCTATTATTTTCCGATAGTCGAAGACAAGAGCCAGGTGATTGCGACCCGACTTCAGCTGGGGTCAATCGTCGGCTCTGATCTGACGGAAACCCTGCCGGAATACCTCTTCACCTCGGGCGGGGGCGGCACAGTGCGCGGGCAACCCTACCAGTCGCTGAACATCGACCTTGGCAACGGCGACGAAACCGGCGGGCGCAGCTTTGTCGGGCTGTCGACCGAATATCGCACCAACCTGAGCGGCAATCTCGCCGCCGTTGCCTTTTACGACGCCGGCTATATCGGCGAGAGCAGCTTTTACGACGGCGCGGGCAACTGGCATTCCGGCGCCGGGCTTGGCATCCGATACAAAACTGGTATCGGCCCTATCCGCTTTGATGTGGCAGCACCCGTCAGCGGCGACACCGGCAACGGTGTTCAATTCTACATCGGCATAGGACAGGCATTTTGACTCGCATTCGGTTCTGCCTTCTCTTCCTCATGGCGCTGTTCGCAACGCAGCCCGTGCTCTCGCAAACCTCGGACACGCAAACGGATGACCGCGGCTATCTTCAGGCCCTGTTGGAAGACAACCTGTCCGCTGAGGGCCGCCAGATCCGAATTCAGGGATTCGAGGGCGCGCTGTCATCACGGGCAACCATCGAACAGTTGACCATCGCCGATCCTGACGGTGTCTGGATTACGCTGAACAATGTGGGCCTGTCCTGGAACCGACTTGCCATCCTGCGCGGCCGAATCGAGATTGCAGAACTCTCTGCCGAAGAGGTGCTGCTGCCACGCAAACCCTTGCCCAACAATGACCTGCCGAACCCCGAGGCCCAGCCTTTCAGCCTGCCTGAACTGCCTGTTTCGGTCAAAATCGAAAAACTGGACATTCAGCGCGCCGTCCTGGGCGCCCCCATTCTGGGCGTCGCAGCCGAAGTTTCGGTGGTTGGTTCGGCCAGCCTTGTCGATGGTGCTCTGGATGCGAATCTGCAGATCGATCGTGTGGACGGGCAGACCGGCGCGCTGGCGCTGGCCGCGTCTTACGCCAATGAAACACAGAACATTTCCCTTGACCTCAGCCTGACCGAGGGCTCCGGCGGCATAGTCTCGACACTTATGAACCTACCGGACAACCCGGCGATTGCCCTGACCCTGCAGGGCGAAGGGCCACTCAGCGATTTCGCCGCCGATCTGTCAATGGCCACTGATGGCGCGGACCGCCTGAACGGTCGCCTGACACTTGCCGCCCTGTCCGCAGATGGCCCAGAGGGGCGCGCCTTTACAGCGACACTGTCGGGCGATATCCGACCCATGCTGCCGCCAGAAAACCGGGCCTTTTTTGGCCCCGATCTTAATCTAGACATCGCCGGACAGACCCTGGCTGACGGACGACTGCGGCTGAACACGCTGGATCTGAGCACCGAGGCGCTTACGCTGACCGGCAATCTTGCGCTTGGCCCCGACAAATGGCCCGAACAGGTGCAGCTGAAAGGCCGCGTTGCGAACTCCGCCGGCGGGCCGCTACTGCTGCCCTTGCCTGGTGTGGAAACTCGCATCAACAGCCTTGATCTGAATGTCAATTTCGACGCCAACGACAGCGACAGCTGGAGCGCGGACCTTGTGCTGGACGGGCTGGAACGCCCCGACATCAAGCTGGCTCAGGCTCGGCTGAACGGGCTCGGACGGCTTGGCAAGGGCGAAGGCAGCTCTGTTGGCAATGCCGCAGGGCGCGTCAACATCGACGCAACCGGTCTTGCCCCCAACGATGCAAGCCTGGCCGAGGCTCTGGGTGAGGCGATTAACGGTGCCATCGCATTTGACTGGAATCAGGGTGCTCCGCTGGATCTGGCACCCATCACTCTGTCTGGCGCTGGCATCGGTCTCAATGGCTCCTTGCGCCTGACCGGTCTCAGCGGCACCTTCGCCCCGGAAATCATTGGCAATGCGGAACTGACTGCAGCCAATATCGCGCGCTTTTCCGGTCTGGCCGGGCGCGATCTGGGCGGCGCGGTGGTTGTGACGCTGACCGGTTCCGCCAAACCGCTGGACGGCGCCTTTGATGCCACGATAAAGGGCACCACCCGCGATCTGGTCACGGGTCAGCCCGAAGCCGACAGAATCCTTTCCGGCAACGCAACGCTTGCCATCGACATGGTGCGCGACGAAAACGGTGTCTTGCTGCGCACCCTTGATGTTCAAGCAACCGGCGGCACCATAACGGCAGAGGGCCGACTGAAAACCGGCGACAGCGCGGCGCGTTTCGACGTGGCGCTGAACGACTCAGCTCTGGTATTGCCACAGCTCAGCGGCCCCGCCCATATGCAGGGGCAATTGGATCAGGTCGGCACGCTCTGGACACTCGACACCAACGCAAGCGGCCCCGGTGGGGCAGATGTGCGGGCACGTGTCCTTGCCACCTACGCCGACGGCACGCTCAGCAATATCAACGGCACTGGCACGGTCCGGGCCGATGACATCGCCCCCTACGGCGCCATCGCCGGGCGCGACATTGGAGGCGGGGTCAATCTGGCAGGGTCCGGCGCCTTTGACCCCACGACGCAGTATTTCTCGGCCAACCTGACCGGCGACACAACCGACCTGAAAACAGCCATTTCACAGCTTGACGGGCTTCTGACCGGCAAGACGGTGCTTAACGTCGAAGCGGCGCGGGATGCCGACGGAATCACCCTGAGCAATCTGGACCTGACAGCCAGCGGCCTTATCGCCACGGCCGAGGGCGTGCTGCGCGACACCGACAGCACCGCGCGCTTTGACATCCGCCTGCCCGACACCTCGCGTGCTGCGCCAGGTCTGAACGGTGCGGCACAGGTCAGAGGGACACTGGAACAGGCGGGCGATGACTGGACGCTGGACACCACGGCAACCGGGCCTGGCGGTGTCGATCTCGATGCGACGGTTGTGGCGCAATATGCAAACAAGGTGCTTGGCCAGATCAAAGGCTCTGGCATGCTCAAGGCGGACTCATTGGCGCCCTATGCCGGGCTTCTGGGACGTGACCTTGGCGGTAGCCTGAACCTGTCAGGATCGGGCAACTATGATGCGCGCGACGCCAGCTTTGCGGCAGACGTGACTGGCACGGCACAGAACCTGCGCAGCGGTATCACCGCCGTGGACAAGCTGATCGCGGGCCAGACCAACCTTGCCGTAAATGCGGCACGCGACAGCAGCGGCGTGATCACGGTGCAAACCTTTGATCTGTCCACTGGCCAGATCACCGCAAGTGCCAGCGGGGCGCTCGGGGCTGGCTCAAACAGCTTGCGCTATGATCTGCGGTTGCGTGATCTGGGGCTGTTTGCAGCCGGTTTCAACGGGCCTGCGACCGCCACCGGGACCGCCACATCACAGGGTGGCGATTACCAAATCGACGCAAACGTCACCGGCCCCGGCGGCACCAGTGCGCAGGTCAACGGCACAGTGGCACCGGATGGCAGCAGCGCCGACATCTCGGCCACGGGCAGCGCGCCGATGGCCTTGGCCAACACCTTTCTGGAACCCAATATCCTGAACGGGAACGCTAATTTTGACTTGCGCCTGAACGGTGCGCCGGGTTTGGAGGCACTCTCTGGCACGGTCCGCACGGCGGGGGCGAGCATGGTCCTGCCCTCAGCCCCAATAAACCTGAACGACATCGGCGCAACGGTCACGCTGGATGGCGGACGGGCGACAATCGATTTGACCACACAGTCCTCGACCGGCGGCACGATCGCCGTGCGCGGGCCCGTTGCCCTATCCGCCCCTTTCAATGGCGATCTGACCATTCAGCTGAACAGCGTCGCCATTGCGGACCCAGGCCTCTACGAAACCGCGGTCACTGGCCAGCTAAGCCTGACAGGCCCACTCGCCTCTTCTGCAGCGCTGGAAGGGACGTTGACAATGGACAAGGTCGAGGTACGCGTGCCTGACACCGGGCTTGGCTCTTCCGGCAGTAAGTTCGAGATACGCCACATCAACGAAACCGCCGCAGGCCGCGAAACCCGTGCCCGTGCTGGACGGCTCGACACCGGGTCTGACAGTAGCGGCGGCGGACCGAATTACCAGATGAACGTTCTGGTGCAGGCCCCCAGCCAGATCTTCATCCGTGGCCGTGGTCTGGATGCCGAACTGGGTGGAGAGATCCGCCTGCGCGGCACCTTGTCGAACATCCAGCCCGAAGGACGTTTCGATCTGGTGCGGGGACGGCTCGATATTCTGGGACAGCGGATCGAACTGGACCAGGCCGCTATCGTGATGAGTGGCAGCCTTGTTCCGACGATCAGCGTCGTGGCAACCACACAGCGCGACTCGACGACGATCCGCTTCGAAATCAGCGGCGTCGTCTCTGATCCTGACGTCAGCATCAGCTCCAGCCCAGAACGGCCAGAGGAAGAAGTGCTGGCTCTTCTGCTGTTCGGGCGTGACGTGACGCAAATCTCGGCCTTTCAGGCACTGCGCATCGCCTCTGCCGTGAATACACTGGTCGGCACGAGCGGCACCGGCATCGTTGACCGGCTGCGCATGGGGTTCGGAGTCGATGATTTCGATGTCTCCACCTCCGACGACGGCACGACGGAACTGCGGGTCGGCAAGTACCTGACCGACAATGTCTATACAGACGTGACCGTGGGCGCTGAAGGGCAGAGCGAGATCAACCTCAACCTCGATATCACCTCTTCGATCACGGCGCGCGGAACCGCGTCTTCTGACGGGAACACTGGTCTGGGTGTCTTTTTCGAAAAAGACTACTGAGGCCGCAAAATCGTTCGAAAGCAAACAGCGCGCGGCTTGTTCGAGCCGCGCGCTGTTTCATGTCTCGTGTACCCTTATTAGGCCGTCAGCAACGCCGATACGATCAACTGTGGTGGTCCTGGCGCAGGATATCGCCGGTGGTCAACACCGGTTCTGCGGGCATGTCCGACGCATCCAGCATCACCGCCACGCGTTCCAGCACTGCAACGATCATCGACTGTTCCCAATCCGCCAGTGATTCGAACTGGGCCACATAGCGTTGCTGGAGCGCGTCCGGTGCCACATTGACTTTGTCCATGCCAACCTTGGTGATCTCAAGATCGGTCTGGCGCCGATCTGACAGCGACTTGTGACGCTCCAAAAATCCGTAGCCTTCCAGCTTCTTGATCAGCACGGAAATCGTCGCCTGGGACACGCCCATCCGGGTCGCAATTTCGGTTGGTGTGCTGTGCCCTTTTTCGGCGACGATCTGCAGCACACGAAGCTGCACGGCGGTAAGCCCCGCATCCCGTGCAAGGTCACGCCCGTATAATTCGGTTGCGCGCAGGATTCGCCGCAACGCGATCAGGCTGGTGTCGGTCCTGTCCATGTCGGTCTCTTCTTCAGGTCGGGTCAGTTTACGTCGAGACCGTGAGATCGCACAACTCCCCGAAACACTTTGCATTCTACTTTGATCTAACATGCCAATAGTATACAAAGCTAAGTATCACCCTACAAGGCCCGTTAAATAAACATAATTTTTATGGGATTGTCAGGGAACCAAACAACGACCTAAGAATTATTACTTTGAATATTGAAACATCTGCGAAAATAAACTACTTAGTATCCCAAAGTAATCTAAGCAACCGTAACGAAACCGAGGTACTCCCGTGCAAACACTGCAAAGCGTCAAGCCCGAAGGCACTGTGACTTTTCGCAAGCCCGTCCGCGAGGACGGCGCAGAAATCTGGGAGCTGATTCGCGACTGCAAGCCTCTGGATGAGAACTCCATCTACGCGAACCTTCTGCAGTCCGACCATTTCCGCGACACTTGTGTAGTGGCAGAAATGGATGGCGCGATCGTCGGTTGGATTTCGGCCTACCTCATGCCGCAGGACGCAGAATGCGTCTTCGTCTGGCAAGTGGCCGTATCAGCCAGTGCACGCGGCATCGGCCTTGGCACACGTATGCTGGACGCGCTGATGCGCCGTGACGAAACGGCGGATGCAAAGCGTATGCAGACCACAATCACGCTGGACAATGACGCCTCTTGGGCACTGTTTCGCAAGTTCTCCAAAAAGAGCGGCGCAGATTTGTCCTCCGAAGCACACTTTACCCGCGACACACACTTCCAAGGTGAACATGCGACCGAGCACATGGTTACCATTTCATTCCGAGAGGCGCTGAAGAGCGTCGCCTGATACGGCAAGATGCCCAGCCTCTCCTCCTCCCAAAGAAAAGGAACACTTATGTCTTCTGAGACACTGAAAAGCATTTTTGAAACACGCGAAAGCCAAGTGCGCAGCTACTGCCGCAGCTTTGACACCGTGTTCACCAAAGCCTCCGGCTCGGAAATGACCAACACGGACGGCAAAACCTATATCGACTTCCTGGCCGGCTGTTCCTCTCTGAACTACGGCCACAACGACCCGGACATGAAGCAGGCACTGGTCGATCACATTCTGGGTGATGGCATTGCGCACGGTCTGGACATGTACACGGACACCAAGGCGCAGTTCCTGCAGGCATACGAGGACATCATCCTCAAGCCGCGCGGCATGAGCCATAAGATCATGATGACCGGGCCGACCGGCACCAACGCCGTCGAGGCCGCGATCAAGCTGGCCCGTAAGGTAACCGGGCGTCGTAACATCATCTCCTTCACCAACGCCTTCCACGGCATGACCATGGGCGCACTGTCGCTTACCGGTAACGCCGGCAAGCGGGCCGGCAGCGGCAACAGCAACGCCGGCCTGACAGGTGTGACCCACATGCCCTATGACGGGGCTTTCGGCGATGGCGTCGATACGCTGGAACATCTGCGCATGATGCTGACCAACCCGTCCTCGGGCATCGACGCGCCGGCGGCCTTCATCTTTGAACCCATTCAGGGCGAAGGTGGACTGAACGCCGCATCGCAGGACTGGATTGAAGGCATTGGCAAGCTCGCCAAGGAACTTGGCGCGCTGGTCATCGTGGATGACATCCAATCGGGCTGTGGCCGTTCGGGCACCTATTTCGGCTTTGAAGGCATGGACATTGATCCGGACATGATCACCCAGGCGAAATCACTGTCGGGCTTTGGCCTGCCTTTCGCGGCCCTGCTGATCAAGCCGGAACTGGATATCTGGAAGCCGGCCGAGCACAACGGCACCTTCCGGGGCAACACACACGCCTTTGTCACCGCCCGCGTCGCTCTGGAAAAATTCTGGAAGAACGACAGTTTTCAGCAGGAACTGGCAGACAAGGCGCTGATCCTCACCGCAGGGCTGCAGGCCGTTGCGGATGAAGTTCACGGCGCCAAACTTAAAGGTCGCGGCCTGATGCAGGGTGTAGATGTCGGTTCGGGCGAACTTGCCTCCGATATCTGCGCACGCTGCTTCGAAAATGGCTTGATCATCGAGACGTCGGGTGCCCATGACGAAGTCGTCAAGGTGCTTGCCCCTCTCACCACGCCGACAAAGACGTTCCAGACAGGCCTCGAGATCCTTCTCGACGCCACGCGGAGCGCCACGGCACAACACAAAATCGCAGCGGAGTAATTCACATGATTGTACGCGACGTAAACAAGCTCAAAGACACCGACCGTTCCGTTTCGGACGCCGACTGGACCTCTGTCCGGATGCTGCTGGCCGATGACAAGATGGGCTTTTCGTTCCACATCACCTATCTCAAGGCTGGTTCCGAGCACACGTTCCACTACAAGAACCACTTTGAAAGCGTGTATTGCATGTCTGGCAAGGGCTCGATCACCGACATCGCCACAGGCGAGACTCACGAGATCCATCCCGGCGTGATGTATGGTCTGAACCTGCACGACAAACACATCCTGCGCGCCGAAGAAGAGCTGGTCATGGCCTGCTGCTTTAACCCGCCCGTGACCGGCACCGAAGTGCACCAGGAAGACGGCTCTTACGCCGCTCCCGAAGAGGCTGCGTAAGCAGAAAACAGCATGACTGTAGATTTCAAGAACCATACGGTCGAAAAGATCGGCGGGACATCCATGTCCCGCCTTTCCGAGCTGCTGGAACCGCTTTTTCGGGTGAATGCGCCCGACTACAACCGGATCTTTGTGGTTTCGGCCTTTGGCGGCATCACCAACCTGTTGCTGGAACACAAGAAAAGCCAGGAACCCGGTGTTTACGCCCATTTTTCGAACGAGACTGATGACCATGGCTGGATGGGCGCGCTGACCCGCGTCGACGCAGCCATGCGCGAGGCACATGAGGCGGTGCTGGATCACCCCGGTGACCGTGCGCAGGCTGCGGATTTTGTCCGTGAGCGCATAGAGGGCGCACGTTCCTGCCTGATCGACCTGCAGCGCCTCTGCTCTTACGGTCATTTCCGCCTGTCGCAGCACATGGCACTGACCCGCGAACTGCTGTCCGGTCTTGGGGAATCCCACTCTGCCTTTGTGACCGCCCTGCTCTTGCGCCGCAACGGCGTGAACGCACGGTTTGTGGATCTGTCCGGCTGGCGTGATGACCGCGAGATGACTCTGGACCAACGTATCCTCGACGGCCTCAAGGATATCGATCTTGAGACTGAGATGCCGATTGTCACAGGTTACGCCCAATGTGCCGAAGGTCTGATGAACAAGTTTGATCGCGGCTATTCCGAGGTGACATTCAGCCAGATCGCCGCGCTGACACATGCGCGCGAGGCGATCATCCACAAGGAATTCCACCTGTCCTCGGCCGATCCCAAGCTTGTGGGCGCCGAGAATGTGCGCAAACTGGGCCATACCAACTATGACGTGGCCGATCAGCTGAGCAACATGGGGATGGAGGCAATCCACCCGACCGCCGCCAAGGCCCTGCGGCAGGCACAGGTTTCGCTGCGGGTCACCAACGCGTTCGAGCCGCATGATCCCGGCACGCTGATTGATGATGCCGAGGCTGAAAAAGGCGTGGCAGAGATTGTCACAGGCCTTCCCATCTATGCCTTTGAGCTGTTCGAACAGGATATGGTCGGCGTGAAGGGCTATGACGCCAAGGTGCTGGAGCGCCTGACGCGCTACAACTGCCGCATCGTGTCGAAAACCTCGAATGCCAACACGATCACGCATTATGTCGATGCGCCTATGAGCATCATCAAGAAGGCCGAGCAGGACCTGAGCGATTTCTACCCCAACGCCGATATCAACGTAAAATCGGCGGCCATCGTTTCAGTCATCGGTCGCGACCTGCGTGGTCTGCACGTTCTGGAACGCGGTCTTGGCGCCCTGCGCGAGGCCGGGGTGGACGTGATCAGTGCGCATCAGACCACGCGCACGGTGGATGCCCAGTTCGTGGTGGGGCGTGATGCGCTCAACACCTCGATCAAGGCGCTGCATGACACTTTCATGCCCAAGGACGCGGATGTCGCCAAGCTTGTGGCCTGATCTGATCCACACTGACTGAAAAACGGCCCTGCCCCCGCGGTGGGGCCGTCTTTACATCCGGTTTCGCCGGATTTGGGTTTGACTTGGCGCAGCTTCCCCGCGCCAAGTGGCGGTCATGAACCTCACACCCAACCCCTCCCGCCTAGAGCCTGCCACAGTCACGGCGCAAGCCTTTCCCCTGCCCGCAGACATTCCGTTTCCGCTGGACGATGCCGCCCCGGTGCTGGCCCTGCTGAACCGCTGCCCCGCCGCACAAACTACACCTCTGGTCGACCTACCGTCGCTGGCGGCTGATTGCGGCGTTGCGGCCATCAGGGTAAAGGATGAGCGGGCGCGCATGAACCTTGGCAGCTTCAAGGCACTGGGGGCAGCGCATGTCATCGCCCATGCCGCCGCTGCCGCAAATCCCGACAATCCCATTGGCGCGCTGCAGGGCTGTACCTATGTCACCGCAAGTGCGGGCAACCACGGTATGTCGGTCGCGGCCGGGGCCGCCGTCTTTGGCGCGCGGGCGGTGGTCTATCTGTCTGACACGGTCCCGGACAGCTTTGCACAGCGCCTGACCGCCAAGGGCGCCGAAGTCATACGCGCCGGGCAGACCTACGAGGCCAGCATGCAGGCCGCCGCACAGACCGCCGAGGCCGAGGGCTGGACCCTGCTGTCGGATAGTTCGTGGGAAGGCTATACCGAGATCCCGCAGCGGCTGATGCAGGGCTATCTTGCCCTGATGGCCGAGGTGGCGGATCAGCTCGACGCGGCGCCAACCCATGTCTTTGTGCAGGCCGGTGTCGGAGGCCTTGCCGCCGCCGTGGCCGCCCATGTGCGGGCAACATGGGGCGATGCGCCGCGCGTGATCGTCGTAGAACCCGACGCCGCCCCCTGCATCGCGCAATCGCTGGCCAAGAGTGTCTTTACCCCGGTCAGCGGGCCTGTCTCTGAGATGGGGCGACTGGACTGCAAGGAGGCGTCGATGATCGCCCTGCGCGGACTCGCACGTGATGCGGATGCGGTTGTCACCCTGTCAGATGCCGAGGTGAACGGTGTGCTGGGTAAACTTGCTGAACTCGGTCTTGCCACGACGCCATCGGGCGGGGCGAGCCTTGCCGCGCTGATGCTGTCCGAACCACACCGCGACGCGCTCGGCCTTTCCAAGACCTCCCGCGTTCTGGTCTTTGTGACCGAGGCAGAATGAGCCTGACCCTGCCCCCTGTGGAATTTCAGGCCCGCGTCGCGCGTGCGCAGGCGCGGATGGCCGCGCTGGATCTGGGCGCGCTGCTCGTCACATCCGAACCCGACCTGCGCTATTTCAGCGGCTTTCTCACGCGGTTCTGGGAAAGCCCGACGCGCCCCTGGTTCCTGATCGTTCCGGCATCGGGGAACCCGGTGGCGGTGATCCCCGGCATCGGTCAGGCGCTGATGCAGCGCACGTGGATCACCGACATCCGCTGCTGGCCGTCGCCACGCCCCGCCGATGACGGAATCACCCTGCTGACCGATGCGCTGACCGAACTGGCACAGGGCGGGCGCATCGGTATGCCCATGGGGCCGGGCACGCATCTGCGGATGCCTCTGGCGGATTATGGGGCGCTGCAATCTGCGCTGGCGCCCTTGCTGATCGTATCGGATGAGGGGCTGGTGCAAGATCTGCGCGCAGTGAAATCCGAGGCTGAGATTGCCCTGATCCGCACCGCCTGCACCATCGCCGGGCGGGCCTTTGACCGTGTGCCGCAGATCGCGGCGGCCGGGGTGCCACTGGATCAGGTGTTTCGCGATTTTCAACGGCTGTGTCTGGAGGAAGGCGCGGATTGGGTGCCCTATCTGGCCGGGGCGTCTGATGCGGGGGGCTATGCCGATGTCATCTCGCCCGCGACATCCTTGCCCTTGCAGGCAGGCGATGTGCTGATGTTGGATACAGGATTGGTGCACGAAGGGTATTTCTGCGATTTCGACCGGAATTACTCTGTCGGCAAGCCGTCGCACGAGGTCCGGGATGCCCATGCCCGCCTGATCGAGGCAACTGCTGCCGGTTTTGAAACTGCGCGTCCCGGTGCCGCAGCCGCAGACCTCTATGCCGCCATGTCAGCGGTTCTGGGCGGGGGCACGGCACCGGGGCGGCTGGGTCATGGGCTGGGCATGCAGCTGACCGAAGGCTTTTCTGTTCTGCCTGACGATCTTTCAGTGCTGCGCCCCGGCATGGTGCTGACGCTGGAACCTTGCATCGATATGGGGGATGGAAAGATCATGGTGCACGAGGAAAACCTTGTGATCCGCGAGACCGGGCCGGAATGGCTGTCCCCGCCTGCAGGACCCGAAATTCCCGTGCTGGAGGACGCATCGTGACCAATTTCACATATGAAACCTTGCCCGCGGACGAAGTGCGAATCGGGCTGATCGTGTTGCAGACCGATGAAAGCCTTGAACGTGATCTGCGCCAACTGATACCAGCGCAGATCAACCTGCTGGTCAGCCGCGTGCCCAGCGGCGACGAGGTGACGCCCGACACCCTGCGCCAGATGGCCCATGATCTGCCCGCCGCCGCGCGGCTGTTGCCACAGGCGCAGAGCTATGCGGTGGTGGGCTATGGCTGCACCTCGGGCTCTGCCGTGATCGGCCCGGCAGTGGTGTCGAAACTGGTGCGCTCTTCTGCGCCGACGCCCGAGGTGACAAACCCGATGACGGCGCTTGTCGCGGCCTGCGGGGCGCTGGGGTTGCGGCGGCTCGCCGTGCTGTCGCCCTATGTGGCCGAAGTGTCGGACCGCCTGCGCGATGTCTTGCAGGTCGAGGGGATCGAAACGCCGGTGTTTGGCAGCTTCAACGAAGCGGCCGAAGAAAAGGTTGTGCGCATTGCCCCGCATTCCATCATGGCGGCGGCAGAGTTTCTGGCGCAAACGGGCGGCGTGGACGGCATATTCCTGTCCTGCACCAACCTGCGCACGCTTGAGGTGATCGCCGCCCTTGAAGCCCGCACCGGCCTGCCCGTGCTGTCGAGCAATCAGGTGCTGGGCTGGCACATGCTGCGCCGCGCCGGAGTTGGCGATCGCCTGCAAGGCTATGGGCGGCTGTTCGCCGAGTGCTGAGCGGCTATTCCGCCGCCTGCGCCAGAGGCAGGCAGCCCACCAATCTGGGTCAGCAGATCGACAATCGCCTCGACCCCTTCGCCCTTGCGCAGGGAGGCAAAGACAAAGGGCTTGCCCGCGCGCATCCGCGTGGCATCGCGGTCCATCACCTCAAGCGAGGCGCCGACATAGGGCGCAAGATCGGTCTTGTTGATGACGAGGATGTCGGATCGGGTGATCGCAGGGCCACCTTTGCGCGGGATCTCCTCCCCAGCTGCGACGTCGATCACGTAGATCGTCACATCCGCCAGTTCTGGGGAAAAGGTCGCCGACAGGTTGTCGCCGCCGGATTCGATCAGGATCAGGTCGAGGTCGGGATGCAGCGCGTTCAGCTCGGCAATCGCCGACAGGTTGATCGAGGCATCCTCGCGAATCGCCGTATGCGGACAGCCGCCGGTCTCAACCCCCTTGATGCGGTCCAGCGGCAGGACCTGCATGCGCATCAGCGCCTCTGCATCCTCTTGGGTGTAGATGTCATTGGTCACCACCGCCATCGACAGGCGGTCGCGCAGGGCGCGGCACAGGGCGGCGGTCAGCGTGGTTTTGCCGGCTCCGACAGGGCCACCAAGGCCAACACGCAGGGGTCCGTTCAGGGATGTCATGGCAGTCTCCTTCAAGAGCGGAACAGGCGGGAATAGAGCTGATCGTGGCGCTGGCTGGCCACGTCGATCAATGGGGCAAAGCCGCCGATGTCGTCAAGGTCGGCTGTTATCGCGCGGGTGGCCAGGGATTGGCACAGCGGCGTAAGGGCGTGAATGATGCGCTGTCCGTCGGTCTGCCCCAAGGGGATGAGACGCACCCCGGCACCGGTCAGGTTGGAGGCAAACGCCTGCAGATAGAGCGTCAGCGCGGGCAGCAGGGGCAGATCCAGCAGGTTGACGGCGCGCCCCATGGCGACAGGATAGGGCAGCGGCGGGATGCCGAGTTTCCAGACCTCTGACACGGTGCTGGCGAGTGCGCCGCCCTGCAGTTCTGTCTCGCGGCGGCGTTCATGCGAGGGGGACAGGGCCAGCGCCAGTTCGGCGAGCGCATCAAGATCACCGCCCTGCGCGGCCTGTGCCATCAGCATCGCATCTGACCAGCCTGCCCCGTGTTCCAGCACGGTTTCCAGCCAGTCCTGCAAGGTCGCGGCATCTGCCACCTGCCCCGCCTGAACGCAGGTCTCAAGCCCATGAGAATAGGCGAACGCGCCCACCGGAAAGGCGGGCGAGAACAGTTGGTGCAAAGTCAGATGGGGATCAGCCGTGGTCATGGTCGTGATCGTGGCTGTGATCGTTTCCGGCCTTGTGATCGTGGCTGTGCCCGTCCCCGTGGTCATGTGCGTGACTGTGGGAATGCCCGTCGCCGTGGGAATGGCTCTGCGCGGCAGGTCCGTGGCTGTGGGAATGGTCGTGGCCGTGCGTGCGGCCCATGCCATAGGCGCCGCCTTCGGGGGTGAATGGCTCTGTCACCTCGCGCACGGTTGCGCCGATTCGGGTGAGCATGTCGCGGATGACGTGGTCATGCTGGATCAGCAGGCGGCCTGTTTCGATCTGGCAGGGGGTGTGGCGGTTGCCGATGTGCCAGGCGATGCGCGGCATATCGGTGGCGGTGACCTCAAGCAGAGGCTGTGGGGCGGCAACGATGAGGATTTCCTCGCCGGTCGTGGTGACAAGAACGCCGCCATGGTCAAGGGAGGTTGTCTGCGGCAGGTCGGCAAGAACGCTCTGACCATCCTCAAGCACCAGCACCTTGCGACGCAAGAAGCGGTCTTCGTAATCCAGAACAGCGCGGCCAATGGGCTGATCCGCCTCGGGTTTTGCGCGGTAGCTCTGGGCGGTATGGGCGGGGGCGCTCATGCGCGCCCCCAGGCCGTGAGGCTCTGATCGTGGATCAGTAGATGCCGCGGAAGACGTGGCGCACGATGTCCTCGCGTTTTAGTCCGCGCTCCGCCAGCTGCGCATCGCTCATCGCTTGCAGGGCGCGCACGCCGCGCATGCGGGGCTGATTTTCCGCATAGGAGTCGATCCAGGTCGCAAGGCCGTGGGCTATACGTGTGAACAGCGGGGCCTTCGGGTAGGTGTCGGTATAAGAGATGGCATGTGCCATGATGTGCTTTCCGTTTTGACTGTTTGTCCGTTTCGTTGCACATCAAATAGGCAGTTTGTGAACGCGCAAACACCCCCGATAGGGCATCCCCGCGATGCACTTGGCGCATGGCTGTAGTCGTCATGTCAGTTTCCATCAGAACAGAAAGTAGCGCTGTGCCATCGGCAGTTCGGTCGCCGGTTCGCATGTCAAAAGCTCTCCGTCGGCGCGCACTTCGTAGGTTTCGGGATTCACCTCGATATGCGGCAAGGCGTTGTTCAGTATCAGATCTTTTTTGCCGATGCCGCGGGTGTTGCGCACGGCGAGCGTCTGTTTTGCGAGCCCCAGTGTGCCACGGATATCGTGGCTGAGCGCTGCCTCTGAGACGAAGGTCACGGCGGAATGTTCGACCGAGCGGCCGTAGGCACCCCACATGGGCCGGGAATAGACCGGCTGCGGCGTCGGGATCGAGGCGTTGGGGTCGCCCATCTGGGCACAGACGATGGTGCCCCCCATCAGGACCATCTCGGGCTTTACGCCAAAGAACGCCGGGTTCCAGAGGACGAGGTCGGCGCGTTTGCCGGGCGCGATGCTGCCTATTTCATGGCTGATGCCATGGGCGATCGCCGGGTTAATGGTATATTTCGCAATATAGCGGCGGACACGCATGTTGTCGTTGTCGCCGGTTTCCTCGGGCAGTTTGCCGCGCTGTTTCTTCATCTTGTCGGCGGTCTGCCAAGTGCGGATGATCACCTCGCCCACGCGGCCCATGGCCTGCGAATCGCTGGCGATGATCGAAAAGGCGCCCATGTCGTGCAGGATATCTTCGGCGGCAATCGTTTCGCGGCGGATGCGGGATTCAGCGAATGCCACATCCTCGGGGATGGATTTATCCAGATGGTGGCAGACCATGAGCATATCGAGATGCTCCTCGAGCGTGTTGACCGTATAGGGGCGTGTCGGGTTGGTCGAGGACGGCAGCACAAATTCCTCGCCGCAGATCTTGATGATGTCGGGGGCGTGGCCGCCGCCGGCCCCTTCGGTGTGAAAGGCGTGGATGGTGCGGCCCTTCATCGCCTTGACCGTATTCTCGACAAAGCCGGATTCATTCAGCGTGTCGGTGTGGATCATCACCTGCACGTCGTAATCATCGGCAACCGACAGACAGCAGTCGATGGCGCCGGGGGTGGTCCCCCAATCCTCGTGCAGTTTCAGCGCACAGGCGCCGCCAAGGATCTGTTCGATCAGCGCACCCGGAAGCGAGGCGTTGCCCTTGCCCGCAAAGGCGAGGTTCATCGGAAAAGAATCCGCCGCCTGCAGCATCCGCCCAAGGTGCCAGGCCCCGGGGGTGCAGGTGGTGGCGAGTGTGCCATGCGCGGGGCCAGTGCCGCCGCCAAGCATGGTGGTCAGGCCGGAATGCAGCGCATCGTCGATCTGTTGCGGGCAGATGAAGTGGATGTGGGAATCAAAGCCGCCGGCGGTGAGGATCCTCCCCTCGCCCGCGATCACCTCGGTTCCCGGACCGACGATGATGTCGACGCCATTTTGTGTGTCGGGGTTGCCTGCCTTGCCAATGGCGTGGATGCGCCCGTCGCGCAGCGCAACGTCGGCCTTGTAGATGCCGGAATGGTCGACGATCAGCGCATTGGTGATGACCGTGTCCACCGCCCCGTCGGCGCGGGTGGTCTGGGACTGGCCCATGCCGTCGCGGATGACCTTGCCGCCGCCGAACTTGACCTCTTCGCCGTAGGTGGTGAGGTCACGTTCAACCTCGATGATCAGGTCGGTGTCGGCCAGCCGCAGCTTGTCCCCGGTGGTGGGGCCGAACATGGCGGCATAATCTGCGCGGGCAATCGTTGCGGGCATTTCTCAGATCCTCAGTTGAATTTCGGGCCGCGCTTGGCCAGTCGGGTCGAATTGCTGCGGGTCTTGGCGCGCAGTGGCTTGATGGCAGTGTTCATGATCTGATCAGGCCGCGCCCCATGCATCGTCGCCGTGGCGGCGTTCATCATGGACTGCAGCAGCGCCGGGGATTTTTCATCCACCATCCGGGTGTTTTCCGATTTGGTCACGTTCCAGAGCCCCGCCATGCCAAGCAGGCGCATGGTCATCACCGACTGGGTTTCAAGCGCGAGATAGGTCATCTGGAGCGTGGTGTTCCAGAGGTCGACCGGGGTTGCGAGGCGGGGCATCGGATATCTCCGTATATGCGGGACTGTCGCCGGGAACCGGCGCAGATGGCAGTAAAAGCTGAACGCAAGACATCCATGGAGCGCGCTCCACGGCCTTGCGCTGCGGGGCGGAGTTGTCCCTGCCCCCGGAAAAGAACCCTCGCCACGGCTCAGCTATCCGCCTTGCCAGAGGGTGCCGGGGTCTGGTTCGGCGCGGCCTCGGGCTTCGGCGTATCCGTCACAGTGGCCGCCTTGGGCGCATCTGCCGCTTTTGGTGCCGTGGCCGGGGGCTGCGCCGCAGCGCGGGGCTTTGCGGGCGTTTTGGTGGCGGTTGTCTTGCGGCGCGCGGGCGCCTTTGGCTTGGCCTCTGCCGCCGGAACCTTTGCAACCGGTGCGGCCGGGGTCGCCTTGACCCCGGTATCAGCCGCCGTCTCAAGCTTGGGCTGCTTGGCTGTCGCTGGCGCGGCGGGCGCCTTTGGTGCAGGCGCGGCAGTCGTCTTTGCCGCAACACCGGGCGCGGCGGCGGA
>NZ_AWWI01000140.1 GCF_002760615.1 Puniceibacterium antarcticum | reverse complement strand
CGGCCTCAAAACCGGCCAAATTGGTTGTCGCCCGCGGACAAGGTGGTTGACGCTCTACAGGTAGACTTCCGCGTATTTGATGGTCCGCCAGAGTCGCTCTACAAAGACGTTGTCGCGCTAGGCGTTCAGTCCCGGGATCTGGTGGATCGGATTTAGGATGAATCGATTTGGCTCTAAAGTCCAGATTTTGCAGATGTATTCGTAGGGCGTGAGGCCGTTGAGCGTCTTGAGGCGGCATGCAAAGTTGTGGGTGAGGAGGGATAAGCCGACAGTCCTGTGGACTGTTGGCCCCGACACGAGATGACGTCGGCGAAGTGCGTGCGCAGCTGATCATGGCTTTCGTCATGGTATCGTTTCACGTTCAGCCGTCGCCGATCCCCCGGATCGGCTTGGGGCCTCAGCTGTCGTAACGTGTGGCGACAGGTCTCCAGTCCTTCAGGCGACCGAACATAATCTCAATTCGATTGCGCCTTTTGTAGCGACGCTTATGGTATTTCACTGTCTTTTTGCGCGACTTCCGGCCCGGGATGCAGGCTTTTATCCCTCTGTCTTGCAACGCTTTTCGCAACCAGTCAGCATCATAGCCCCGGTCCGCTAAACACCAATCGGCCTGCGGCAGGCCTTGGTCTCAAGATTGAAGTGCGACACCCACAGCCCGAAGGGCATAGGATGTTGGCATGG
>NZ_AWWI01000139.1 GCF_002760615.1 Puniceibacterium antarcticum | reverse complement strand
TGATGAGCGACAACCACCATGGCCGGTGCCGACAACCAGCTTGGCCGGTGGGGCTGAACGGAAGACGGGCTTGCCCGTCTGGAGTGCAGCCCCACCGGCCTGATTGATTTCGGGGGTAGGTGCTGGTCGCCGCGGGTTGGTAAGCCGGAAGCCTCTGCGTTCATACGGAGGATCCGGGTTGGCCTATAAACCCATCACCGACCAGCAATTGAGAATTTACATGACTGACCTCCAAAAACACAGCCAGCGCACTTCGGCCGCCCGTGCCGGGTTCAGCGAGCGAACCGCGCGACGCTTCGATATCGACCCGACGTTTCCCTCGAACCGCAATATCGTTCACGGGCGCACGGTGGCCGATCCCCTTGAAGGCTATTGGGAGAATGACCTCCTCCCTCTGCTTGAGAATGACAGCGCGTTGCAGGCCGTCACGCTGTTGCGCCATCTTCAGAGCGAGCATTCCTTGGTTTTTCCTGATGATCGCATCCGGCGCACCCTGGAACGTCGGGTGCGGCAGTGGCGGGCGCTGAAGGGGCCCGAGCGCGACATCATCTTCCGCCAGACGCCTGAGCCGGGATACATGGCCCAGTCAGACTTCACCCATGCCGAAGAGCTGGTTGTCACGATCGCAGGACAGGCTTTCCCGCACCTGCTTTACCACTTCGTCATGGCCTACAGTCGCTGGGAACATGTCGGCGTGGTCCTCGGTGGGGAAAGCTTCACAGCGCTGGCCGAGAACTTGCAGCAGGCCCTCTGGTCACTGGGCGGCGCGCCGCAAAACCACCGCACCGACAGCCTCTCGGCCGCCTTCCGTAACCTGACCGTCGACCAGCGTGAGGACATGACCAAGCGCTATGATGCGTTCGTTGGCCATTATGGCATGGAAGCCAGCCGCAACAATCGCGGTGAGGCCCACGAAAATGGGGCAGTGGAATCCCAGAACCGGCATCTCAAGAAGGCGATTGATCAGGCTCTGATCCTGCGCGGCAGCCGTGACTTCGGATGCCTCGAAGACTACCGGAGGTTCGTCGATACCTTAGTGGCACGGCGTAATCGGCAGCGGGCCGATGCAGTTCAGGCGGAGCGG
>NZ_AWWI01000138.1 GCF_002760615.1 Puniceibacterium antarcticum | reverse complement strand
GATAAGTGTGTCCGGGGAAAGGGGAGCTGCGGCCAGTTTCAGATTTATGCAACAGCGCCCCTACGACCTTCAGATTATGAGCCCGAAGAGCTGCTCCAACCCGCGACACACACCAGAGCTGGTTCTGGTTTTTCGACCAGCTTTCTGCCGCAATAAGCTATAGCATTGGTCTCATGTCAGGCGGCAGCTTTCAGGTTCGTGTCGTCACTCGTTTTTAGATCTGAGATTTCGGACTGAGGAAAAACTGAAAGCGTTAACAAGCCGCTGAAAAGGATTTTGAGCAACTGTTCTCGAAGAACCGATCAATGCGGCTCACAAGAGGTTTTGATCAGCTTATCGAGAGAGCGCAAAACTCACCCTGTTCTGCCGGTTCGTGTGCCGCACCAGGCTTTTTCAGTGATCTTATAGGCCGCTATCCGAGCGGACTCGTCGCATTCAACATTTTGGTGCATCGCACACTTAAGACACGACATATTGAGGTCGAATCGATTTCGCGAGATCCTTGCCCCGATTTCGAGACAACTTTGCCCCGATTTACACCCTCAGTGCGTCCAGGCGCCCCGGCGATCGACGGCAAAGTTTTCTGCGTAGCCGCGCGGGCGGATATTGGATTTGCGCTTTTTCGGGTCGGACACCATCGCCTCTATGCCATTGTCGCGGGCATAATCCAGCGCGGCTTCCTTGGAATCGAACCGCAAGCGCACCTGAGCCTGTGTGTCTGTGGAAGAGGTCCAGCCCATCAGCGGATCCACTTCGCGCGCCGAGTCCGGTGCAAATTCCAGAACCCAGTGATGGGTCTTGGCCTGACCCGAGGACATGGCGGTTCGAGCCGGCTGATAGATACGCGCGCGCATGGGACACCCTCTGAATTGAATTGCGCCATTATCGCGAATTTGTGCCGCGAGGGCAAGCACCGCTGGCGGCGTCTTATGTCGCATCCGATCTTTCCGGCGCAGAGCGGGACTGGGAGGAGCAAGCAGCCCGAGCCGGACAGATCATCACAGGGAGAGCGAGGGGAGCGGGAGACGTGATCGCCTCGTGCGGCACACAGGCTGCTTGCTCTTTATCTTAGGAGGGTGGCATGCGCAGGACCAAATGAAAATTTCACTTAAAATGAACACGAAACGGGCCAAAGTCATCGGGAAATTCAGATCAAGACCTTGAAAAGGCATCACTATCACTCAAATATGCGACACTTTTGACGCGAGTTCAGCAAAAACCACTCTGCCGACTTTTCAGGCAGATGTCGCAAAACCCGTGCCGCAGCCTTCTCCTGACACCCGATGTCAGCAGCCAGACCGTCCACCTCTTTACCCGAAGCGCTGCGCCTGACAAAAGATGATGCCTTGAATATGCCGCCGCAAACGACACCTGTGTGAGGCACGCCACGAGGTTAGATCATGCCCTTTGCCCATTCCGACAAGTCCGAAGCTCTGATGCACGCGCCCGCGCCGGACGTGAAACAGCGCGAAAAGCTCGAAGGCGGAATCCGTTTTCGCATGGCGACGGATTTTGAACCGGCCGGCGATCAGCCCACCGCGATCAAGGAACTTGCAGGCGGCGTGATGGCGGGCGAGCGGGATCAGGTGCTGTTGGGTGCCACCGGCACGGGCAAGACCTTCACCATGGCCAAGGTGATCGAGGAAACCCAGCGTCCCGCGATCATCCTTGCCCCCAACAAGACGCTTGCCGCGCAATTATACGGCGAATTCAAGGGCTTCTTTCCCGACAACGCGGTCGAGTATTTCGTCAGCTTCTATGACTACTATCAGCCCGAAGCCTATGTGGCGCGCTCTGACACCTATATCGAGAAAGAATCCCAGATCAACGAACAGATTGACCGGATGCGCCACTCGGCCACCCGGGCGCTTCTGGAACGCGACGATGTGATCATCGTGGCCTCGGTGTCCTGCATCTATGGCATCGGGTCGGTGGAAACCTATGGCGCGATGACGCAGGATCTGCTGGTCGGCAGTGATTACGATCAGCGCAAGATCATCGCGGACCTCATCGTGCAGCAGTACAAGCGCAACGATCAGGCCTTCCAGCGCGGCACCTTCCGGGTGCGCGGCGATTCTCTGGAAATCTTTCCCGCCCACCTCGAAGACCGCGCCTGGAAACTGTCCTTCTTTGGCGAAGAACTCGAATCGATCACCGAATTCGACCCGCTGACTGGCGAAAAGACCGGCACATTCGACCGTATCCGCGTCTATGCCAATTCGCACTATGTCACGCCGAAACCCACGCTCAATCAGGCGGTGATCTCCATCAAGAAGGAACTGCGCCAGCGGCTTGACCAGCTGGTGAATGACGGCAAATTGCTTGAGGCCCAGCGTCTGGAACAGCGCACCAATTTCGACATCGAGATGATCGAGGCGACCGGCGTCTGCAACGGCATCGAAAACTATTCACGCTACCTGACAGGCCGCGCACCGGGCGAGCCGCCCCCCACCCTGTTCGAATTCATCCCCGACAATGCCATCGTTTTTGCCGACGAATCCCACGTCTCGGTGCCGCAGATCGGCGGCATGTACAAAGGTGACTACCGGCGCAAATTCACCCTGGCCGAACACGGCTTCCGCCTGCCTTCCTGCATGGACAACCGCCCCTTGAAGTTCGAGGAATGGGATGCCATGCGCCCCCAATCGGTCTTTGTCTCGGCCACCCC
Source organism: Puniceibacterium antarcticum (assembly GCF_002760615.1). Classification (GTDB taxonomy): domain Bacteria; phylum Pseudomonadota; class Alphaproteobacteria; order Rhodobacterales; family Rhodobacteraceae; genus Puniceibacterium; species Puniceibacterium antarcticum. The sequence goes on along the minus strand of NZ_AWWI01000138.1, from coordinate 37,931 downwards.
CTCGGCCTGGGAGTTGGAACAGACCGGCGGCGTCTTCACCGAACAGGTCATCCGCCCCACCGGCCTGATCGACCCATACATCGAAATCCGCCCGGTCGATACGCAGGTCGATGACCTGCTGGATGAGGTGCGCAAGGTGGCCGCCAATGGCTTCCGCACGCTGGTGACCACCCTGACCAAACGCATGTCAGAGGATCTGACCGAATACATGCACGAACAGGGCATCAGGGTGCGCTACATGCACTCGGACATCGACACGCTTGAGCGGATCGAGATCCTGCGCGACCTTCGCCTTGGTGCCTTTGACGTGCTGATCGGGATCAACCTGCTGCGCGAGGGGCTGGATATCCCGGAATGCGGGCTGGTTGCCATTCTGGACGCGGACAAAGAGGGGTTTCTGCGTTCTGAAACCTCGCTCATCCAGACCATCGGGCGTGCTGCGCGCAATGTCGAAGGCCGCGTGATCATGTATGCGGACCGCATCACCGGCTCAATGGAGCGCGCCATGGGCGAAACTGACCGGCGCCGGGAAAAGCAGATCGCCTATAATGTCGAGCACAACATCACCCCGGCAACGATCAAGAAGAACATCGATGATGTGATGTCAGGCATCTACAAGGGCGACACGGACATGAGCCGGGTCACCGCCAAGGTGGACAAGACCCATGGTGGCAATCTGCAAACGGTGCTTGAGGGGCTGCGCATCGACATGCGCAAGGCCGCCGAAAACCTGGAGTTCGAAGAAGCCGCCCGCCTTCGGGACGAGGTCAAGCGGCTGGAAGCGGTGGACCTTGCCATCTCGGCCGACCCCATGGCGCGCCAGCAGGCGGTTGAGCGCGCCTCGGAAGAGGCGGTCAAGGGGCGTGGACGGTCGACCGCCGGGCGGGGCGGGATGCACGGCGGCAATGTGAAACGACGGGGACGGTAAGCCGCCCCTCAGGTCACCCGCGCAGCACGGCCAAGGACCCGTTGCTCGTGGCGGTCGATCTCTTCCCTGCAGCAGAAAACCGCCAATCTGTGACAGCTTTCATATCGTCGGGAACAAAACCCCCTGCTCCATGCGTTGTCCTGTCAGCAAGTACGAAACAATCGCTCAGGAGGAAGCAATATGGAATATGGACTTCTAGGACTGATCGTCCTCGTTGCTGACATCTACGCCATCTACAACATCCTCACATCTGGCGCCTCCACGGCGGCCAAAGTTGTGTGGACACTGGTGGTATTCATCCTGCCTGTGCTGGGCTTTATTGCCTGGCTCGTGGCTGGACCCCGCGGCGCTTCGGCCCGCATCTGACCAGTCTTGCCCGGACGGTCAAAGGCCTGTGCGTATCCCTCCGCACAGGTCTTTTCTATGTCCGCCGCAAATCTCAACCGGGTCAGTCCAGAACGATGATCCCAGTGTGCTTGGCCTTGAATTCCGGCTCAACATGGATGGTCACGTTGGCATCAATGACCACTTCTTTCAGGCAATGCTCGACCTGATCGCAGACCTCATGCGCCTCGGCGACCGACATCTCGCCCGGCACCACAAGGTGAAAGTCGATAAAGGTGACCTTGCCCGCATGGCGCGTGCGCAGATCATGCGCCTCGACCGCGCCGCCGGCCTTGGTCGAGATGACCTCGCGAATTGCCTTCAGCGTGTCTTCGGGAACGGCCTCATCCAGCAGTCCACTCAGGGAATCGCGGATCACCTTCCAGCCCGACCACAGGATGTTCACCGCGACCAGCGCTGCAAGCGCGGGGTCCAACACCCACCATCCCGTCGCATAGGCCAGCAGGATGCCAAGGGCCACGCCGCAGGAAGTTACGACATCCGACAGCAGATGCCGCCCATCCGCCACCAGTGCAGGCGACCGTTCCACCCGACCCCGGGTGATCAGCACCCAGCACCAGAGCGCGTTCAGCACCGTCGCGCCCCCATTGACAAGCAGCCCCTCGATCGGGGCATCGATCACCTTCGGGGCAAAGAAGCCGCCATAGGCCTGATGCATGATCAGCATCGCGGCGATGATGATCATTACCCCTTCCAGAGTGGCGCTGAAGAATTCTGCCTTGTGATGACCATAGGGGTGGTTCGCATCCGCCGGCAGCGCCGCGACGCGGATGGCGATCAGCGCGGCAATCGCCGTCACCACGTTGACCGTGCTTTCCAGCGCATCCGACAGCAGCGCGACAGACCCGGTCATCCACCAGGCCAGAGCCTTGAGCCCGAGGACAGCAAACCCCACCAGAAGGCTGCCAAAAGCGAGTTTCATAGTGGTGTTCACAACGGCGTCCCCGCAAGGTTAGAATCGGCTGATAGCAGCGCCACTCGACCCGCGCAACACATTGATATTGCGCATGATAATCGCTCGCATTTACCTTAAACGCGCGGACGGGAATTCCGGCCCCGGCCACAAAGGGCGCGCATGGACAGCGGTTTGAAAAGGTTGCGAAAAATATACCCGTACCAGATCTTGCAGGGGCGCAAAGCCGCACCATCTACCATGCGCGTGTTAACCCTCAGATCCAAAGGATCATCCCCATGCGCCCGCTCCTCATCGCCTGTCTGCTCGCGACCGCTGCCGCCCCCGCATTTGCCGACAGCACCTCTGGCAGGGTTGTTGCATTTGACCGCAAGGCCAATGTTCTGGTGATGGACGACAAGACGGTCTGGTCGCTGGAAACGCTCAAGGTCGTGCCAGAGGGTCTGAAATCCGGCGATCTGATCAAGATCGATTATACCTCGAACGCAGACAACGGCTGGGGCAAGATAAACGCGATCGTGATCAAGGGCTGACACCCCCCCGACGCCCTGCCGCGCCAGCCATCACGGCGTTTGCCGCGGAAACCTGGACCGCTGATTTCGCGTGAAATCACGGCCAGAGACTGCGAATATCCGATTCAAGTTCAACCCGAACTGCTGTAGCGTGCCATCATGCGTATCCTCTTCCTCATCCCTCTTCTGGCGCTTGCCGCCTGTGGCACACCGCGCGAACGGTGCGAATCGGATGCGGCCGCGCCCTATCGCGCGGCCCTGCAGGAACGCGCCCGCATCGCCGAGGATCTGGCGCGCGGCTATGTCTTTCAGACCCGCTTTGAACAACGCCGGACCTTCGGCTGGTGCGGCCTGCCCAGCGGGGGCTTTTACCAGTGCTGGGAAACCGACACCCAGCCGGTGACCCGCCGTGTGCCGCTGGACACCGCCGTGGCTCAGGCCCGGATGTCCGAACTGAACACCACCCTGCCCTTCCTGCGCACGGCGGCAGAGGCCGACACCGGCCAGTGTCAGGCCCTTTATCCCGCAGAGACTCTCGCAGAGAAACCCGCAGAGACTCCGGCAGGCACGCCCAAGGGCTGATCCCGCGTCATTCCAGCGCGTAGGGACCGTGCTTTAGGATAACCGGCACGATCAGATCCTCTTCATCCTCCAGATGGCGATGAAGCAGCGCGCCAAAAGACAAAAGCTCCTTGTGGAACGGTCCCGGCTTGCCCTTGCCCTGCAGCACCGCATTGGCAGAGCTGGTAAAGCGGTTCAGCAGCCCGTCCATCGCATGGTGGTCCGCATCCAGGATATCAAACCCTTTCAGAAGCTTTGGCTCCATCTTGCTCAGCACCGGGAAATAATGGTGGTCTTCGATCTGATGATGACCGTGCAACTGACTGACCAGCATGCCGCCATATTGCGAAACCCGCTTCTTGTGGGACTGCGGGTCGATCTTGCGGTCGATGGCGGCCTCGGCATCGCTCTGAAGGCTGCCCAGCAGGTTGCGGAACATCAGATGCCTGTCCAGCCAGAACGCGACCAGACCCGAAAAATGCGGATGCGCCTCCCAGTCTTCGCGTGGGAATGTTTCCAGCAAGACGCGCAGCGCCTCGGGCATGTGGTCACGGTGTTTAAGGTCTAACTTGCTCATATCTCACCTCTGCCCCGCCACATGGCACAGGCAGAGGCGATGTCAATCACCGCAGCACATGTACGGCGCAAGCGGAATGGCGCACCACATGGGTGGCGGTCGATCCCATCAGCAGATCCTGCATGCCCGGACGGTGCGATCCGATCACGATGAGATCCGCGCCGCTCGTTTCGGCATATTCCAGAATCGTGCGCCCGGAATGCCCGGTAATCACCCTGTGCGACGCAGGACCATAGGCACTGGCGAGCCGGGTCAGATCCGCTTCGATCGCGGCATGCGAACTGCGTATGAAATCCTGTGGCAGATAGTTGATGACATAGCCGGGGATCTCTTCGATCACATGCAGCAGCGTTATCTTGCCACCCTTGCTTTGCAACATCTGTGCGACCTTCATGGCCGCAGCGATCTTGGTTTCGTCGTCGAATGAAATGGGCACAATGATGTTGCTGTACATGGCTCTGTCTCCCTTTGCCGGACGGACAAGAGCTAAGGCAAAATCCGCTCAGACGCGTTGATCCGGATCAATTGGGTGATTCGCACGGCCCCGACGGTTTCGATGCGCGGCGCGCTCAGTTGAAATCGCGCCGACCCACAGCGACCAAAGGCAGCGTTTGACCGCTCCGACGCGCTGACGCAAGGCGACGGTGCAATGGACTCAGACGTTCGGCTCGCCCTGCAAGCCCAGCAGTTTGCGAAACCCTGTCCAGTAGCCCGGCAGACGCGGCGGCTCCACCATACCCAGCAGCGCCTCATCTTCCCAACGCTGCATCCGCCGACGGGTGAAATCGCGGCCCCATTCCAGATAGGCACCGGCATCGTGGGGGCGCAGACGGCAGGCAGATCCGACCAGACCCACCAGCGTTTCCGCCGGCGAATACCATTCATCCTGAATGCCGGTCACCTTGGCCTGAACAAGCGGGCCGACCCAGCGCATCAGCGCCTTGTCGGAAAACTGCAGCAGCATCTTGCCCATTTCCGCGCGCGAATAATGAATCAGCGGCGGAAAAGTATCAAAAAACACGGCATTGCCATCGATAATCGCAAAGTTGCGGATCGACGGGTGAAACCCGATGCGCGTCTTGAACTGGTCGGCATTGTTCCAGAACGTGGCGATCACATCCCCTGCCGCTTCCATCATCGCAACCGTCTCGTCACGGGTACCCGACTGCATCAGTGGGCGCATCATCGCCTCGTTGGGCAGCGCGTCCTGCACGATGACCGGCACCCGGCGCCCCTCAATGGGCAGCAGCAGGAACGCGGTACACGGCAGCGGCACACCTGCGGTGCGCAGGGCCGCGGCATAGTCATCATGACAGGCTGCCAGCCGCTCCAGCGCCGTCTCGTCGGACAGACCGCGGTAGACCTTGATCACCTTGTTGGCAAAGGGGCCGCTGGCGGGCCGGAACGGCGCGCAGAAATAGCCGAGTTTGGAAATCGGCTGACCGCGCGTGGCGCTGTCTGCCACGATCAGTGCGCGCAGGGCATCCAGATCCATGTCTCACTCCTTTGGTTTGGCGGCAGCCTTACAGCGTTTCCTGATCACATTGAAGCATTCCCGGCCGCCCAAAGTCACAGAGAAGAGAGCGCATCTGGAAATACAGCTTAGACCCGAAACCTCTTAGCCATTTGCAAGCAGGGCCGCCACCTCTGCCGTAAGGGCGTCAACCTCGGCACGGGCCGGCGTCTTGGAGCCTTCGGCAGCGCTGCGCCCCTGCCCCAGCGCCTCGGCATAGATGACGCGGTTGGCAAATTGCGAATCGGCGATGCGCGCCATCAGCTTGTCCGCCGCCTGCGCCACATCCGCCGACAGGCGCGTGCCCGCACGGGCGCGGTTCATCACGATCAGCGCCTCCTTGTCCTCACGCTTGGCCAGATCCAGCACGCCCTCGGTTGCCCACAGATCCACATGGCTCATCGACACCGGCACAAGGACCAGATCGGCGCAGCGCAGCGCCGGGCGCAGATCGCTGTCCGCCTTGGGCGGGGTGTCGACGATGACGATGTCGTGGGTCCCGGTCAGTTTGCGGCATTCATAGGTGATCCCCCAGGCAGAAGATGTGGCAAACTCCATCCCCTCGACCAGTGCGGGATCCTGCTCCAGCCGCATCATGAACCAGCGGCCCAGCGATCCCTGAGGGTCGATATCCACCAGCGCAACGCTGCGTCCCATACGGCGAAAGCCGATCGCCAGATTGGCTGCAAGGGTGGTCTTGCCCGACCCGCCCTTTTGCTGCGCCACCGTGATCACCGATCCGGTCATGCCCGATACTCCCCTATCACCAAAAGGCCCTGCATCCCTGCAAACCTTAGGACCATGTTGCACGGGCTGCGGGCAAAACACCACCACCCCAACTGCGCGCGCATCGTTAAGGCCGCATTAACCAGCCTTACCCGATTCTAAAGATCAGGAGAGTGTGATGCGAATCCTTGCCCTGCTGCTGACCCTGCTTTGTCTGCTGCCCGGGCACGCCCCTGCAGGCGCCTGGCCGCGCGCGCAGGGCACATGGTTTGTCGCCTCCGACATGCGCCTGTCCTGGCCGCAGGATCTGACGCGCTGGACCAGCACCTTGCCGGTCGCGCAATATTACACGGTCTACGCCGAATATGGCCTGTCGCGCCACATGACGCTGGGCCTTGATCTGGGCCGGTCGGTGTCGGGCGGGGGCAAAAGCGTGCTGTTCCTGCGCATGCCGCTGCCCGACTTGCCAAGGCACACAAAACTGGCGGTGGATCTGGGGTTGGGCCAGATCGATGGCCGTGCAGTGCTGCGCCCCGGCCTGTCGCTGGGCCATTCCGTCGCGATGTTCGGCCTTCAGGGATGGCTCGCCGCAGACGGCGCTGCCGAACTTGCCCCGCTCAGCAAACGCGCCGATCTCAAGCTCGACCTGACGTTTGGTCTCACGCTGAACAACCGGGGGACCAAGGTCATCGTGCAGATGCAGACCGGGCGGCCATCGCAATTCGCCCCCTTCGCCCGGCTCGCCCCCTCTGTTGTCTTTCCCTTCGGGCGCAACCGCCTGGCCGAACTCGGCGTGACCTATGGGCTGCGCGGCGACGACAGCTTCGGCCTAAAGATGGGCCTGTGGCAGAGCTTCTGACACCCCTTCCCGCCGCCGCGCTTGCCCGGTATGCTGGCGCCATGACATCCCCGATCCGCCCCACCAATGACGAGGCACGCCAGCTTGCGCGCAAGCTGATCCACTCCGCGCGTCATGGCGCACTTGGCGTGCTCGATCCCGCCACAGCCACCCCGCTGGTCAGCCGCATTGGCCTTGTGCCAGGGCCCGACGGCCTGCCGCTGGCGCTGGTGTCGGACCTTGCACATCACACGGTGGCGCTGCAGGCCAATCCTGCCTGCTCGATCCTGCTGGGTGAACCTGGCGGAAAGGGCGATCCGCTCACCTGGCCACGCCTGTCTCTGCAGGGCACAGCCCAGTTCATCCGCCACGGCGACCCGGATCATGGCGCGCTCGCCATCCATTACCTGACCCATTCCCCAAAGGCCAAGCTCTACATCGGCTTTGCCGACTTCTCACTTTTGCGCATCAGGGTACTGTCGGCCCATCTGAATGGCGGCTTCGGAAAGGCTTTCGTGCTGATCCCGGCAGATCTGACCGTTGTCCACAGCCTTTCGACTTAAAGCGTCCTAAAATCAACAATTTGACCGCAACGGGTGAAATCCCGCGCCCCAGGTCAAAGGCGTCAGGCCGCGACCCCAGGCTGCGGAATGATCTGCACACCGCTGATGCGCCATTGCCCGCCTTCGTCAATCAGGCGATATTCCAGCAGATGCGTGCGCCCGTCCTGATCCTGGATCAGCACCCGTTGCGCCATCTCGCCGCCCTCGGCGTAAAGCTCGGTGAACCGCACATCGCCGGGGCGCCAGACCATCGGATAGCCTTGCCGGACCATCTGCCCAAACACCTCGGGTGTGCCGAACATGCCCTTGATCGACGGCGCGGCAAAGCTGAACGCCGTGACAAAATCGTCCCTAAGAAAGGCGTCCAGCTGTGACTGGATCGTCGTCTCTATCGCGGGATCACGCGCAACCGCTTCCTGCGCCGGGGCGGCACTGGTCCAGAACAGGGCGGCGAACAGGGCTAGGACAAGATGTTTCATGCTGAGGATCCTCCGGCGCAGGGGCTAAGGGTAAATCCCGCCCGCTTGCCGTCAAGTCACGCAGCGGCCCGCGCAAAAGTTTCACGCAGCCATTGCGCGCGAGGATGACCACAAAGCCTCCTCGCGCCAGTTTTTCAGACGATATCGCCCGCCAGCGCCCGCTCGATCAGGGCAGTGGTCTCTTCCACACCATAAAGCGCGATGAACCCGCCAAAACGCGGCCCCTGACTTGCGCCCAGCAGCACCTCGTACAGCGCCTTGAACCAGTCACGCAGCGGGTCGAACCCATGCTCTGTGCCCACGGCAAAAACAAGGGTCTGCAAAGCCTCATCATCGGCGGGGCCGTCATAGGCGCGCAACCGCTCGACCAGATCGCGCATCGCGGCGGCCTCTTTCTCATCCGGGGCGCGGAACACTTTGCCCGGCTTCACGAAGTCCTGATAATAGGCCACGGCAAACCCCGCCGCCTGATCCAGATCGGCGTGGGTGTCCGGTGCAGCATCCGGCGCATACCGGTGGATAAAGCCCCAGAGCGTTTCCTTGTCTTCGGCCCCCGATACCGACGCGAGGTTCAGCAGCATGGCAAACGGCACCACCATCCGGCTTTCGGGCACCTTGCCGCCGTGGATGTGCCAGACCGGGTTGTTGACCTTGCCTGCCGCATCCTGCGTCGCATAGGCACGCAGCTGCTGGTGATATTCATCCACGGCCTTGGGGATCACGTCGAAATGCATCCGCTTGGCGGTCTTGGGCTTGAGGTACATGAAATACGACAGCGATTCCGTGCTGGCATATTTCAGCCACTCATCAATCGACAGGCCGTTGCCCTTGGATTTGCTGATCTTCTGACCGGTGTCATCCAGGAACAGCTCATAGGTGAAATGCTCGGGCGCCTTGGCGCCCAGCGCGCGGCAGATACCGTCATAGATCGGCGTGTTGGTGCTGTGATCCTTGCCGTACATCTCGAAATCGACCCCCAGCGCCGCCCAGCGCGCGCCAAAATCCGGCTTCCACTGCAACTTCACATTGCCGCCCGTGACCGGCAGCGTCCATTCGCGCCCGTCCGCATCATCAAACGTGATCTCGCCCTTGGCGGCGTCAACATTCTTGATCGGCACATAGAGGACCCGGCCGGTTTCCGGGTGGATCGGCAGAAAGATCGAATAGGTCTGCTGGCGCTCATCGCGCAGCGACTTCAGCATGATCGCCATCAGATCATCATACCGCTCGACACAGCGCAGCAAGATTTCGTCGAACTGACCCGAACGATAAAATTCCGCGGCCGAGATGAATTCATACTCGAACCCGAAGGTGTCGAGGAAGCGGCGCAGCATCGCATTGTTATGCGCGCCAAAGCTGTCATGCGTGCCGAACGGATCAGGCACCGAACTCAGCGGCTTTTGCAGATGCTCATCCAGTTGGCGCGGATCGGGCACGTTGTCGGGCACCTTGCGCATGCCGTCCATGTCATCAGAGAAACAGATCAGCCGCGTCGGGATGTCCGAAATCAGCTCGAACGCCCGGCGGATCATCGTCGTGCGCGCAACTTCGCCGAAGGTGCCGATATGCGGCAGACCCGACGGACCATAGCCGGTCTCGAACAGCACATACCCCTTTTCGGGCGGCTTGTTTTCATAGCGTTTGAGCACCCGGCGCGCTTCTTCAAAAGGCCAGGCCTTGGCGCTCATTGCGGCGTCACGCAGATCGGACATCGGGTTTCTCCTACAGGGATGCGCGGGCGCGCGCAGTTCACAACGCCCGCTACCTATTGCGGGCCGCTGCCCGGGTCAATAATCTCTGCCCCGAACACTCCGCCCCTTTCAGGAAGGCCACACGTGAACGATTTGACCGCACACCCGCTCAGCCCGCAGGATTGCCTTGTTGCGCTGATGATTGCCGTTTCGGCCTCGGACGAAAATATCCGCACCGTCGAACTGGTCAAGATCCAGTCGACCGTGAACCACCTGCCGATCTTTGCCGACTATGACGATGACCGCATCAGCGGCATGGCCGAAACCGTGTTCGACCTGTTGGAGCAAGAGGACGGGCTGGATGCACTGTTCGGCCTGCTGCGCGACAATTTGCCAGAACGGCTGCACGAAACGGCCTATGCGCTGGCCTGCGACGTCGCCGCCGCCGATGGCACCCTTGCCGAAGCCGAACTGCGCCTGCTTGAGGAAATCCGCTACGAGCTGGACCTTGACCGCCTGCACGCGGCCGCCATCGAACGGGGCGCGCGCGCGCGGCACATGCGCGCCTGAGGCCGCGCGGATGGGGGCGCTGCCCCCGTCCCCTTTCAGGGGCCTCCCCCGGGATATTTAGGGGCAGATGAAAACCGAGGGTAGCCATTTTAGGTTTGGGAGGCTTCAGGCGGTGTAGAGCATGCCCCAGCGTTCGATCAGCGCCTGTTGCAACCCCTTGGCGCGGGCGTTCCAGCCTGAAGCACCTGCGGGGCTTTCACGCTCTTCCCGGTTCAGCTTGTCGCGGCGCGGGATGTTGGCGGCAAAGATCGCAAAGGCCAGTTCGGTCCCGTCCGGCAGATCGACATAGCCGGCAAGGCCGCTGACAAAATTCAGCGTGCCGGTCTTGGCGTGGACCTGGATCGGATTGCCCTTTGTCGGGCGGCCCTGGCTGTCACGCAACGCAACAGTCTTCAGCAGCGGCTTCAGCCCCAGCCGGTCGCGCACGTTCAACATCAGCTTCATCATGTCGGCGGCGGCGATCCGGCTGTCATCGCCCAGCCCCGAATGATCTACCATTGCCACATGGCCCAGCCCCAGCGTTTCCTTTGCCCAGGCGTTCATCGCGGCGGCAGAGTCCTTTTGCGAGCGGGCTTGTCCGTCACGGCGAATCGTTGCGGCAAGGCCGACCATCTCGGCGGTGATGTTGGTGGACCATTTCAGCATGTCATGCAGGATAACGGCCAGCGGCGCGCTTTCAAGCTGGGCGATCACCGTGCCTTCGGGGCGCTCTGTCACCAGCTCTGGCGTGCCGAGCAGGATTCCCTGTGAACGCGCAAAGGTCTGGAACACCTCACCGGCATACCGTTCCGGCTCGCGCACCGGCAGCCAGCGCGCGCCGTCATTGCCCAGCGCGCTGCGCGCCACCGTCCAGTCATCCCGCCCGTCGCGCCTCTGGTAGGTATAGATCGGCGCTGCACGCGGCACGATCTGCATCCGCGCCATGGTCACATCGGGGCGGTACCGGTCCGATCGGGCATCCATCGTCACCGCATAATCGGCCCCCTCCTTGCGCCATTCGAAATGTACGCGATTGAAATTCAGGCTCAGCCCTGACACCGCCGGGTTATAGCCGACCTGATCGGGCTGTTCGGGGTCGATGGCGGCGGTAAAGGGCAGCGCGCCGCCCCAGACCAGGAACCGCCCGCGCACCTCGCGCACGCCGACCTCTTTCAGCTGTTCGGCCAGGCTGGCCAGCCCGTTGGTGTCCAGCGTTGGATCCCCCCCGCCCGCCAGCACCAGATCGCCCTGCACCACCCCGTCTGCAAGCCCGCCGGTCAGGATCAACTGCGTGCCAAAGACATGATCCGCCCCCAGCGTTTCCAGCGCATAAGACGCGGTCATCGCCTTGGCCACGCTCGCCGGCGGCATCCCCGTTTCGGCCTCGTGTTCTTCCAGCATCAGCCCCGTCGCCAGATCCGCCACCGCAAAGCCGACCATGCCGTCCAGCCGCGCCTTGGCGATCAGCGCCTCTGCCGGGGCCAGGCTGCGTGCCAGCGCCGTCCCGCCCCGCGCCATCGGACGCAGCGAAGTGAGCGGGGCATCGGCCAGCGCCGGGGTGGCGACAGCAGCTCCGAGGGCAGCCAGAAAGGCGCGGCGGGAAAAAGCATATCTCATGGCGCGATGTAACCTCAGCCGTTCAGCGCAGGCAAGACGCCGCGGAGATGGAAATCGGGCACCCGGCAGGCAATTCTACGTGATGGGCCCCCTGCGTCGCGCCTCTGCCGGAACCGGCCGCGGCAGCCGAGGTCAGAGACGGGATTCGGCACACCGCAGCGCGGGTGCGCGTCCGCGGACTCTGCTCGCAGATGCACGGGTGTGATCGTGTCTGCCAACAGCCGGGAGCCGCGATAATCAAAACCCGGACAGCTCCGAGGCGCGCCGATCAGCCCGACCAGCCGCCCCGAGCCCGGATGGCCGACGAACTGACGTCGAGCATTGGCACATTCACGAAACACCAGGTCGGCGGTTTGGAGTGAGCCAAAAGGGCTGAGGCGCGCGGCGACAACTGGGAGGCGCGGAACACCCGGGCCGTGCGCGACATCCGGGCCGATATCCTGTCGCCCGGACGGGCCAGTACGCCGATGGGCACCGCTGCCATGATCTGTTTCCAGCGGTCCCAGCGGTGAAATTGCGCCAGATTGTCAGCCCCCATCAGCCAGACGAACCGGACCCCCGGATGCGCCTTTTGCAGCGCCGCAATCGTTTCGGCGGTGTAGCGCGTGCCGATCCTTGCCTCGGCATCGCTGACGATGACACGCGGCGTGTCCATCAACGCCCGCGCTGCCTGCAGGCGCGTCTCCAGCGGCGCCGGGCCGCGCGGCTTGAGCGGGTTGCCCGGACTGACAAGCCAGATCACCTTGTCCAGGGCAAAGCGGCGCAGCGCCTCCTTGGTGATATTCACATGACCCGCATGTGGCGGATCGAAGGAGCCCCCCAAAAGCCCCACGCGCTGCCCGGCGCGCAGATGCAGTCCGGTGTTCAAGATATCTGAGGTCATGCGCATGCGGGCTCCGGTACCGGTCGCACTGGCAAAAACACCGGATCGCGCTGGGATTCAACGTCTTTCCATCCTTTGACAAAAGGCGGCGCTGAAAGCGGGTCGGCTCCCTGCCCGCCCCCGCCGCGCCTGCGCCCTCAGAAGTCCTGCCAGATGCCCGGGCCGGCAGCCGCTGCGCGCTGCGGTGCCGCAACCGCAGCCTTGGCAGCTTTTTTCGGAGCGGCCTTGGCCGCTGCGCTTATCTCGATCGGGGCGCTGACCACATCAAAGGGTTCATCCCTGAAGCTGGGCTCGGGCGCGGTCGAACGCTTCGGCGTATCAACCTTGATGATCTTTTTGCTGTGAAACTTGCCCACCAGCTCACGCAGGCTCAGCGCCTTCTGGGTCAGCGACCGGCCTGCAGAGGTGAATTCCAGCACCATGCCCGCGTTTTTCTGTGTCACCGAATCCAGTTCGTTGATGCCGGTGTTGATTTCGCTCAGCGCCGTGGATTGTTCGCCAGATGCCGCACCGATCGCCTGCACCCTGTCCGTGATATCCAGAACCAGCCCCAGGATTTCGTCGATCGACCCGCCCAGTTCCGTCACAAGCTCCACGCCATTCGTGACGCTGCGTGTGGAGGAAGAGATCAGATCGCGAATCTCGCCGGCGCTGTCCGAAGACCGCTGCGCCAGAGAACGCACTTCCGAGGCCACAACCGCAAAGCCGCGTCCGACATCTCCGGCGCGGGCCGCCTCGACCCCGGCATTCAACGCCAGCAAGTTGGTCTGAAAGGCGATATCCTCCATCACGCGGATAATCTGGGCGATCTGCTTGGACGATTCCTCGATCGTTGCCATGGCCTGAACGGCGCGGTTCTTGACTTCACCCCCGCGCTCCGCACCGGCACGGATTTCACCAATAGCCTGAACGATGGACTGCGACCCTTCTGCGGTGGATTGCACGCTCGACGTGATCTCGTGCATCGCGGCGGCTGTCTCTTCCAGAGTGGCGGCCTGATTCTCCGTCCGGTTAGACAGCTCTTCGGCAGAGGTTCCGAGCATCGAGGATTCCGATTCGATGGACGAGGCGCTTTCGCTCAGCTCGCCAATCATCCGGCGCAACTCGTCAAGGGTGTCGTTGAAATGCATACCCAGATCCGCATATTCACTCGGCAGGTCGTTGCCCAGATCACAGTCCAGATTGCCCTTCGACAACTTCTCCAGCGATACGCTGAACTTCGACATGATATCGCGCTGTTCGGCAGACATTCTCTCGCGATCTGCTCCCGCCGCCTGCCCCTGCTGCAGCGCCTGCTGAAGCCGCTCCATCGTCCGCGCGATATCGCCGATTTCATCGCCCGTCTTGGCCTCATGGACCGAACTTGTGTAATCGCCAAGGGCAATGTCGTCCACACTCTTGGCCAGCCTGGAAATCCGCTGGGTGATGCTGCGCGCAATAAAGATCGCAAGCAGCAAGACAATCACGCAGACGATCGCCACCTGGATCAGGCTGACAAGGGCAAGGTTGTTTTGCGCCGCCAACACCTCGGTCATGTCCTGCTCAAGCACGACACCCCAGTGGCTTACCCCCACGGTCACACCCACCGTCAGCGCCTCGACAGGCTTGCCCAGCACCCCGGGGACATTCATCAGCACCTTGTGCTCATCCGCAAGGGCGTCCTGGATCTGCTCAAGCCCGGGCAACTGATCCAGCGGAGAAAAGGTGCGATCCCGGCCGACAAAGCTCAGCGCGCGCCCCTTCGCATCAACAAGATAGACATGGCCCGTCTCGCCCAGCAAAACCGATTTGGACAGGTTGCTGCTCATCGTTTCGAGCGGGACCTGAACCGCCACGACTCCCATAAACGCGCCCGCCGCATCAGATATCCTCGTGGCAAAGAAGGTTGTCACAAGACCATCGTCAGGGGCGTAGGCGGCAAAGATCGACCGATACACGGTGTCGCCGTCGCCGTCCCGCGCGGCAACAAAGGCTTGCGCCAACCCGCTGTCCTTGTAGGGGCCCGTCACAAAGTTTGTTGCAAAATCCGGCTCTTTTCCCGCGGAATAGACAACGTCACCTTCAGGATTCAGCAGAAGCAGATCGGAGTAACCGTTATAAACCGCAAAGCGGTGCAGCGTGTCATGATAGGTGGCATGCACCCCGGACCAGTCCGAACCGTCACCCGCATTGTCCAGCAGCGCCTTTTCCCCATCGGGATTCGGGTTTGCATCGACATACAGCTGCCGCAGCGTCGCGCCCGGATCGCTGCCCATCGTCGCCCACGCAGAGCTGAAGCCGCGCAGCGCCGCTTCTGTCGACATGCTGCTGGAGAGTACATCCATATCCGTATCAATGCCATCGAACCAAGCCACGAGGTCCTCGGCCGCCTGATCCAGAACCACTTCCAGCGCCTTGGCATTCTGCTCTTTCAGAACCCGCGCCCCATCGACATAAGAAAAAGCGGCCGCCGCAACGCTGATCAGGATCGTCGGCACCGCGATCATGATGGGAACCTTGATGCCCAGCTTGAGCCGGTTCCACTTGTTTGTGCTTTTGGGCATGGTGTTGGTCTGGGACATTGGCTGGGGCTCACTGATCAATTGACGGAGTGTCACGGATGCGCTCGCACTCGAGACGCTGCATCGCAAACTGACCACGAATGTCTTGAGAACTGTTTAAGCGGCGAAGATCGCGCACCGCATTGCCCCTGCCGCGCCCCTTCGTTATCTAGTCTGCCAAACGTTCACACATGTCCCAAGGGGTTCTCCGATGGCAGCCTATCAATACGTCTACCACATGGATGGCGTCTCAAAGACCTATCCCGGTGGCAAGAAGTGCTTCGAAAATATCAAGCTGAACTTCCTCCCCGGGGTGAAGATCGGCGTGGTCGGCGTCAACGGGTCCGGTAAGTCGACCCTGATGAAGATCATGGCCGGTCAGGACAAGGATTTCCAGGGCGAAGCCTGGGTCGCCGAAGGCGCGCGCGTCGGCTACTTGCCGCAGGAACCCGATCTTGACCCCAACCTCGATGTCCGTGGCAACGTCATGCTGGGCGTCGCGGCGAAAAAAGCCATTCTCGACAAGTACAACGAGCTGGCGATGAACTATTCCGAAGAGACGGCGGACGAGATGGCCGCTCTGCAGGATCAGATTGATGCAGAAGATCTCTGGGACCTCGATTCCCAGATCGACGTTGCTCTGGAAGCCCTCCATTGCCCGCCGGACGACGCCGATGTGACCACCCTCTCGGGTGGGGAACGCCGCCGCGTCGCGCTCTGCCAGCTGCTGCTCGAAGCGCCGGAAATGCTGCTGCTCGACGAACCGACCAACCACCTTGACGCCGAAACCATCGCCTGGCTGCAGCAGCACCTGATCGACTACAAGGGCACGATCCTGATCGTCACCCACGACCGCTACTTCCTTGATTCGATCACCTCCTGGATTCTCGAACTCGACCGGGGCCGCGGCATTCCGTACGAGGGCAACTATTCCGCCTGGATCGACCAGAAGGCCAAGCGTCTGCTGCAAGAGGCACGCGACGACAAGGCCAAGCAGAAGACGCTGGAACGCGAACTCGAATGGATCCGTCAGGGGGCCAAGGCACGTCAGGCCAAATCCAAGGCACGGATTTCATCTTATGAAAAGATGGCCGATCAGTCGGTCAAGGAACGTGTGGGCAAGGCGCAGATCGTCATCCCCAACGGCCCCCGTCTGGGCAGCAAGGTGCTTGAGGTCGAAGGCCTGAGCAAATCCATGGGCGACCGCCTGCTGATCAACAACCTCACCTTCTCGCTGCCGCCGGGCGGCATCGTCGGCGTGATCGGCCCCAACGGCGCCGGCAAATCCACACTGTTCAAGATGATCACCGGACACGAGACCCCCGATGCGGGCGAAGTCTCGGTCGGTGACACGGTGCAGCTGTCCTATGTGGACCAGTCGCGCGACGATCTGGCAGCAGACGACAACGTCTGGATGGCGATTTCCGGCGGGGCCGAGTTGATCACGCTGGGCGACGCCGAGATCAACTCGCGCGCCTATTGCGGGGCCTTCAACTTCAAGGGCACCGATCAGCAGAAAAAGGTTGGCTTGCTCTCAGGCGGGGAACGTAACCGCGTCCACATGGCCCGCCTCCTCAAAGAGGGCGGCAACGTCCTCCTCCTCGATGAGCCGACCAACGACCTCGACGTCGAAACCCTGCGCGCGCTCGAAGATGCGCTCGTGGATTTCGCCGGCTGCGCCGTGGTCATCTCGCACGACCGCTTCTTCCTTGACCGGATCTGCACGCATATGCTGGCCTTCGAGGGCGACGGCCATGTGGAATGGTTCGAAGGCAACTTCGAGGATTACGAAGAAGACAAGAAACGCCGCCTGGGCGACGACGCGGGCGAGACGAAGCGCAAGCACAAGAAGTTTACGCGCTAAGCGACAGACCCTCGCAAGGAGGTGGGTGATTCTTCGCGCAGGCGAAGGGTCACCCAGACCATCCCACCAAAAGGCCGCACCCGGCACCAGACAGCCACAGCCCGTCTCAGCCGGTCACCGCCTCCCCGCGAGGCTCACGGTTAAAAGATGCGCGCGCCGGGTCGGCGGTATCGGACAGACCCAACTTTGGCCGAACAAGCTTAACAATCGTTGTTCCCAATGGCACCAACACGACAGCCATACGCTTTCCATACGCAACCCATACGGGATCCAGCACCAGTTTTCTTCTGTGAACAGTCACAGCCTCTTTGTTAAAACTGTTGCCAGATGCCTGCGAACCTGTCATAAGGATCGTGCTGACGATCTTCTCTTCGACCATCTGTCTTCCTTTACCGGCTTGCAGGCTATCGATCCGAACGTGACCTCGCCGAGCCATCGCATACTGCGGATGGTACTATGACTAAAGGATATTCACATGGCTACTGGCACAGTGAAATGGTTCAACGCAACTAAAGGCTTCGGCTTCATTCAGCCCGATGGCGGCTCCAAGGACGTGTTCGTGCACATCTCCGCTGTTGAGCGTTCGGGCCTGTCCGGTCTGAAAGACGACCAGAAAGTAACCTTCGACATCGAAGCCGGCCGTGATGGCCGTGAGAGCGCGATCAACCTCGCACTCGCGTAAGCTTCTGTCTTAGATACAAAATTCGGCCGCCCTACGGGGCGGCCGTTTTCGTTTTGACGCACTTTCCCGCCTGAGTACACGGCTTCGTGATCCCAAACCGCGCGAAACTTGCCACAGAGTTTACCCCTTGCATGGCACATCCATTGAAATCCGGATCACCTTGGCCAACATACCCAAGTTCCAAACGAAAAGAGCACTGCCATGATCTCTCGCCGAACTTTTGTCACAGCCGCCGCGGCTTCCGTCGCACTGCCATCACTTGCCCAAGCATTTGAAGTTGCACCACGATTCCAGCCGCAGCCGGTCTCCTTCACCACGGAGTATGCCCCCGGTCAGATCCTGATCGTTCCCAAGGCGCATTTTCTCTACTACGTAACGGAACCCGGCAAGGCGCTTCGCTATGGCGTCGGGGTCGGCAAGGCCGGGCTCGAATTTACCGGCAACGCGACGATCAGCGTGAAAAAGGAATGGCCCACCTGGCGCCCGACGAACGAGATGATCGAACGTGAGCCCAGCCATTACGGCGAATTCATCGACAACGACTATGTCCAGCCCGGCGGCCCCGGCAACCCGCTCGGTGCCCGCGCGCTCTATCTCTTCCAGAACGGACGCGACACCTACTTCCGCATCCACGGCACCACGGCCCCCCAGTCCATAGGGCGCTCTGTGTCGAACGGCTGTATCCGCATGCTGAACGAGCATGTGGAGGATCTGTATGAACGCGTCCCACTGGGCACTGTCGTCACCGTTATTTAAAGCATTTCGGATTGAACCTGGGACAATCGGCATCGGATTTAGCGCCCGACCGACAGGAATAGCCTCGAATACCCGGACTGGTTTACCCGGAATCGCTGTAAGGTGACCCAGCAAGACGCTGTTGCGTTCACGTCCAGAACGCAACAGCCGGTAGATTGTTGAGTGGAAACGTTTTAGCGCGGGGGCTGCGGCATGGCTGACTTTGATCTGTTGGTGCTGGGCGCGGGCCCAGCGGGCAGTGCGGCGGCCATAACCGCCACACGCGCGGGTCTGCGCGTCGCCCTGATCGACAAGCACCGCTTTCCGCGCAACAAACTCTGTGGCGGCGGCTTCACCGGTCGCTCCATGCGCTATTTCCAAGAGATCTTTGGCACCGATCTACCCTACGACGGGATGCTGCGCCGGGATGCGGTCAGTTTCTGCGCCTTTGGGCAGGAGGTCGGACATTTCACCAATGTCCCGCCGCTGCATATGACCATGCGCTGGGATCTGGATCACGCCCTGCTTCGGGCGGCGGTGGCGGCGGGTGCCACGGACCTCACGGGCCAGCCTGTCAGCGCCATCGACACCTTGACCCCCTCGGTCACGCTGCGGGACCAGACCGTCACCGCTCGCCTGCTGATCGCTGCAGACGGCGTCAACAGCACAACAGCCCGCGCCTTGTTCGGCAAGGCCTTTGATGCCGACACCATCGGCTTTGCGCTCGAAGTAGAAGTCCCCTCGGACACGCCCGATACGCCAGTGCGCATCGATTTCGGAGCTGCGGACTGGGGCTATGGCTGGGATTTCCCCAAGACCTCTGGCAGGACCATCGGAGTGGGCGGGATCCTGCGCCGCAATGGCGACCTCAAGACCGCACTGGCCACCTACCTCAGGCATCTGGACGTCACCACCGACAGTCCTATTAAAGGACAGTTCCTGCCCTTTGGCGCCTATCGGCGGGTCCCTGGTAAGGGGCCTGTGCTTTTGGCGGGGGATGCGGCCGGGCTTGTGGATCCGATCACTGGCGAAGGCATCGCATATGCGATGAAAAGCGGACAGCTTGCCGCACAATCCGCCGTTGCAGCCATGCGCTCAGGCGCGCCCGCAACCGCCCTACCCCTCTATCGGGATGCACTGAGACCCATCCACCGCGCGATTTCTCAGGCCCGCATGATCAGGCCAATGATCTTTCTTCCGGCGCTGCGGGGCGGGTTTGTCGCCGGATTCCGCAATTCGTCAACGCTTCGGACGGAATATTTGCGGCTCCTTGCCGGTGAAACAGAGTATGGTCAGATCACGCGGCGCACCATAGCACGCATTCCGCGCCTTTTCATGCGCAGCGCTTTCCGACAAACAAGCGCATAGAGAGTTTCCGATTTACCCGAAACAAAGATCAACAAATTTCGCGTTTGATAAATATACTGGGATCGTGACCATCCAAGCAATGGTTCATTTGAAACACTCTCATGTGGCTTAGACTGTTTCCGGTCTCCAGAACAATCTTTACGAAATCCTATCGCAAAGAACGCAGGATAAAGATGAGCTCGTCAGGGGACGACCCATGGCAATCATAAGCTTTTTACTAGGAAGCGGTGTGGGCGCCGCGATCGGTCTGATAGGATGGATCGTCTTTGAATTGTCTGTAAAAAACGCCGTTTCCCTCTACATCATCACCGGCATTTCCATTGGCTTTTGCCTGATCGCTCTGGGAATGTGGTCTCACTCACGCCACAGGGGTTCTGATACCCCAGCAAACCGTAAATAATAACAAAGGTTTTAAAAGCCCGGACACCTATCCACCTTGCGTGAACCGCGTTTTAGAACAGGTACCGAACCACATTACAGCAGGACATGAATCACCAGAAGGTTCGGAATCACAAACAGAGCCGCAATGCAAAAGAGCTTGGCGAGGTGGGACATTGTTCTGAAGCCGGAGCTGGATTCAAGAACGTCACCATATGCCAGGGCGGCATAGACCATGGCACCCGACTGACCCGCCTCAATCCTGCGGAAACTTTCGATACTTGCACGCGACGTTTCATATCTTTTACGCAACGCGCTCGAATTGCCGACGCTTTCTGAGCGGTCCTGCAGGTTTGACATGATTCTTTCCCTAACTATTTCTTTTGACATGATGGAACGTGACACGATCTTGGCAAGGGTTTGGACAAAAGAAATGCACGCCCCCAAATTGCCTTGGCTGTGTCCTGAAACGATGGCCTGAATGACTTGGTACGCAGACCCAAGATTTTTTCTTGCAACGACTCAGGCCAATCATCATAAAAAAGGATGCGACGTTACCACTATCGACCCACTGCTCCTTTACGGCACAGTCACTCGATCTTGCACTGACTTAGCCGATCTGCCGCAATCCCGCGGGCAGCTGTGAAGAGGAGCATCGACGATGGCAACAGGCACCGTCAAATGGTTCAACACCACCAAAGGCTACGGCTTTATCGCGCCCGATGGCGGCAAGAAAGACGTATTCGTCCACATCTCCGCTGTTGAGCGATCCGGGCTGACCGGCCTCGCCGACAATCAGAAAGTGACGTTTGATATCGAGCCGGGCCGCGATGGCCGCGAAGCCGCTATCAACATTTCTTTGGCCTGAGGCCGCAACACCAGATATTCTGAAAGGGCGCCCCGGTGGCGCCCTTTTGCATTTCGCACTCCGTCTATCACTCCTGCGCCCGCGCAATCAGCTCCTCGACCGACGGCCCCATTGCAGCCACGATGCGCTTGACCCCTTCGGCATTGGGATGAATGCCATCCGCCTGCATATAGGCGCGCACGGCCTGCGGGCTGCGATCACCCCCTTCGGCAAGTCCTTCAAAGAACTCGGGAAAATAAAGCGTGCCGTATGCCTTGGACAATTCCGGATACATTGCATCAAAATCCGTCTTGAATTGCGGCCCGTAATTCCCCGGTGCGCGCAGCCCGACCAGAAGCACCGGAATATCGCCCGCCGCCTTCAGAATACCCTCAAGATTGGCGCGTGAATTCGCCGGATCAATGCCGCGCAAAAGGTCATTGCCCCCCAGCGTCACGATCATGCCGTCGGTGCTGTCGCTCAGCGACCAATCCACCCGGGCAAGACCCCCGGCGGTCGTATCGCCCGACACCCCGGCATTGACCACTGTCACATCATGCCCCTGCGCGCGCAGCCATTCCTGCATCTGCGGCACGAACCCCTCGCCCTGCGGCAGACCGTAGCCCGCCGTAAGGCTGTCCCCCAGCGCGACAAGCTCCACCGGGTCTGCCTGCGCCACAGTGGCCCACCCCAGCAGAACCGCCACCGCAAGCTTGCTCTGCAGCGCAGCAACCCCATATGTCCTAAAAGCCATCATATCCGGACCCTTCCCTTATGACCGATCCTGTTCTTGCCCTTAAAGATGTCACTCTGCGCCTGAACGGCAATGCCGGAATGGTCGAGATCCTTCACGGGATCACGCTGGATGTTCACAAGGGCGAGACTTTGGGCCTGATCGGCCCCTCTGGCTCGGGGAAATCCTCGCTTCTGATGATTATGGGCGGATTGGAACGTGCCAGCGGCGGCAGCGTCATGGCGCTGGGGCAGGATCTGACCGCCCTGAACGAAGACGGCCTTGCCCGGTTCCGCCGCGACCACATGGGCGTGGTCTTCCAATCCTTTCATCTGATCCCGACGATGACCGCGCTGGAAAATGTTGCGACCCCGCTTGAGCTTGCGGGCAAGCCGGACGCGTTTGAACTGGCAAGGGCGGAACTTGAGGCCGTTGGTCTTGGCAACCGCGCCGACCACTACCCCGCGCAGATGTCGGGTGGTGAACAGCAGCGTGTCGCCCTCGCCCGCGCCTCTGCCCCGCGTCCGAAGATCCTGCTGGCGGATGAACCGACAGGCAACCTTGACGGCGTCAACGGCGATGCGATCATCAAGATGCTGTTCGACCTCCGCGACCGTCACGGCGCCACGCTGGTTCTTGTCACCCATGCCAATGCCCTGGCCGAAAAATGCGACCGGGTGATCCGCCTGACAGATGGCCGCGTCGCCCCCGACCAAGCGCAGGCCGCAGAATGAGCCTGCGTATCGCTGCCCGCTTTGCCCGTCGCGAACTTCGCGGGGGCCTGTCCGGTTTCCGCATTTTCATCGCCTGCCTCGCCCTTGGCGTTGCCGCCATCGCTGGTGTCGGCTCCGTCCGCTCCGCGATCGAGGCGGGTCTTGCCGATCAGGGCGCCATCCTGCTAGGCGGCGACGCCGAGGTGCAATTCACCTACCGCTTTGCGACCGAGGAAGAGCGTCAATGGCTCGACTCCGTCGCCACAAACGTCTCTGAGGTCACAGATTTCCGCTCCATGGCCGTGGTTGACCCCGACGGCACCGCCGAACGCGGCCTGACACAAGTGAAATCCGTCGATGCCGCCTACCCGCTGAAGGGCGAAATCCTCCTCGACCCGCCCATGCCCCTCTCTGATGCCCTCGCGACCAAGGACCTGCCCGGCGCGGTCATGGCCCCGATTCTGGCCGACCGGCTGGGGCTGAAACCCGGCGACACCTTCCGCCTGGGCACGCAGGATTTCACCCTGAACGCCACCATCGCCCAAGAGCCGGACAATTCTGGCGCGGGCTTTTCCCTTGGCCCCCGCACCATCGTGCGCACCGAGGATCTCGCTAATTCCGGTCTGCTGACCCCCGGCACGCTGTTTGACAGCGAATACCGCCTCGACCTGCCCCCCGGCACCGACCTTGACGCCCTGCAGGCCCGCGCCGAAGAACAGTACCGCGACACCGGCCTGCGCTGGCGCGATGCCCGCAACGGCGCGCCGGGCGTGTCACGCTTTGTCGAACGTCTTGGCGCCTTTCTGGTGCTTGTCGGCCTCTCGGGACTTGCCGTGGGGGGTGTGGGCGTCTCTGCTGCTGTGCGCTCTTACCTCGCGCGCAAGACCTCTGTCATCGCGACCCTGCGCACCCTGGGGGCCAGCCGTGCGACGATATTCCAGACCTATTTCCTGCAGATCGGCGCGCTGAGCCTCGTTGGAATCACCCTTGGCGTGATCCTTGGCGCGGTGATCCCGCTGCTCTTTGCGCCGCTGATCACCGCCTCTCTGCCCGTGCCTGCGCTCTTTACACTGCACGCCGAACCGCTGATCGAGGCGGCGATTTACGGCGCGCTCACTGCCCTTCTCTTTACCCTCTGGCCGCTGGCCCGGGCCGAAGAGGTGCGCGCCGCCACCCTGTTCCGCGATGCGCTCGACAGCGCAAACTTTTTCCCGGCCCCGCGCTATGTCATTGCCACAGGTGTGCTGACGCTGGTGCTGGTCGGCACCTCCATGGCCTTTTCTGGCAACGCCTGGCTGACCCTCTGGACGGCGGGCGGCATCTTTGGCGCGCTGATCCTGCTCAGCCTTGCGGCCATCGCAATCCGCTGGCTGGCGCGCAAGGCTGCCCCCACCGCACGGGGCAAACCTGTGCTGCGATGGGCGCTCGGGGCCATTGGCGGGCCGCGTGAAGGCGCGGCTTCGGTTGTTCTCTCCCTTGGCCTTGGCCTCTCGGTCCTTGCCGCTGTGGGGCAGATTGACGGCAACCTGCGCAATTCAATCAGCCGCGACCTGCCGGAAATCGCGCCGTCCTATTTCTTTGTCGACATCCAGAAGGATCAGATGCCCGGCTACCTCGCCCGGCTGGAAAATGACCCGGCTGTGCGCAAGATCGACAGCGCCCCGATGCTGCGCGGCGTTGTGACGATGATCAACGGAAAACCCGCGCAAGAGGTCGCTGGCGATCACTGGGTCGTGCGCGGCGACCGGGGCATCACCTATGCCGACCGCCCCGGCGAGGATACGACCATCACCGCCGGCGAATGGTGGCCCGAGGGCTATGACGGCCCGCCACAGGTCAGCTTTGCCGCCGAAGAGGCCGAGGAAATCGGGCTCAAGCTGGGCGATACCATCACCGTCAACGTGCTGGGCCGCGACATCACCGCCACGATCACCAGCTTTCGCGATGTGAACTTCGCCACCGGCGGCATCGGTTTCGTGATGACCCTGAACGCCGCCGCACTGGAAAATGCGCCGCATACCTTCATTTCGACCGTCTACGCGACCCCGGACTCCGAGGCGCAGATCCTGCGTGATCTGGCACAGGAATTCCCCAACATCACCGCGATCCGCGTGGCCGATGCCATCGACCGTGTCTCGCAACTGCTCGAAGGAATCGCCGCCGCCGTCCGCTGGGGCGCGGCTGCCACGTTGCTCACCGGCTTCCTCGTCCTGATCGGCGCGGCTGCCGCAGGCGAACAGTCCCGCACCTTTGAAGCCGCAATCCTCAAAACCCTTGGCGCCAGCCGTTCGCGGATCCTGCGCAGCTTTGCCCTGCGCTCGGCCCTGCTGGGCGCGGGGGCGGGCATCGTCGCACTTGGCGCGGGCATTCTCGGTGGCTGGGCGGTCAGCACCTTCCTGATGGACACCTCGTTTTCGGTGATCTGGTCCTCGGCCTTTGGCATCATCCTGGGCGGCATTCTGGCCACGCTTCTGGCCGGTCTGGCCTTTGCCTGGCGTCCGCTCGCCGCACGCCCCGCTGGCGTGCTGCGCGCACGGGAATAGATCCTTGCACCCTGCGGCCAGCGCTGGCATGGCTTTGACCATCCCCGCCTGGCCAAAGGAAACCTTCCGCCGATGACCGATCATCTTCCCATGACCGTTCCCGCCGCAATCACCCCCGCACAGCGCACCAGCCTCATCAACCTGGTCCGCCGC
This sequence comes from Puniceibacterium antarcticum, assembly GCF_002760615.1. Taxonomy (GTDB): domain Bacteria; phylum Pseudomonadota; class Alphaproteobacteria; order Rhodobacterales; family Rhodobacteraceae; genus Puniceibacterium; species Puniceibacterium antarcticum. The sequence goes on along the minus strand of NZ_AWWI01000138.1, from coordinate 12,620 downwards.
ACGGCCCGCACCGAAATCCTGCCGCGGTTCCGTGACCTGTCCTCGCTGCAGATCGACACAAAATCCGGCCCTCAGGATCTTGTGACCGAGGCAGACCGCGCCTCGGAAAAGATGATCGCACGCGGGCTGATCCGGATGTTCCCGAATGCATTGATCATCGGCGAAGAGGATGTCGCCGAAAACCCCGACATCCTTGACAAGATCGCCGATGCGCCGCTGTCTTTCACCATTGATCCGGTCGACGGCACCTGGAACTTTGCCCATGGGCTGACGCTGTTTGGCGTGATTCTGTCCGCCACCCGCTTTGGCACGCCGGTCTTTGGTCTGCTTTACGACCCGATCACCGATGATATGATCATCGCGGACGACACCGGCCCCGCCCTGCAGGTCAAACCGCGCCGCGCGACCCGCACGCTCAGCGTGTCCAAAGGCGGCGCGGTTGAGGATCTCGTTGGCTATCTCGGCCTCACCCACCTGCCCGAAAACAGAAAGGTCGCCGTCGCGGCCACCCTGCCGAAATTCGGGCGTGTGACCTCGATGGGATGTTCCTGTCACGAATTCCGGATGCTGGCGCAAGGCCATGTGGATTTCGTGTTTTCCGCCGGTCTGACCCCTTGGGATCATGCAGCCGGCGCGCTGATCGCTCAGCGTGCAGGCGGTCACGTGGCGCTTCTGGATGGAACCGACTACCGCGCCGACGCGCCGCGTTCAGCCTATCTGCTCGCCGCATCGGACGAAAAGACCTGGAACAACATCCGCGACACCTTTGCCTTCCTGCTGGAAGGCTGACGCTGTCTGCGGCGGGCGAAGGTTTCCCCACTCGCCCGCTGCAAAATCACTCGGCCGCTTCGGCGTAATCCGACATCGGCGGGCAGGTGCAGACCAGATGCCGGTCGCCATAGACATTGTCCACGCGATTGACCGGCGGCCAGTATTTGTCGACCCGGAAGGCGCCCGGCGGGAAACAGCCCTGCTCGCGCCCATAGGGCCGGTCCCAGTCGCCCACCAGATCCTCGACCGTATGCGGCGCGTTCTTGAGCGGGTTGTTCTCGCGGTCGATCTTGCCGTCCTCGATGTCCCGGATCTCCTCGCGGATCGCCAGCATCGCATCGCAAAACCGGTCCAGCTCGGCCTTGGTTTCGGACTCTGTCGGCTCGACCATCAGCGTGCCCGCCACTGGCCAGCTCATCGTCGGCGCATGAAAACCCGCGTCGATCAGGCGTTTGGCGATGTCATCCACCGTCACACCCGCGCTGTCGGCAAAGGGACGCACGTCCAGAATGCACTCATGTGCCACCCGGCCCTGCTTGCCCTTGTAGAGCACTTTGTAGGCCCCGCTAAGCCGCGCTGCGATATAGTTGGCGTTGAGGATCGCCACGCGCGTCGCCTGGGTAAGGCCCTCTCCGCCCATCATCTGGATATAGGCCCAGCTGATCGGCAACAGCGACGGTGATCCAAACGGCGCCGCTGACACCGACCCGACACCGGGTTCCAGCGGATGGGACGGCAGATGCTTGACCAGATGCGCCTTCACACCAATCGGCCCCATGCCGGGACCACCGCCGCCATGCGGAATGCAGAACGTCTTGTGCAGGTTCAGGTGGCTCACATCCCCACCGAGATCGCCGGGCCGCGACAGCCCAACCATGGCGTTCATGTTCGCACCGTCGATATAAACCTGCCCGCCATGCTCATGGGTGATGCGGCAGACATCGCGCACCGTCTCCTCGAACACACCATGGGTCGACGGATAGGTGATCATGCAGGCCGCCAGATCGGCGGAATATTTCTCGGCCTTGGCCGCGAAATCCTCAAGATCAATCGAGCCGTTCTCATCACAGTTGACCGGCACAACCTTCCAGCCGACCATCTGCGCAGAGGCCGGGTTGGTGCCATGGGCATTGACCGGGATCAGGCAGACATTGCGATGCCCCTGCCCCTCGGCCCGGTGCCAGTCCGCAATGGTCAGAAGGCCCGCATATTCGCCCTGCGCACCGGAATTGGGCTGCATCGACAATCCGTCATAGCCGGTGATCTGGCACAACTTGTCGCTCAGATCTCCGATCAGCTCGGCATAACCCTGCGCCTGATCCACCGGCACAAAGGGGTGCATGTCCGAAAACGCCCGCCAGCTGACCGGCATCATCTCAGCCGCCGAATTCAGCTTCATCGTGCAGGACCCCAGCGGAATCATCGCGCGGTCCAGCGCCAGATCGCGGTCGGCCAGACGGCGCATATAGCGCATCATCTCGGTCTCGGCCCGGTTCATGTGGAACACGTCATGCTGCAGATACTCAGTCGTCCGCAGCAGCGCCTCGGGCAGGCGATACACCTGCGTGCGATCCACATCCTTGCGCGCAAAACCAAAGGCTTGCCAGACCGCCTCGATCGTCGCCGGGCGGGTGGTTTCGTCGATGGTGATGCCAACCTTGGTCGTCCCCACCGCGCGCAGGTTCACCCCCTGCTGCACCGCCGCCTGCATCACGCCATGCTGGAACAGACCGACGTCCACAGTGATCGTGTCAAAGAATGTCTCGGGCTCAACGGTGAACCCCGCCTCCTCCAGCCCACGCGCAAGACGCGCGGTCTTGCGATGGATCCGCTGCGCGATGGCGCGCAACCCCTTGGGGCCGTGGAACACCGCATAAAACCCGGCCATAACCGCCAGCAGCGCCTGCGCGGTGCAGACATTCGACGTCGCCTTTTCCCGGCGGATATGCTGCTCGCGGGTTTGCAGGGCAAGGCGATAGGCTCGGTTCCCGTGACTGTCGATGGACATGCCAACAATCCGCCCCGGCATCGAGCGCTTGTAGGCATCCTTGGTCGCCATATAGGCCGCGTGCGGGCCGCCATAGCCCAGCGGAATGCCAAACCTCTGGGTCGATCCAACAGCGATATCCGCCCCCATCGTCCCCGGCTCCTTGAGCAGGCACAGCGCCATGGGATCTGCGCTCACGATGCCGATTGCCTTGGCAGCGTGCAGCGCCGTCATCTCGGCGGTGAAATCGCGCACATGGCCATAGGTGCCGGGATATTGAAAGATTGCCCCGAACACCGCTTCGGGGTCCAGATCATCTGCCGCGCCCACGATCACCTCAATCCCCAGCGGCGCGGCGCGGGTCTTCATCACGGCGATGTTCTGCGGATGGCAGTTCTCGTCAACAAAGAATGCCTTGGCCTTCGACTTGGCCACACGCTGCGCCATCGTCATCGCCTCGGCGCAGGCCGTCGCCTCGTCCAGAAGCGAGGCATTGGCAATCTCAAGCCCGGTCAGATCCGACACCATGGTCTGATAATTCAAAAGCGCCTCAAGCCGCCCCTGCGAAATCTCGGGCTGATAGGGCGTATAGGCCGTGTACCAGGCGGGGTTCTCAAAGATATTGCGCTGGATCGCCGGGGGCGTCACCGTACCGTGATACCCCATCCCGATCAGAGAGGTCAGGACCTGGTTCTTTTCGGACACTTCGCGCATGTGAAACAGCAGCTCGCGCTCGGACAGAGCCTTGCCGAAATCCAGCGGCTTTTCCTGCCGAATCGCCTGCGGCACCGTCTCCTCCATCAGCGCTTCAAGGTCGGCCACGCCCAGCGTCTTGAACATCCCCGTCATCTCGTCCGGAGACGGGCCGATATGCCGCCGATTGGCGAAATCATAGGGTTTGTAGTCAATCGGTTTGAAAGACATATTGCTCTCCCGTCCGGCCAAAAAGGCCGTTTGCCGTGACCGGGACTGGCCCGCCACGCATATCTGTTTCAGAGGGTCCCCTGCTTCTTCTCTTTGAAAATACGCCGGGGGGTGCGGGGGGCTGCCCCCCCGGTGTCGGCCCGGTGCCACAGGCACCGGGCCGATCAAGTGGCCTCAGCCGATAAACTTCTTGTAGGCCGCTTCGTCCATATAATCGTCGAGCTGGCTCAGATCCTCGACCTTGACTTTGAAGAACCAGGCGTCGCCCTCAGGATCGTCGTTCACCTTGCCGGGCTCTTCGACGATGATCTCGTTGACCTCGACAATCTCGCCGTCCAGCGGCGCGAGGATGTCGGACGCGGCTTTCACGCTCTCGATCACCACGACCTCGTCATCCTTGCTGATGACCGTACCCACATCGGGCAGCTCGACGAACACCACGTCGCCCAGCTGTTCCGCGGCATGCTCGGTGATGCCAACCACGACCGTGCCATCGTCTTCGACGCGCAGCCATTCATGTTCTTCGGTGAACTTCATCTATGTCTCCCGTGACAGTTCAGCGTTTGAAATTTGCAGGGGTAAAGGGCATCTTCACCACCTTGACGGCCAGCCGCTTGCCGCGGACCTCACCGTACAGAACCGTATCCGGCGCCGCCAAAGCCGCCGGAACGTATCCCATCGCCACCGGTGCGCCGACCGTCGGGCCAAACCCGCCCGAGGTCACATGACCCACAGGGGTCGCACCCTCCTCGGCAGCGAACAGCTCGACACCTTCGCGCATCGGCGCGCGCCCCTCGGGCAGCAGACCGACACGCATGCGCGGCGCGGCCTCGACCAGTTCGCGCAGGATGCGATCCGCGCCCGGAAAGCCACCCGCGCGGGCACCATCGGCCCGGCGCACCTTCTGGATCGCCCAGCTCAGCGCGCCCTCGACCGGCGACGTGGTCGCGTCGATGTCATGACCATAGAGGCACAGCCCCGCCTCAAGCCGCAGCGAATCCCGCGCGCCCAGACCGATGGGGGCCACATCGTCATGCGCGAGCAAGGCACGCGCCAGATCGACTGCTGCCGCCTCGGGCACCGAAATCTCGTATCCGTCTTCGCCGGTATAGCCCGACCGCGACACCCAGCATTCAGCACCTGCCAGTTCGACCGTCGCCACATCCATGAATGTCATCTCGCGCACGGCGGGGTTCAGACCCGCCAGCACATCCACAGCCGCAGGCCCCTGCAGCGCCAGAAGCGCGCGCGAGTCAAGCTGCCGCACGATCACATCCGGCTCAAGCGCGGCGCGCATACGGGCCACATCAGCATCCTTGCAGGCGGCATTGACCACAACAAACAGGTGATCGCCCCGGTTGGCGACCATCAGGTCATCTTCGATCCCGCCATCGTCATTGGTGAACATCGCATAACGCTGGCGGCCTGCCTTCAGGCCCATCACATCCACCGGCACCAGACGTTCGAACGCCTCGGCCGCGTCCACCTTGCGCGATTGCAGGATGACCTGCCCCATATGGCTCACGTCAAACAGACCGGCCCTGGCGCGGGTGTGCTGATGTTCCTTAAGAACGCCCATCGGATACTGCACCGGCATCTGATACCCGGCAAATTCAACCATCTTGCCGCCCAACTCAAGATGCAGATCATAAAGCGGCGTGCGCTTGGGACCCTGCTCCTCGGCCTCATCGGCATGGCGATGGTGGTGCCCGCCCGGCCCGTGGTCAACGCCACAGCCGCAGACATCCTGCACCTCGTATTGCGCCAGATCATCCGTGGCGGTCTTGTCAGTCTTGCCAGTGTGGTCGGTCATATAACCCCCGTCTTGTCAGGCCCGGGGGCGGCATAGACCGCACCTTGGGGCATTCACCGCACGGGGTCTCTCCCCGCACCTGGAACGCCCCCTCTGTCCTGTCGCCTGAGATCATTATCCCTTCGGCGGACGCGGGCTGGCGCGCCTCTCTCCAGAGTCTTCGATGTCCCGACGGTCCTGGGGCCTGAGAGTTTCCGGGGCGGTTGCTCCTTCGGCACCGGCAATTTCCGGTTCTCCCGTCGTGACGTGGGTCAAGCTAGACGACTCTCCAGGTTGACACAAGCACCCACCAGAAGGTTTTGAAAGCAATCTCAGGCGATGCCACCGGTCCGGGCAGAACGGACAAAGCCGATGTCTGAAACGCCACAGCCTGTTTGACAAGCGTCCGACACCCGCGCAGTTATGCATCCATGAGCAATGCATACTTCTTTGGCTACGGCTCCCTCGTCAACCGCCGTACGCATATCTATGACCCCGCCTTTCCCGCCCGCGCCAAAGGCTGGCGACGTGCCTGGCGTTGCACGCCTGACCGCGAACCGGCGTTCCTCACAGTGATTCCCGACGCGGATTGCGAAATTGAGGGCCTTGTTGCCGGTGTTCCAGATCAGGACTGGTCAGCACTGGACCTGCGCGAGACGAATTATGACCGCCTGCCTGCATCGGACTGCGTCACCCATGACCTTGGGGACCATGCCGATGTGGCGATCTATTCCATCCCGGAACACACACGCCACCTGCCAGATGAGGATCACCCTGTCCTTCTCAGCTATCTTGACGTGGTTCTGCAGGGCTATCTGACTGAATTTGGCCGCGACGGCGCCGACCGTTTTCTGGCAACAACAACCGGCTGGGAGGCGCCGATCCTGAATGACCGCGCCAGCCCACGCTATCCCCGAGCACAAAGTCTCAGCACGGATGAACGCGACTACGTGGACGGCGCGCTGACCTCACTGGGCAGCAGGATCCTGATCTGATGCTGTCCAAGAGCCTGATGCTCTTGCTGCGTTTTGCCCGTCGGCTGGGCGTGCGGGTGGTGCTGATGGCTGCCCTTGCGGTTCTTGCCGCGCTTTTTGCGCCGCTGTTCGACGGATTCATTCCCAAATCCCTGACTGAACGCTTTGGCGCCGATGCCGTGCGGCCAATCCTGAACATCCTCGCCTCATCGCTGCTGACGGTGACCACCTTTTCGCTGGGCGTCATGGTCAGTGCCTTTCAATCCGCATCAAGCCAGGGCACCCCGCGCGCCTATCGCGTGCTGATGCAGGACGGCACGACGCAGACCGTTCTGGCAACCTTTGTCAGCGGTTTCCTGTTTTCGCTGACCGCGCTGGTCATGTTCAACGCGGGCTTTTACAGTGAAACCGCAGCCGTGGTGATCTTTGGCCTGACCATCGTCACCATCGTGCTGATTATCGCGGCAATCCTGCGCTGGATTGACCTGCTCAGCCATCTTGGCAGCATGGATCACACGCTGCGGCAGGTCGAAAATGCTGCCCAGATCAGCCTGCAGACCAACGCGAGCGCGCCCAACCTTGGGGCCAATCGGCTCATCGACATGCTCCCGCCGCCACCCGGTGCGCGCCCTGTCTTCGCCGCTGAGTCGGGCTATGTGCAATTCATTGATCTCGCTCGTCTCAACGATGCGCTGATGGAAAAGGACGGTGTGCTCTGGATCACCGCCAGCCCGGGCAAATATGTGCTGCGCGATCAGCCGATGGGCTATATTTCCCGCGCCGATCAGGGGTTGTGCGACAGTATCTGTGACTACATCACCTTTGGGCGCGAACGAACGATGGAACAGGATTGCCGTTTTGGCCTTGTCGTGCTCAGCGAAATTGCCGCCCGCGCAATGTCCCCCGGCGTCAATGATCCGGGCACCGCGATAGACGTGGTGCACAGACTGAAAAAGCTGCTTTGGGAATACATTCAAAGCCTTGGCGCCCATGACGCGGCCGAACAGGATTCGCAGGATGACGAAGAGCCAGTGCTTTATCCCCGCATCCACCTGCCTGCGACCACGGCCAGCGACCTTCTCCACGACGCTTATGGCGTGATCATCCGCGATGCAGCAGGACGGGTCGAGGTGATGGGACAAATCATTCATGCGCTGCAGGAGCTTGCCACCGCACCGGGGGCAATGGGCACTGCTGCGAGGGCCGAGATCACCTATGCCCGCACCCATGCAGAAGAGGCAATTTCGAACGAGACAGATCTTGACAAGATCCGCAGGCTCGCGCCCGCTGAAGGAGATTAACTTGCTCTGACTGCGCGCCGATTGAGGTACAAAACGGCGCGCAGTCAAAAGGGAACATCTAGTGCCGGTTGATTACCCTTGGGCGAGGTTTTTCGCGCGGATCACCTGCATCAGCGGCAGCACATCAGCCATCTCCGGCCCACGTTGCTGACCGGTCACGGCAAGACGCAGCGGCATGAACAGACCTTTGCCCTTGCGGCCCGTCGCTTCCTTCACCGCAGCAGTCCACTGCCCCCAAGTGTCGTGATCGTAGGGTCCGTCGGGAAGCAATGCCATTGCCTGAGCGATAAAATCGCGGTCCTCATCAGCCACAACAGGTTCAGCGCCTTCAGAAAACATCGTCCACCATGCAGCCAGATCGCTGCGCACAGTGATATTTTCGCGCGCGACCTGCCAGAACAGTTCGGCCTTGTCATCGGGTACACCAAGGGCCGCGATATCCGCCTTGATCGCATCAAACGGCAAGCCGTGCAGCTTGCGCGCGACCAGCGGCAACAGATCGTTCACATCAAACTTGGTCGGTGCCGCGCCGAACTGTTCCAGTTCGAATCCTTCGGCAATCTCTTCCAGCGACATGCGCAGTTCCACCGGCTGCGACGAACCCAGTCGCGCCATCAGCGACAGCAGCGCCTCGGGTTCAATCCCCTGCGCGCGCAAATCCTGCAAGGCAAGCGAGCCCAGACGTTTGGAAAGTCCCTCACCCTGCGGACCAGTCAGCAATGAATGGTGTGCAAAGGACGGCGGCGTGCCACCCAGTGCGCGGATGATCTGAATCTGCGTCGCCGTATTGGTCACATGGTCAGATCCGCGCACCACATGGGTCACGCCCATGTCGGTGTCGTCGACAACTGACGCCATGGTATATAGGTTCTGTCCATCGGCCTTGATCAGCACCGGATCGGAAAGGCTGGCGGCATCAATTGACAGATCTCCCAGAATCCCATCGGTCCATTCGATGCGTTCCTGATCCAGCCTGAAACGCCAGACGCCAGCACCCCGGTCTGTCCGCAGCGCGTCCTTTTCAGCATCAGAAAGGGCCAGCGCCGCACGGTCATAGACCGGGGGCTTACCCATGTTCAGCTGTTTCTTGCGCTTGAGGTCCAGTTCGACCGGCGTCTCGAAGGCCTCATAGAACCGGCCCATGCCGCGCAGCTGATCAGCCGCTTCGGCGTAGCGGTCCAGCCGCTCGGACTGCCGCTCTTCCTGATCCCATGTCAGGCCCAGCCATTCCAGATCCCGCTTGATCGAATCGACATATTCCTGCTTGGATCTCTCGGGATCGGTATCGTCGATCCGCAGAATAAAGGTCCCGCCAGCCTTGCGGGCGATCAGATAGTTGAACAATGCGGTACGCAGGTTCCCGACGTGGATGAAACCTGTGGGTGATGGGGCAAAACGGGTCGTGGTCATTGGCATCTCCTGGGACGGCGATGCTCTTTCACACCGGGGCCGATTTGTCCAGTTCGCCGGTTTGGCGGATCTGCGCGCCGCCCGAACAACCGGACTGCGCACAGAACAATACTCATGCGACCTCGGCGACGTCCACATTGGCCACATGCAGCTTAACCATGGTCCGCTTCAACAGAACATAAGCAATCTCGCCAAACGTCGCGGGACCGGTGTAAGTGTCGGTCTTCTTGCCCTCAAGCGCGCCATAAAGATGGTTGAGAATGCAGTTGCAGGACAGTGCGCTTGCATTGTCTTCCCCGCCAGCACAGGCAGCAAAGACGCTGTCGTAATCGCCCGGCGACTTTGCAATGCGATAGCTTACACCTTCGATCACCGGGACGTAGAAATCGACCTATTTCGCAGCAGCATCAACGGTCCGAAAGGACACGGTGATCATTGCCCCGGCATAGTCAGCAACCAGCGGAAGCTGGGTTTAGGTGCCCTTTTGCACCAGATAGGCCGCTATGTTCGTCACCTTGCCGTCAATCGTCGCCGGGCTGGCGGAAGACCCATCTGCGCCAAAAGTGATCAGATCGCCTGCGGGGTCCTGTTCGAAGAGGTTTACGATTTACAGCGCAGCTGTGCGATCGGCAGGCAGGGAGACATGCATCAGCATCGCACCTTCCTCATGTACCGAGCCGTTGCAGCCGTCAAATACCTTGGGAGTAACCTTACCGAGATCGTCGAGCTGCATGCCTGTGACCAAACCCATCCGCGGCGGATCGAACAGACCCGTGTGGCAGGCCCCATCAATGGCGAATTGCGCATGTGCCTTGGAAAACGCAGGGATCAGGATCATCGACATGCCGTTGTCGAAACGGTCCTTGCCAAGCTCGGGCAAAGCTTCGGGCAGACGATGTTCGATCCGCGAGTCGGTAATGCCCTCTCTTTCCGTCACGAACAGGTTCTCGCGATCCACGCACCCTCCCTTTTCGGTCACTAAATAAACCGAGGTTCCGCCGATCCAACGTCCTTTGGGCAGCTTGCGCAGCGCCTCTCCAGAGTCGGTCATCAGAAGAGCGCCACCCGAGCCGATCAGTGTCGTCGTTTCGGCGAATCATCATCTTGTTTTTCATAGTCCAAGACTCTCCCTGTTAAAGTACTGCAATGTCTTTGGCGGCAAAAGCATTCTGGGCGAAAAACGCCCGAAGCTCTGCCGCCTTCGTGGCGAGCGTTGACGGGTTTGCCGACACTTCCCACCGCAGGTGCGCGATCAGAATCTTGGCGGCAAGCGATGCGCCAGAAAGATCTTTCTGGATGGTCAGAGCGCGCGCCAGCACGGAATCTGAAACGACATTCGACATCCCAGGCGGCTCTAACCGCCTGAGGTGCTTGCCTGGCAAGGCAGGTTGAACAAGTGTTTTCCTGCTGTCTCAGAATTACGAAACGTGGTATCCGCATTTTTAACCACCTTCCGACTTGCGAACCGCCCGCTCTTACGCCAATCCTTGGGTCCCAGACTTAGGCAAATCGATCGATGCGCTGCTTCATTGCCCTTCCCCTGCCCGACTCCGACATTGCCGTGCTCGAAGCCTTGCAAAACCGACTTCCCTTCGGTCGCCACGTCCCGGCCGAAAACCTGCACCTGACATTGGCCTTTCTCGACGAACAGCCGATGGAAACGCTTGAAGAAATCCACGAAACGCTGGAATCGCTTCGCGCCACGCGCTTCAGCCTGACTTTGAATGGCTTGGATGGCTACGGCGGTCAGTCGCTGGCGATCAATGCAGAGGGTGGACCGGCGCTGCTGGAGTTGCATAAACGCATCCGCTCACGGCTGCACGGGATCGGCCTGCAGCTTGATCGTCGGCGGTTCCGCCCGCATGTGACGCTCGCCCAGCTGCCCGCGCAGACCAATTCCGATCAGCAAGACCGCCTGGCCAAGTTCCTGCTGCGCGAGTCGTCGCTGAAAATGACCGATATCCCGATCCACAGTTTCGCGCTCTACAGCTCGCGGCCGCACATCACTGGTGCCGAGCATGATGAGCTGTGCCGCTACCCGCTGACGCATTAGCGAAATCCCGGCCCATGCGCCCATACGGTCAGGGAATGCCGCTCGCCTTTTGTCACCGGCGTCACGCGATGCAACTGGAACGCCGGGAAAAGCGTCGCCGTGCCACGGACCCGTCCCGCAGACACCACATTGGCCGAGGGCATTATTTCCAGAGCCCCGCCCTCATAGCCCTTCTCTGACGACAGCTGCACGACCATCGTCAGCTTTCGCCGCGCAGCAACGACGCCGTCACCGATATCCGCATGCCAGTCAAAATGCCCCTCGCGCTCGGCTCCATAGCGGGCGATCTGCGGGCTTTCCGCAAAATCGCTCAAATCGAACTGAAACAAACCCCGGTTCGCATCGCGGACAACCTCGATGATCCGATCCATGATCCAGGCTGTTCCTGGCAGTTCGTCTACCCAGACCAGATCTGCACGGCGCAGGTTGTGATCCCGCTGCTGCCCGACCAGTCTGGCGTCACTCGATTCCGATGCGCGCGCCAGCGCGACGATCTGGTCGCACTCGACTTCTGAAAAGGCCGCCTCGCGGCTGTGAACAGCAATCATCCCGGCTCTCCTGCCTTTGCAAACCGCTGTCCTGCGCCAATCCTGCCAAATGCGCCACGCCAGAAACGACATCATCGGCGGAATAAGTCGCGCGCGCGCTCTTCTGTCCGACGTGCGCTGCCTCCATATGCAGAGAATGTATAACCCGGAACACACCGCGCCTGATCTTGACGCTTTCCATGCGATGGCGTTCACCGCGCTCGACCAGCTTCCGGCGACCTTTCAGCAGGCCGCACGGGAGGTGGTTCTCAGAATCGAGGAGATACCGCCGCAGGACATCCTTGATGGCCTTGGAATCGAAGACCCGATGGAATTGACTGGCCTTTACGAGGGCATCCCCATGACGGAAAAATCCTTTGCAGATCCCGCGCCTTGGCCCGATACGATCTGGCTGTTCCGCCGACCGATCCTTGCAGAATGGCGCGAACGTGGCGATGTCGCTCTGCCTGACCTTGTCACGCATGTCATGGTTCACGAGCTGGCGCATCATTTCGGTTGGTCCGATACGGATATCGCCACCATAGACCGTTGGTGGGAATGACCCCCGCGCCATTCTACACGGCATGCAGATCAGCAACCGGCGGGCCTGTTCTAAAGAGAAAAAGCCGTGGAGAGGTTGGTAAGCGTCGTCTGGGCGGCACTGGGGTTTCAGCTTGACGGCTGAAAGTTCCAGGGAAGCAACTCGTCGATGCGCTGTTGCGGATGTCCGGCCGCGATGGCTTCGAGCGTAGATTTCAGATAGGCGAAAGGCTCCACGCCATTGATCTTGGCTGTCTCGATCAGGAATGCGATGCCGCCTTCGTCCGATCCGGCGAAGAATGCGTTTTTTCTGTTCAGAGCAATCGACTGGACCAAATTCT
>NZ_AWWI01000137.1 GCF_002760615.1 Puniceibacterium antarcticum | reverse complement strand
GGTCCTTTCGGTTGGGCCAGAGTCTATCTCAAACTGGATTAGCTGCAGGGGGCAACGTCAGTCGCAATATAGCGATTGGGGCCTACCGTCCGCTGGAAATACTTCAGACAAATTCATTGGATGTACTCACTTTTAAGATCACGACTTTGCATTCATCAAAGGCAAAGTCGGGAGTAGTTCATCAATCGCTGCTTTGACGTCGTCAAGCATCGGCAAGGCGTCCTTTTCACGCTTCCAGAGCGATGCAAAGTCGCTAGCGGTCTCTCGCGCGACATCAAGAACCATCTTTTCCGGCAACGCTGCTTTCGCGGCAAGATGGGACATTTCGTCTTCATCAAACGCAGCAAAATCCCGAACGCGGCTGTAGTTCAGTGCGAAGCTGTCACCTTTGATGTAGGGGACTGTTGAGACAAAGTCGTAGGCGGGTGCTAGCGCCGCATTTCGCCGATCTGGATAGATCAGTGACCAGTTCTTCAGATGCATGTCGCCATTTCCGATCATCGTGTTGAAGACCAGGCGACGGATAAACTCGCGCACATCACCGTCCGAGCTTTCAGAGGCTACGACTGCGGCAATGTTGCGCATGCTGGCTTTCTTGTACTTGTTCTCACTGTAAACACCAAAGACTTGCGCAAAATCCTCGATGTGAATGCGCTCTCCGTTCGGCGATCTGTCAAACCGTTCAATGACAAACGCTTTGCTGCCGAAACGTTCTGTTCCGTCTGGCAATCCTGCAATGCTATCAATATCAACCAGATCGATTTTCGGTACATCCATATCCAGCAGGCTGGCCAGCCGCATCATCGAGAACTCGTTCTCGGGTACGCCCATGTACTCCCTTGATGGCAACTTGACGATCCAATCACCGCCAACTCCCGTGGCAGGGATCGTCAAACCGCCGCTCGCACTTTCAATGGCGGAGAATTTCAACTGAACGCCAGCGAGCGAAAAACGCATCATGTTTTCTTTGGGCTGCGCCTCCCGAAAGCCCTCAGCGTCTGCTGCTTCTGGCGGCCACTGCTCACCATCGGCTGGTATAATAGTGATCGCGCCCGGAAGGTCTTGACCAAGCGCCCAGAGCAAGAAGAATTCACGCTCAATATTTACTCCTGCCTTCTCGGCCAAATATTTTCGCAGATGTCCTTCCGGCAAGAGGTTGGAGAAAAATGGCATAACCTGCTTCTGGACGGGTCTGAAATCAGTGCGCAGTTCTCCAAACTCGTCCTTGAATGACAGCCCAAGTGTCGGGCGATCTGGATCGTTTATGTAGTCTTCGTTGAACGCAAAGAGGCTGCGATCCCCTGCGACACGCGTTAGCGTGCCTATCGGCTGGCCGTAAAGCTGAACATTGAGCACGGATACATCAGCCATCGCTATCCTCCTCGTCCAGACTGTAGGCTGGTCTGCTTTGTGTTATTTCGGGCCGGAACGTTGGTACATTGTGAGCGAGCATGTTGCGCAACCGCTGCGCATCTTTTGCGACCTTCTCAAGCTGCTTCAACCCGCCTGCGTTTTCGATTGCCTCTAGTGTTTTTCGAATTTGCCGAACCGCATCGGTTTCTTGAAGAATGTTTCGGAAGTTGTTCATTTCGGTAAGCTGTTTCTGAAGGTTATGTGCTACTGAGCTCTCTTGTAGAGCCTCTGGCAAGGCTGCAAACGCGCGCTGTGCCCTTGTAAGCTCTCGCAGAGCATCTGAGTGGCCATGCGCATTGTGGCTGCTTGTGCTGCGTGCGATGGACCTGACAGCGGGCGCGGCCTTGCGCGGTATCAAAGCAAGTTCCAGATCGAGCGCATGGGCAAGCGAAGCGAGGCTAGAGAGCCGAAGGTCAACGGCACTGCTTTCAATCTTTGAGATGTGCGACTGAGGCACGCCTGATCGCGCGCTAAGCTCCCTCTGGCTTAACCCTTTGTTTTCCCTGGCCTCCTTGAGTGTGGCCGCTATATCTTCACTCGCATAAGTCATTTTTGATCTACCTTTCTATATCAAGTGCTGCCATTGATATACTTAAACATATCACATCTTCAAGGCTTCACGCAACTACCTGATATACTATAGTTGATCAAAAAAGGCTAATGATCTACTATAAAAGATCATCTTAGAACAAGGACATTTGCCGTGAAGCGTCTTCACGCCTCTTCCACTCAGGCTTGTCGGCCTCGTGGTCGAGCCAAGCTAGGACGAAGTCTACATGACCGCCGTGCTCGTCGACGGTACCAGCAAGCAAGAAGTGCGAACGGTAGCCGGTCTGAGTCACGGGAATGATCCAGCCTTCCTCAACCCGCAGTTCGATATGGTCAAAGTCAGATTTCCAACGGCGCTCGTGGAAGGTGATCTCGATTGAGATGTTGCGCCACACGATCTGGGATGTGACGGGGGGGCTCATGAGCGCCCCGCTTGGTTTGTGGTGTCAGGGGGCGCTGTTGCATAAATCTGAAACTGGCCGCAGCTCCCCTTTCCCCGGACACACTTATC
>NZ_AWWI01000136.1 GCF_002760615.1 Puniceibacterium antarcticum | reverse complement strand
CGCTCAGTTACCACATTGGATTAACCTAGTGAATCCCACGCAGGATTTGTGCAACAAGGCCTGTACCCGTCGAACAGGCATTCCGACTTCCCTCGGATGCGGACCATATATTGATCTCCGATGAGAGCATAATGCACGACCAGTCCCTCTGGGTTCCCATACATAGTAAGAGTGACTTCATTACTGAATGGCAGCCCCTCTAGCCCATACATTGTCTTGTAAGGCAGCTCCTTGCCTATAACCCCTTCCGCGAAATTCTCGATGTCGAGATAGACCTTTGACTCACTCCAAGGTTTCCATCCATCAAGGCGAGGCAAAACATGCTTCTCAAGAAGCGACTGTCGTCCCGTGAAACCCAGAACCAATACCCCATCAGGTAAATCCGACAGAAGTTCAGCGTGGAGCACGAACGTCTCCTTCGTCTTATCTTGAGCGAAATCTAACGTGTTGCTAGTGACAAAGACGTGAGGTCCGTCGGCTGGGTCTATGCCTTCGACTATAGATTTCCATGTAGATCCTAATGGCCTTTGCCGCTTTCCTTGAATGGCTTTTTGTTGGAATAGCCACCGAGGACTAGTTCTCTCGTCGTTGTCGCCGGATAAGGTAGAACGACCATCCCTAAATCTTGCAATAATTTTTCGAGGGTTTCATCAAACATTTCGGTCTCGTCATCAAGCGAAATCTCATCACTCTCATGAGTCACGAACCGAGCAACCTGTCGCTCTGCTGACGTTGCCCCCAACTTTTATCCAGCGTGAGCGAGACTCCGGGTTTGAGTTTTGCC
>NZ_AWWI01000135.1 GCF_002760615.1 Puniceibacterium antarcticum | reverse complement strand
ACGACCTTCAGGTTATGAGCCTGACGAGCTACCGGGCTGCTCCATCCCGCGACGCTTGATGGTGTTTTGTGTATGCCATCGCTGTATCGCTGATAATCGTTTTAGAGAGATACGGTTGTTTCAGGGCTTTATTAGGTTTGGCGGTGACCTACTCTCCCACGTCTTAAGACGCAGTACCATCGGCGCTACGGCACTTAACGGCCGGGTTCGGAATGGATCCGGGTGTTTTGCTCGTGCTATGACCACCAAACCGAATAAAGCCCTGAAGTTTTTTCCTCGATCAACGTTGTCCAAGTCTTTTCACTTGATGTGTATGCTTTTGATTCGTTCCGTAAGTGTCAGGGTTGAGCCTGTCTTTTACTGGATCAAATCAAGCCTATCGGGCCATTAGTACCGGTCAACTGAACGCATTGCTGCGCTTACATCTCCGGCCTATCGACGTGGTGGTCTACCACGGCCCTCAGGGATACCTTGTTTTGAGGGGGGCTTCCCGCTTAGATGCCTTCAGCGGTTATCCTGTCCGAACATAGCTACCCAGCACTGCCGTTGGCACGACAACTGGTCCACCAGTGGTTCGTTCACCCCGGTCCTCTCGTACTAGGGGCAACTCCTCTCAAGTATCCTACACCCACGGCAGATAGGGACCGAACTGTCTCACGACGTTCTAAACCCAGCTCACGTACCTCTTTAAACGGCGAACAGCCGTACCCTTGGGACCTGCTCCAGCCCCAGGATGAGATGAGCCGACATCGAGGTGCCAAACACTGCCGTCGATATGGACTCTTGGGCAGTATCAGCCTGTTATCCCCGGCGTACCTTTTATCCGTTGAGCGATGGCCCTCCCACTTGGGACCACCGGATCACTATGGCCGACTTTCGTCTCTGCTCGACTTGTCAGTCTTGCAGTCAGGCTGGCTTCTGCCATTGCACTCAACGAGCGATTTCCGACCGCTCTGAGCCAACCTTCGCGCGCCTCCGTTACGCTTTAGGAGGCGACCGCCCCAGTCAAACTACCCACCACACAGGGTCCCGGATCCGGATAACGGACCGCGGTTAGACATCAAGCAGAACAAGGGTGGTATCTCAAAGGAGGCTCCACGAAGACTGGCGTCTCCGCTTCAAAGCCTACCACCTATTCTGCACATGTTCGGCCTAATGCCAGTGTGAAGTTGTAGTAAAGGTGCACGGGGTCTTTCCGTCTAACCGCGGGAAGCCTGCATCTTGACAGGCAATTCAATTTCGCTGAGTCTATGTTGGAGACAGCGGGGAAGTCGTTACGCCATTCGTGCAGGTCGGAACTTACCCGACAAGGAATTTCGCTACCTTAGGACCGTTATAGTTACGGCCGCCGTTTACCTGGGCTTCAATTCAGAGCTTGCACCCCTCCTTTTAACCTTCAGGCACCGGGCAGGCGTCAGACCCTATACGTCGTCTTACGACTTCGCAGAGCCCTGTGTTTTTAGTAAACAGTCGCCACCCCCTGGTTTGTGCCCCCAGCCTCTAGTTGCCTAGAAACCGGGCCTCCTTCTCGCGAACTTACGGAGGTATTTTGCCGAGTTCCTTCAACATAGTTCTCTCAAGCGCCTTGGTATTCTCTACCAGTCCACCTGTGTCGGTTTAGGGTACGATCTAGCGATGGAGCTATTTCCAGGAACCTCTAAGCGGCCCGTTCAATCCGATAAGAACGAACAACCTTCGAGATCCGTCACTTCCATCTGGCCCAGGAATATTAACCTGGTTCCCATCGACTACGCCTTTCGGCCTCGCCTTAGGGGTCGGCTTACCCTGCTCAGATTAGCTTTAAGCAGGAACCCTTGGACTTTCGGCGAGGGTGTCTCTCACACCCTTTGTCGCTACTCATGTCATCATTCTCACTAGTGATCTCTCCACCGGATGGCTCACGCCCCGGCTTCACAGAAAGCTCCGCGTCTCCAAGACCTCCCGAAAGAGGCAAAAGAGACATGGAACTATGTCACACTACGCTCTGCTACCATGCCTTACGGCATCCTAAGCTTCGGCTCATGGCTTGAGCCCCGTTACATCTTCGCCGCAGGACAACTTGTTTAGACCAGTGAGCTGTTACGCTATCTTTAAAGGATGGCTGCTTCTAAGCCAACCTCCTGGTTGTTTTGGTCGTCCCACCTGCTTTCCCACTTAGCCATGAATTGGGGGCCTTAGCTGTAGGTCAGGGTTGTTTCCCTCTTCACAACGGACGTTAGCATCCGCTGTGTGTCTGCCATCTAGTACTCCCGGGTATTCGGAGTTTGGTTAGGATCAGTAAGCCTGTGGGGCCCCATTACCCATCCAGTGCTCTACCCCCCGGGGTATTCGGATGACGCTCTACCTAAATAGATTTCGCAGAGAACCAGCTATCTCCGAGTTTGATTGGCCTTTCACCCCTAGGCACAACTCATCCCGACCTTTTTCAACAGGTGTGGGTTCGGACCTCCAGTAAGTGTTACCTTACCTTCATCCTGGTCATGCCTAGATCACTCGGTTTCGGGTCTGATCCATCTAACTCAACGCCCTATTAAGACTCGCTTTCGCTGCGCCTACACCTAACGGCTTAAGCTTGCTAGATAGACCAAGTCGATGACCCATTATACAAAAGGTACGCCGTCAC
>NZ_AWWI01000134.1 GCF_002760615.1 Puniceibacterium antarcticum | reverse complement strand
TCAGTTACCACATTGGATTAACCTAGTGAATCCCACGCAGGATTTGTGCAACAAGGCCGCGCCAGTCTGCACGACATTCATGCCCGCCTGTCTGCCAGCCGTGAAGGGACGGATCGTGACATTTGCCGGCGCGAGCCGACGCGCTGACAGCGCTGACCATTCAGGACTGGGAACACTCTGTTTGCGTAAAATAGCCTTGTAAATCTTCCACCTCATAGCGTAATTACAAGGTATGTATCAACGCCTCACCCATCAGATCGTGTTGTCCGCGCTTGAAAGCCAAGCGGCCGTTGTCCTTTTGGGGCCGCGGCAGGTTGGCAAGACCACCCTTGCGCTGGACATAGGGGAGCAGCGCCCCTCTGTATACCTTGACCTTGAGCGCGAGGGCGACCGGCGGATCCTGACAGAGCCCGATCTTTATCTCGACGAACAGGTGGGCAAGCTGGTGATCCTTGATGAGGTTCAGCAGATGCCCGACCTGTTCAAGAGCCTGCGCGGGCAGATCGACATGCGGCGGCGCAAGGGGGTCCGCACGGGGCAGTTCCTGCTGCTTGGCTCCGCGTCGAATGTGCTGCTGCATCAATCGGCAGAATCCCTTGC
Source organism: Puniceibacterium antarcticum (assembly GCF_002760615.1). Classification (GTDB taxonomy): domain Bacteria; phylum Pseudomonadota; class Alphaproteobacteria; order Rhodobacterales; family Rhodobacteraceae; genus Puniceibacterium; species Puniceibacterium antarcticum. Next base: position 28,118 of record NZ_AWWI01000134.1, on the reverse strand, counting down.
CGGGCGGGTGCGCTATATCGAGATGCCGCCGCTGTTGCTGGACGAGGTCGGGGGCGACCGGCTGAACGAACTCTGGCTGCGGGGCGGGTTCCCTGAAAGTTTTCAGGCCGACAGCGATCAGGCCAGCATGGACTGGCGCCGCGATTTTCTGCGGACCTATCTGGAGCGTGACATTCCGGCGCTGGGTCCGCGCATTCCGGCCACCACGCTGCGCCGGTTCTGGACGATGCTGGCCCATGCGCAGGGCGGGTTGCTGAACGCCGCCGCGCTGGCCGAGGGTCTGGGCGTGTCGGGGCAGACGATCGGGCGCTATCTGGATCTGCTGGTGGATCTGATGCTGGTGCGACGTCTGCAACCCTGGCACGAAAATGTCGGCAAGCGGCTGGTCAAATCGCCCAAGGTCTTTGTCCGCGACAGCGGCCTTGTGCATGCGCTGCTTGGCCTTGAGTCACCCGAGAGCCTGCTGGGGCATCCGGTGGTCGGGGGAAGCTGGGAGGGATTTTGTATCGAGACGCTTATCGCCGCTGCCCCCGCAGGCACCCTGCCCTTTTTCTACCGGACTGCGGCCGGCGCCGAGCTTGACCTTGTTCTGCGGCTGCCCGGCGATGAGATCTGGGCCATCGAGATCAAGCGCACCACAAGCCCCAAGGTGTCGCGGGGCTTTCATCTGGCGGTAGAAGATATCAAGGCGGACACAAAAATTCTGGTCTATGCCGGTGCGCGCGACGTGCCCGTTGGTGAGGGGCTGCGTGCGATGCCGCTGGCTGATGCCGTTGCCAAGCTGCGGGCGCTGTAAAGCCATCGGCGGAGGGCTATAGATGTCGCGGTTGAGCCGAAAAAGCCTGTAAATTCAAAAAGCGCTTGCACGAATCCGGTCGCCCGGGTCATAGTCTCGAAAAATAACGCGCGGTCACATAAAAAACGCGCCCACGAATCGGGACAGATATGAGCGACGCTGAGCAGGACCTGGATATCGCCATCGGCCGTTACGCGGAGCTGCTTGCATCGAATCTGCATGCACAGCGCGCGGCCCATTTTCCCCCGGACGCCAGAAAGGTCATGCGCAGCCTGACCAGCGGCGAGGCGGCTGAGCTGCTTGGGGTGGATCATACATACCTTCGCAAGCTTCATCGAGAGGGAAAGATCGCCGATGTCGAAACGACAGCAGGCAGCCACCGTCGCTATACGCTTGATGATATCTGGGACATCCGCCGCGCCCTGGAAGTGACGACCAAGAAGCCGGGAACCTATGTGCCCGGGCGTCGAGATGGCGACGATCTACAAGTCATATCGGTTGTGAACTTCAAGGGCGGATCGGGCAAGACCACAACATCTGCCCACCTCGCGCAGCGTCTGGCGCTGAAGGGATATCGGGTGCTTGCGATTGATCTGGATCCGCAGGCCTCACTTTCTGCGCTGCACGGGATCCAGCCCGAAATCGACCTGATGGAGGGTGGCACGTTATATGATGCGGTGCGCTATGACGATCCGGTCCCGATTTCAGAGGTGATCCGCAAGACCTATATTCGCGGGCTTGACCTTATCCCCGGCAACCTCGAACTCATGGAATTCGAACACGAGACCCCTGCCGCGATCCAGCGGGGCGGCGCGCGGGCCTTCTTTGCCCGAGTGCGCGACGCGCTGGACAGTGTTGAGGCGGATTACGACGTGGTCGTGATCGACTGCCCGCCGCAGCTGGGCTTTCTGACCATGTCCGCACTGTCTGCGTCGTCAGGCGTTTTGGTCACCGTGCATCCGCAGATGCTGGACCTCATGTCGATGTCGCAGTTCCTGCGGATGACGGCGGACCTGCTGGGTGTCATCCGGGACGCCGGCGCAAACCTGCGCTTTGACTGGCTGCGGTTTCTGCCGACCCGATACAAGGTGGGTGATGCCCCGCAGACCGAGGTCATCGCCTTTATCCGCGGGCTTTTCGGGCGGTCGGTTCTGACCAACCACATGGTTGAATCCACCGCCATTTCTGATGCCGGGCTGACAAAGCAGACGCTTTATGAAGCGGACCGCAAGGATTTCACGCGTCAAACCTTTGATCGCGCTATCGATTCCATGAACGCCGTCAATGACGAGATCGCGGCGATCGTACAAACCACGTGGGGACGCAATGGCAAGAAAGCCTAAACTCGGCCTGCCCTTGCAGACCCTTCGCAACGCGCCTGACGCTCTTGAGGGGCGTCGGTTGCGCGGTGGTATTTTCGAGATTGATCCGGGGCAGATTGAAACCACCGGGCGGCTTGATGACCGGATCCAGATCGAGATCGAAAGTCTGAAAGCGTCGATTGCCAAGAACGGTCAGCGGGTGCCCATCCTTGTGCGGCCCCTGGACGGGGATCGCTATACCCTGATCTATGGGCGGCGCCGTCTTGAGGTGTGTCGGGAACTTGGCCTCAAGGTCCGCGCCATCGTCACCGAGGTCGAGGGGGATCAGGCGCTGCGCGATCAGCTGCTTGAGAACCAGGAACGCCGCGACCTGAGCTTTGTGGAGCGCGCGCTGGTGGCTGCTGCCTTGCTTGAGGGCGATCATCTGAACGAGGCCGAGCGCACCAACAAGGGTGTGGCCGAGGTGCTGAACCTGACCGAGGCGGGGGTTTCGCAGCTGCTGAGCGTTGTGCGCACCGTTGGCGAGAACCTTGTCCTTGCCATTGGTGCGGCCCCGGGTATCGGGCGGCCGCGTTGGGAAGAGCTGAAGAAATCCATGGGGGCTGCCGGGGTCGAGCGTGATCAGCTGGTCGCTGTGGCGGTTGAGGCCAAGACATCGCAGTCTGGTGGCATGGACGAGACATCTGACCGGGCGTTTCTTGCCGTGCTGGCGGCGGCGCAACAGCCGGGGTCTGCCGGGTCATCCGCCCCCAGGGTGGACGCCGCCGTGCAGATCCCCGGCGTTGGCGCCGCCACGGTCACGACGGGTCGGCGGGGCAAGCAACTCAAGCTTGACCTGAAGGCCGAGGAAAAAGAATTTGTCAGCTGGCTTGAGGGCAATGCCCCCCTGCTGATCACCGAGCTTCATGAGCGCTGGAAGCGTTCAGAAGACTGAGGCAGAGCAACACAACAAAAAAGGAGGCACGAGACAGGCAGAAAAAGAAAAGGCCCCGAGAAGCAAGCTTCACGAGACCTTTGTTGGGTTTCGCAACGGACAGAGCCCGCTACAAATCTCAGTTTTCGCACCTCTGAATGTAGCGTTCTGGCCCCTACCCCGCAAGCGTAAAGCTGTTCGCGGGTCCCAGAATTTTGCCTTCGTGACAGATTTCATGGAGTACACCCCAATTTCGCCGTTCAAACGGCGGATCACGCACGACCATTTGCGCGTGATTGAGACGCCAGAGGCATCCCTGCCCGGCAAACCCATCAACAAATGGGAGCTTCTGCGCGAGCTGTCCAAGGCACAGGCCGCCTTTGGAATCACCGAACGCGATCTGACGGTCCTTCAGGGGCTGCTGAGCTTCTTTCCGCATGATGCGCTGGAGCACGGCGCGAAGATGGTTGTCTTTCCGTCGAACAAAGCGATCTGTGACCGGCTCAATGGCATGCCCTGCTCGACCATGCGGCGCTATCTTGCGCGGCTGGTGGATGCAGGGCTGTTTTTGCGTCGCGACAGTCCCAACGGAAAACGCTACAGCCGCAAGCATGGCGATGAGCGGATCGCCTTTGGCTTTGATCTGACCCCGCTTTATGCCCGCGCTGAAGAGATCGCCCGGGCGGCAGAGGCCGTAAGGGAGACCGAGGAGCGCGTCCGCCGCCTGAGGGAGATTGTGAGCCTGATGCGACGTGACCTTGCCGCCTTGGTGGAGTTCGGTGAAGAGATGCAGCCAGGCCTTGGCCTGTGGGACCGGATGCGTGACGCTGCCGCCCTGACCGCCCGTGCCCTGCGCCGCAAGCTGTCCCCTGACGAACTTGAGCAATATCGCTGCGAGCTTGAAGCCCTTCTTGATGAGGCCCGCACAACCATTGACGGCCATGAAACGGAGGAACTGGTCACCAGTGATGCCCAAGATGAGCGTCACCATCAGAATACAAATAAAGAGTCTATAGATTCTGAATCGCACTTGGGAAAAGCCAAGCCAGTGCTTGTCGCGAGGGATGGTAAACCCAGAAATGCAGAGGAATGCGCAGTTGAACCTGATACCAGACGCATTCCAAAAATCCCACTGCAGCTTGTCGTATCAGGATGTCCGTCTTTGAAGACATTTTATCAGGGGGAGATCCGCCATTGGCATCAGCTGTTTGATGCGGCCTGCCATGTGCGGCCCGCCATGGGAATCGGGATTGATGTCTGGGAAGACGCGCAGTGTGCAATGGGTCCGGAACAGGCCTCTATCGCGCTTGCGGCGATGCTCGAACGATTTACAGAGATTCGATCCCCCGGCGGTTACCTGCGGGCACTGGCGAAAAAGGCTTTGGCGGGTGAGTTTTCTTCGACACCGATGGTCATGGCGCTGATTGGGAGACGAAATGCCGCTTAACAGCTGGTAAGTCGACTGCATCAACCGCACCATGCCACCCCATGGATCAGACTTAACAGCTGTTAAGTTTCAGGATGCAAATGGCTAACATGACCAGAGCATAAGATTTGGAAGCCATGGTATGTGCAAAAGGGAGCCTCGCGCGACGCACATCAAGACCTGCTTCAGCGGCGAAGAGTAGGTCTGATATTAAATGAAAGCGCCCCATGTCCTTGGAATGACGAAGGTGCCGGACAGGGAGATGCTCTTGCTAAAACGAAAAGTTTGCCACTTTGGTGAAAATCAGCCTTTGCGCAGAAAGCGCGAGCGGCGGTGATATATGTAGAGGAGGTCTTGGGTATTGGTTGTAACTCCAAAAATGCGTCACGATCGGAATCGTGACGCATTTCATTTCAACCGCCCTAGTGCGTCTCGGCATAACGCTTGGATAGTCCTGTGAGGCGCAGACTTGCACTTTCCCAAGGGATTGCTTGCAGCCAGCAGTTGATACTCGAATGTGCGGTAGACACCGCGTAATTCAGCCAAGCCCTTGAGCCGTCCAATCGCAGGATAGCCCGGCTGTGCGGATCGACCCAGATCGTCGAGGATATTCTGGCCATGATCGGGCCGCATCGGGATAGACCAATCGGTCCGACCGGTTGCTTTGCGACGCCTCTCTTCTGCAACTACAGCGCCAACCATTGCGATCATGTCAGTGTGACCATTCAGGTGTTCGTCTTCAAACATCGAGTTCATCAGCGCTGTGCCCTCGATAGTGACATTGCGCAAATGCAGGAAGTGGACACGATCCCCGAGTGCTTTCATGATCTCGACAGGGTTGTTGTCGGGACGTGCGCCAAGGCTGCCTGTGCACAGCGTGACACCGTTAGCAGGCACGTCAACGGCAGAGAGGATGGTCTGATAATGGGCCTGCGTCGACATGATGCGGGGCAGACCAAGCAACGGGAACGGCGGATCGTCCGGATGACAACACAAGCGCATTCCCAAGCTTTCAGCAAGAGGGGCAACCTCAGAGAGGAAATCAACGAGGTGCCCCTGCAACTGCGGTTCCGAAATATGTGCATATTCCGCGAGATGAGAGCGAACATCATCCAGAGTGAACTTTTCGGCGGCCCCTGGCAGGCCGAACACAATGTTTCCGGCCAATTGCTCGCGACGTGAATCGGTCATTGCGGCGAAAGCCTGCGCTGCAGCGGCGACCACATCAGAGGGGAAGTCATCGGCGGCGGCCGGACGCTTCAGAATATGAATATCGAAGGCGGCGAAGTCTATAAGATCGAAGCGCATACAGCGGGCACCATTGGGCCGCTCCCATGCCAAATCAGTGCGGGTCCAGTCCAGCACGGGCATGAAGTTGTAGCAGATGACGGAAATACCCGCGTCGGCGAGGTGGCGCATCGACGTCTTCCAGTTGGCAATATCGGTTTTCCATGCGGCCTTCTGCTTCTTGATATCCTCGGATACTGGCAGGGACTCAACAACCTCCCACCTTAGTGCCTAGGGGCGGCCATCGCGGCGGGTGGCGATCTGGGACTGCCGCTGATGGATTTCCTTCGGCGTCCAGACGGCCCCGGTTGGTACGTGGTGCAGCGCTGAGACGACACCTTCGACCCCGGCCTGCATCATGTCGTCGATGTTCACACGATCATTCGGACCAAACCATCGCCACGTTTGCCGCATCATTCACTCCTCGTTTTAGCACTTGAGCAGGCTCTGAAGGACTGCTGAACTCATCCTGTCAAATTATTTCTTGACTGGTATGGTAGTATGGTTATCAAAGGCTTTAGGGGGAGACAATGATTTTAGCGCATTTTGAGGTCGAAGACCTCGACAGAACCGGGCAGGTCGGACCCCAGTTGTTGCGCGCCTTGCGTCGCATGATTGTGCGCAACCAGCTGCCGCCCGGCGCAAGATTGTCTGAAAAGGACGTTGCCGACCGGTTTGGCGTTAGCCGTCAGCCTGTGCGGGAAGCGTTCATAAAACTGGCCGAAGAGGGCCTTCTGGAGGTGCGCCCCCAGCGTGGCACCTTTGTTTTGAAGATCTCGATCGACGCTGTTCTTGACGCCCGCTTTGTGAGGGAGGCCGTCGAGGCGGACATCGTGAAGCTTTGCGCAGCACATCCCACCGCGGGGCTGGTTGAAGAGCTGCGCGCGCAAATCGTGACGCAATCGAGACTTGCCGATGATGGTGGCACGGCGTTTGTGCCGCTGGACGATCTGTTCCATCGCACCCTTGCAGAGGCCGCAGGCCGTCCAAATGCCTGGGCAGTTATAGAAGGCATGAAGAGCCAGCTTGACCGCGTCCGTCAATTGAGCGCGACCGGCATGAACCTGACCCACCTGATTGGGCATCATCAGGCCATCACCGATGCGATCGCGGCTGGCGACCCGGAGCAGGCAGACCATGCTATGCGCACACACCTGCAGCTGATCCTGGCCGAATTGCCGACGATCAAAGCTGAATATCCGCAGTTTTTCGAGGGCTCATCCCCGTAGGGGCTGGCCAAAACGCGACTTAAGGGAGGACACTATGTCTGTCGCCATTTCATTGAAAACGCTTCTTTTGTCAGGCTTTGCCGCCGTGGCGCTGTCGACGCAGGCCTTTGCTGCGGATACAACGCTCAAGCTGGGTCATCCTGCGAACGAGCAGAATACCTGGCACCTCGCCTCGGTTAAGTTTGCGGAAGAGCTGTCGGCGCTGACTGAGGGCCGCGTCGCTGTCGAGGTCTACCCCAACGAGACGCTGGGCAAGGAAATGGACGTCATCAACGGCATGCAACTTGGCACTGCCGACATGACGATCACCGGCGAGTCGCTGCAGAACTGGGCGCCGCTGGCAGCCCTGCTGGCCGTGCCTTACGCTTATAAGTCGCTGGATGAAATGGATTCCGTCGCCTCGGGCGAGATGGGTGACCGGATCAAGGCGCAGATCATCGAGACGGCGGGCATCCGCCCCATTACATACTTCGCCCGCGGCCCGCGCAACCTGACATCGAACCGCCCGATCAGCACACCCGCCGATCTGGATGGTCTGAAGATGCGCGTGCCGAACGTGCCGCTGTTCCTGAATGTCTGGCAAGCGCTTGGGGCAAGCCCAACGCCGATGGCCTTTTCTGAGGTCTTCACGTCGCTGCAGAACGGCACAATTGATGCACAGGAAAATCCGCTGGCGCTGATCAAGTCGGCGAACTTCAGCGAAGTGCAGAAGTACGTGAACAAGACGGAGCATGTCCGGTCCTGGATTTATCTGACGATCTCGGAAGCGGCATGGTCGAAACTGTCCGAAGAAGATCAGGCCAACGTGATGGAAGCTGCCGCCCGGGCGCAAGCCTATGAGCGCGAACTGTTCATCGCAGAGGAAACCAAGCTGGTGACCGACCTTGAAGCAGCGGGTATGGCGTTCGTAGACGTGGATACAGAGGCCTTCGCAGCCGCCGCAAAGGATGCGGTTCTTGGCTCGATCTCTGAAGACATCCGCCCGGATGTCGAGGCGCTGTTCGCGCGCTGACCTTCCGAGCAAAGCGTGAAGGGGGCGATGCGACCCCTTCACTTTCCGGTTCTCAACATCACAGGTTCTTCATGGCACGGCTTATCGACGTTCTGACGATCATCCTTCGCTGCGCGACCGGTCTCAGCTTCATGGTGATGATCTTTGCGGTCGTCATTCAGTTGCTGGGGCGATCCGGCGTGATCCCGTCCATTATCTGGACCGAGGAACTCAGCCGCTTCGCACTGATATGGTTAACGGCTTTGGGTGTCGGACTGGGTCTGCGCAGCGGTGACCTCGTGAACGTGGACCTGATCTGCGAGGCATTGCCCGGGCGCGCGCCTTGGGTTCTGCGCCTGGTGGCGGCCGCTATTACGGCAGCCTTCTGCTTTGTGCTGATCCCCGGTGCATTGCTTTATACATCCATCGGCGTGCGACAGACTGCCCCGGCTCTCGGCATCCATATGAACTGGATCTACATGGCAACTGTCGCGGCCTTCGCAACCTTGGGCAGCCTTGCCGCCTTGCGCGCCATCGCGATGCTGATGGGCGTCGAGAATGGCCTTCCCAACCGCCCCGAAGAGGTCCTCTGATGGAACTCACGCTTCTCCTCGTCACCTTTGTGACGGGCCTTGTCATTGGTCTGCCGGTTGCCGTCACGCTTGGCGTGTCGTCTATGGCCTATCTGCTGCTGGCAGGCATCCCGCTCGTGACCATTCCGCAAAAGATGTATGCTGGTCTGGACAGCTTTGTGCTGCTCTGCATCCCTGGCTTTATCCTTGCGGGCAATCTGATGAACGCTGGCGGCATCACGGGCCGGATCGTGCGGCTGGCACAGGCGATGGTGGGATGGATGCGCGGCGGTCTTGGCCTGACCAACGTGGCCGCCTCTATGTTGTTCGGCGGCATTTCCGGCACTGCGGCCGCTGACGCCGCCTCTGTCGGTGGGATGATGATCCCGGGCATGAAAAAGGCAGGCTATCCGGCCGACTTTTCCGCCGCAATCACCGCCGCATCTTCGACTGTCGGTCCAATGATCCCGCCCTCTGTGCCGATGATTATCGTCGGCACCCTGTCGGGTATTTCCGTCGGCAAGATGTTTCTGGCGGGTGCAGTGCCCGGCGTCATGATGGGCATCGCCATGATGATCACCGCATGGTTCATTGCACGCCGTCGCAATTTCCCCCGTCAGCCGTGGCAAGGCTGGCGAGAGTTGTGGAGCGCGTTTCTGGGTGCTTTCTGGGCAGTCTCGATGACCGCGCTTATCATCGTCGGCATGCTGTCCGGCTTTGCCACCCCGACCGAGACGGCCATTGTCGCCTCGATCTATGCCTTCGTTGTCGGTGTCTTCGTTTATCGCGGACTGAAGCTGAGGGACGTGCCGAAGGTCCTGATCGACAGCGCTGTCTCTGCCTCTGCCATCCTGCTGCTCGTCGGCTTGGCAAACGTCTTTGGCTGGATCCTCGTGTCAGAGCGTATCCCGCAGATGATTTCCGACACCGTTCTGTCGATGACAACCAACAAGTTCCTGGTGATCCTGCTGATCAACCTCGTGCTGCTGTTCGTCGGCATGTTCATGGAGACCATTGCGGCTCTCATCATCTTGTTCGTGCCGTTGCTGGCGCTGGCCCAAGGAGTTGGGATCGACCCGATCCACTTTGCCAACTTCGCCGTGCTGAACCTGATGATTGGTCTGACGACCCCGCCCGTCGGAGTCTGCTTGTTCATCTGCGCCAACATCGGACGCATCTCATTGGTGCAGATCACCCGTGCGATCTGGCCGTTCATCCTCACCAACATCGCGGTGCTCCTCCTCGTTTCATATGTGCCGTTCTTCAGCACATGGCTTCCCAATCTTCTGTCGAACTAGGATAATTCCAATGGCCCTTCGTATCGTACGCCTTCATGGTCAGGATGACTTGCGCCTTGAAACCCAGCCGGAGCCATCCGCCGCACCCGGCGAAGTCATCGTCGCAATCGGCGCCGCAGGATTCTGCGGTTCTGATGTTCATTACTATTCGCAGGGTGGAATCGGAACGATCCGGGTGCGCGAACCGATCATTTTGGGGCACGAGGCGGCAGGCACTGTGGTGAGCCTGGGCACGGGCGTAGATACTTTTGCCGTCGGGGATCTTGTCGCGATCAACCCCTCGCATCCCTGCGGCGACTGCCGATTCTGCGACCTGGGTCAGCACCAGCACTGCCTGAACATGCGATTCAAGGGCTCTGCGATGTTCCTGCCCCACGAGCAGGGTTTCATGCGGGACCGGATCGCCATTGGTGTTGCGCAGTGCCACCGGATTGGTCCGGGGGTGCCTGTGACGGAAGCGGCTCTGGCAGAGCCCCTCGCTGTCTGCTGTCGCGCCATGGCACGGGCCATGCAGATCAGCGGGGATTTGAAAGACAAGCGCGTGCTCGTTACCGGCTCTGGCCCGATCGGCGTGCTTTGCGCGGCGCTCGCGCGATATCACGGCGCATCTGAGGTGGTGGTGACCGACCTGCATGACGCCACGCTTGCCGTCGCCGCAGCCGTAGGCGCCACCGCCACCATAAATGTCGCAAGCAACGGCGAGGCCTTGGACGTCTATCGGGACGAGAAAGGTCAGTTCGATCTGGTGTTCGAATGTTCGGGCGCGGAACCAGCCGTTCGGCAGGCAATCGCTTGCACGCGTCCGCTTGGGACCATCGTGCAAGTTGGTGTCATGGGTGACACGCCGTTGCCCTTCAACATGGTTGTGGCCAAGGAAATCAACCTGATCGGCACGCACCGCTTCGACACCGAGTTCGCGGAGGCGGTGGAACTGATCAATGCTCGTGCTCTGCCTTTGGCGGCAGTTGTGACCCATAATCTCTCTGCTGAGCATGCGCTCGAAGCCATCAGGATCGCCTCTGATCGCACACAGGCGGTCAAAGTGCAGCTGACCTTCGAGTAAGGGAGGGCAGGGGGCTTTGAAGCCGAGCCTCAGGAATGCATCTCTTCTATCGAGAAGGGAGTTGGTGCGTTAACCAGCTCCAATTGCCGGACCAGGGGTGTGAGGCTAATCGGAACTGATGCAGAACTCTGTTGCGGATCGGACTTCGCCTTTCCCCGAACAGATTCATCCCACAGCCTCTGGTACGGGGATGCCGAACAGGACCTTCATGGTCACGCATATCTCGATGGCGGCATCGCTTTAGGTCTGCTGCCGACCGCGTGTGCCAGTTGGTGCAGCGCCCCAGACCCTCTCTGGCGCGAACCAACATCTCATGACATTGCGGCGCAATGCACTGCCGGTCGCAGACTGATCGACGCCGCCCCGGGCCGCAGCAGGCCTCCATCGCGCCGACGCAAGATGGCAACTGGCTGAAAAACTCCAACTCATGCGCTCGCCGCAGTGTCTTGCGCAAGACAGTTCGCGCTGCGCCCTCAATTCCATGAGGCTGAACACAGTCTTCGCCAGATCGAGCCCGACCGTGGTGATCTGCGATATGAGCGGCCTCCTTTGTGGATTTTTGCAGACCCACCCTGGCACATTGATGGCCTCGGGGGCGGTCACATCATCAGAGCCCCTTCAAAGGATACGATTACGCCGCCGCCCAGCCAGCAGATCCGCGACATCGCGCAAGCCAGAGCAGTCGGTGGCCCTTCAGGCGGAGTCGTAAAACTTGACGACCATAGACACCGCTATGCTGGCAGCCGGTTCAGGTCAATAACCTGACAACGCCGGGGAAACGTTAACCTGACAACGCCCTTTTGCCGCGTCTCGGCCAATGTTTGCATCAATATTGCGAATTATCGCTGAGATTTTCAGCGATGCATGTTGCAGCGCAGAAAACTTCCTAGGCTCCGTTAACGTCCGCTTGCCGGGTCGCCGCAAGCGAGCTGTACTCAAATGGAATATACGTAGCGTATATTTTCGAAAAACTGCGGCGCACCGGAGGCAGGGCGTTGCAAAGATACATTCCAGCGGTCGGAGAACGACCGCGCAATCAGGCGGCACAGATCGCCGATTTCCCAGCAACAAGGAGGTGAGGATATGTCCTCTGACCGTTCAATTTTTCGTTTGATTCGTTCGGCATCGACGTTGGCCTGTGCCGCGATCATGCCATTGACCGTAACGCTTGCGCCGCTGTCCGCGCAGGCAGCCGAGACCAAGCTGAAAGCGCTTGGCTATACGTCCAATCTGTATCTTTGGCCGATGGAAGAGGCATTCTACGCTGAGCTGCCTGCGGCCACCGGTGATCTGGTCGAGATTGAAGCCGTTCCGCATGATCTGGCTGGATTGAAAGGTCCGGAAGTGCTTTCGATGCTGCAAGACGGCACGTTACAGATCGCGGCGCAGAACATCAGCTATATGGCGGGCGAAGATCCACGCTTTGAAGCGCTGGACCTTGCCGGTGTGACGCTGACTGCTGAGGATGCGCGCAAAGCGACGGAAGCCTACAAGCCTGTCCTATCGGCTGTGATGGAAGAAAAATTCAATACGCATCTTCTGGGCCTTGCTCCGATGCCAAGCCAGATTTTCTGGTGCCGTACGGAAATCGGCGGCCTCAATGACCTGAGCGGCAAAAAAATCCGCGTGTTCAACTCGACACTGTCGGACTTTGTTGCTGGCGCAGGTGGCACAACCGTTACCATTCCCTTTGTTGAAGTTATTCCGGCGCTGCAGCGCGGTGTGGCCGATTGTGCGGTGACCGGTACGGCGTCTGGTAATTCGGCCAATTGGTTCGAGGTGACGGATTTTCTCTATCCAATGAATGTGGGCTGGTCGATGGTGTTCTGGGCCGCGAATAAAGAGACTTGGGACGGGCTGTCTCCGGAAACACAAGCGGCCTTGAGCGAACAATATGCCAAGCTGGAAGGCATGGCCTGGGAGGAGCAGGTAAAGCGGGATGTGGATGCAATTGCTTGCTCGACAGGTGGTGAGTGCAGCTATGGCAAAGCGGCCAATATGACGCTTGTTGCGGTTTCGGATGCAGACATGGCGAAACATGCCGAGATCATCAAGGATTACGTCCTGCCGAACTGGTCGGAGCGTTGCGGTGCTGATTGCACGGCCGAATGGTATGCCACCGTGGGTGCTGCGATCGGCCTCGCGCCTGAGGCGAACTGATGGTGGGCGCGCGGAAATCTTTATTGGCCGTCGGTCAGGGGCTGGAAAAGGTCCTGAAGGTGCTGCGCGCCCTCTCCAATGCCGGGATTTGGGCCGGGGGCGCAATGCTCCTGCTCTTGTCACACGGTGTCGGCGCCGAGATAATCTTGCGTCGCCTGTTTGACCGATCCTTGGGCGGTATGGACGAAATCGGCGGGTATGTGTTGGCAATCACCGCCACCTTGGCCTTTAGCGAGGCGCTGTTTTCACGCGCCCATATTCGCATCGGCATTCTTCACGGGCGGCTGGCCCCAAAAGGTCGGGCAGTGCTGGATGTGATCGCACTGATCGGGTTGATCTGGTTCTTCTCAATCATCCTTTGGTTCGGGTGGACGATGCTGATGCGAAATTGGGGCCTTGGCACCCGGTCAATGACACCGATGCAGACACCGCTTTGGATTCCACAGGTGATGTGGGTCGCGGCAATGGCGCTGTTCTATCTGTCCGCTGTCCTGCTGTTTTTACAAGGACTGGTCTCGATGGCGGTCGGCGATTGGGCCCGTGCGGCGAGCCTGATCGGTGCGCGCAACGATATCGAAGAACTTGAAGATGAGCTGGCCCTAAGTGCGCAAGCAGGGCTTCATCAGGAGGAGCCAAGATGATTGCAACCACGTTGATTGTGCTGTTTGGTCTGATGATCTTGTCGGTGCCGGTCGCAGCCGTTCTGGGGCTGACGGGTGTGATACTGTCGGCGCTTTATGCGTTCATTCCAGCCACGCGGGCTGCAGGCACGATCTCTTGGTCCGCAATGAATGACGGGATTTTGGTTGCTGTGCCGCTCTTTGTCCTGATGGGCGAAATCCTGCTGCGTTCCGGTGTTGCCGCACGGATGTATGGCGCAATGGCGGGCTGGCTTTCATGGCTGCCCGGCGGGCTGATGCATGCGAATATTGGCACCTCGATGCTGTTTGCGGCGACCTCGGGTTCCTCGGTCGCGACTGCCGCCACAGTTGGCACAACCGCGATTCCAGAGATCAAGCGGCACGGCTATAACGAACCTTTGTTTTTGGGCTCGATCGCGGCGTCTGGCACGCTTGGTATCCTGATCCCGCCTTCGATCAATCTGATTATCTATGGGGCGCTAACCAATGCCTCGATCCCGTCGCTGTATCTGGCGGGGTTCATTCCTGGTATAGGCTTGGCGCTGATGTTTTCGCTGACCGTCTGGATCATCTGCCGCCTCCGCCCCGACATGGCCGGAGACAGTATTCACGTCAGTTGGGCTGAACGGCGGAACGGCTTGCCACATCTGATCCCGCCGATTGCCATTTTTTTTCTGGTCGTTGGGTCGATCTACGCTGGTTGGGCAACGCCCACCGAGGCTGCGGCGCTTGGCGTTCTGGGCGCTTTGGGAATCGCGGCACTGTCGCGGTCGCTGACGCGCGCGATGCTGCACGCAGCCTTTTCCGGAACTATGCGCACCACCGGGATGCTTCTGGCCATCGTGATGGCCGCCTATTTCCTGAATTACATCTTCGGTTCTGTCGGGTTGACCACCAATGTGGTGCGCTTCTTTGAAGGGCTTACCTGGGGTCCTGTATGGACGCTGATCACGATTATCGTGTTTTACTTGCTGCTGGGCCTGTTCATGGAAACACTGTCGCTGATGGTTGCCACGGTGCCCATCTTCGCGCCTATCGTCGTTAGCCTTGGTTATGATCCGGTCTGGTTCGGTATCCTGGTGATCTTGCTGATTGAAACGGCAATGATCACGCCGCCTGTGGGTATCAACCTGTTCGTCGTCCAGGGAGTGCGTGGTCCCGGAGGGCCATTGTCGGATGTGGTGCGGGGTGTGCTGCCCTTTCTGGCAACGTTGTTGATGGCCGTTGTGCTGGTGGTTTTATTCCCGCAGATCGTGCTTTTCCTGCCGGAGTGGCTGGGATGAGCAGCCTTGACTGGCACCACGGAATCGCGATTTTTGCCCGAGCCTTTGGGTGCGGATTGTTTGTCTGGATCGTTTTGCGCGCGGTCGCTGATGCGCCCCCTGCCTGGGCTGCGGTCATCATCTCGCAACCATTGGCGATTGCCACAAGTTTTTTTGCCATTGCGGCCGCTGAATCCGATGCATTCGTTCGCGAAGCCGCCCTACGCGGAGCCCAGACCATTCCGGCGCTGCTGATCTTTCTAACGCTGGTTGCCGCGAACTTCGCGCGTCTAACAAAAGGGTCACTGCTTGCTTTGGGTCTAGCCGGTTGGCTGGTTGCCGCCCTGATCCTGACCGGTAGCCTCTGGCCATTCTGGGCAACCTTTGGCGCGACTGTGATCATGATCGCGGCCAGCCATCGGGTGTTTCCCATTAATGCACGGCTGATCTTGCGCATATCATCTGGTAAGCGGAGCGTTTTGTGGCCTGCGGCTCTGCAGGGCGGCGCAATTGTGGTGATCCTGTCGCTGTTTTCCTCGTATCTTGGTCCACGTTTCAGCGCGATTTTGTCGGCTGTGCCTGTCGCGATGATCTTCGTGACCATTTCTATGAAGGCCTCGGCGACTCCGAAATGGGCCGAAACCTATCAATCGGCACGGTTGGGTCTGCCCAGCCTGTCGATTTACTTGGGCGCCATATGGGCGCTGATCCCTTTCACCGGAGCGGTGGCGGCATGTTTCGCGGCGCTTCTCCCTTCTTTTGCGCTGTCGCTGGTGACGGTTCGCCTGCGCGCGCAGTTTTCTGCAAGGATGGCCCAATGACCAATGACATACCGGCAATCGCTGATCCAATTGCCTTTCAGTTGTTTCGTCACTCGATCATAGGCGTTGCCAATGAAATGGCCCTGACAATTTTTCGGACGGCCTATTCCGGTGTGCTGAAGAACATCATGGATTATTCCACCGCGATTTGTGACCGAGAGGGGAGGCTGGCCGCCCAAGGGCTGTCTTTGCCAGGTCATCTGTGTTCGATCCCGGTTGCGCTGAAAGCCAGCCTTGCCGCGATTGACGAACCCCTGGCCGAGGGCGATATACTGACCTTGAACGACCCCTATTCGGGCGGCATGCACTTGCCCGATATCTTTACCTTCAAGCCGATTTTTGTCGATGGACAAATCGTGGCCTTTGCCGCGGCCGTGTGCCATCACACAGATGTAGGCGGGCGCGTGGCCGGGTCCAACGCTTCTGACAGCACAGAGATCTTTCAAGAAGGGATCCGCATTCCCCCGCTGAAGCTGTATCGCAAGGGCAACGTCAACAAGACCTTG
Organism: Puniceibacterium antarcticum; assembly: GCF_002760615.1. Classification (GTDB taxonomy): domain Bacteria; phylum Pseudomonadota; class Alphaproteobacteria; order Rhodobacterales; family Rhodobacteraceae; genus Puniceibacterium; species Puniceibacterium antarcticum. The sequence continues at coordinate 11,831 of NZ_AWWI01000134.1, read as the reverse complement.
ATGGCGATGTTGGAATTGAATGTGCGCATGCCTGACCGGCTGCGCGGCGATTTGCGCGGGCAGTTGGCCGCCTGCAGGATTGCGGAGCAGGGCGTGCAGGCACTGGCGACATCGAAGGGGCCGACGCAATTCGTGAAGCTGATCGACGATATGCTGGATTATTCCGAGATCCTGACAAAAGCCGCAATCGCGAAGCTGCCGGATGGCGATGTTACCTTTACCGATTACATCGATGATGACGGAATCGATGTCGGCAAGCCCATTCCGCTTGTTTGTTCTATCCGCAAGAAGGGCGACAAGATGGTTGTGGATTGGACTGGCACCAGTCCACAGGTCAAGGGCGCGATCAACAACACCTATTCCTATACGGCGGCGGCGAGCTATACGGCGGTTAAGACCGTTCTAGCTGACGGCGCACCGAATAATGACGGCGTTTTCCGCGCGATCACGGTGATTGCCCCTGAAGGAACGATTGCCAATGCCGTGATGCCCGCTGCTTGCGCCGCACGCGGGCTGACGGGCTTTCGAATGGCCGATTGTGCGTTTGGTGCGATGGCAAAACTGGCCCCGGGGAAAGTCTTTGCCTGCGGTGATGGTGGCAATACCAATGTGTCGATCGGCGGATATGACAAGGATCGCAAACCTTTCATCTTTGTCGATTTTGTCTCGGCGGCATGGGGGGCGCGACCATGGAAAGATGGGCTAGAAGGCAACACCACCATGTTTGCCAACATGGCCAGCTATTCCATCGAGGTGGTGGAATCGGAAAATCCGATCATCATCACGGCCAATGAGTTCATCAATGACAGTGCAGGTCCCGGAAAATACCGTGGCGGGACTGCGATGCGGCGCGATTACATGCTGCTTGAGGACGAGGCGATCTTGTCTGTCCGTGCGGACCGTCAATCGCACCGTCCCTTCGGCTTGGACGGTGGCCATGATGGTGCCCCGGGACGCAACGTGATGAACCCCGATCGCAATGCAAGGATGCTGGTATCGAAATTCACCATGCCGATCAAAAAGGGCGACGTATTTTCCCATCATCTTCCCTCGGGGGGCGGGTATGGCAATCCGCTGGACCGCGATCCGCAGGCGGTGGCCGAGGATTGGCTGGATGACTACGTCTCCACGAAAACTGCCCGTGATGTCTATGGCGTGATTTTGACCGCCGATGGCGTGGTCGATCTGCCTGCCACCGAAAAACGCCGCGCCGATCTAGCTGCATGAGGATATTTCCATGACTGACATTCAAAGACCCCGCATTGCCATTGATATCGGCGGCACCTTCACCGACTTCATTGTGCAAGACAACCAAGGTGCGTTGCACAGCTATAAGACACTGACGACGCATGACGATTATACCGTGGCGATCACCGCGGGTGTGGATCGCTTGCTTGATATGGCCGGGATCTTTGCCAGCGATATCGGGCAGGTGCTGCATGCCACAACGCTAGGATCAAACACGCTTCTGGAGCGGACCGGCGCCAAAACCGGGCTTATCACCACGGCTGGGTTCCGAGATGTGCTGGAAATTCGCGATCTGCGGATGCCCCGGCTTTATGATCAGGACTGGGACAAGCCAAAAGCGTTAGTGCGCCGTCGTTGGCGTCGGGTCTGCGAAGGCCGCATTCTGGCCGATGGGACGGAAATGACACCCCTAAAAGAGGCGGATGTGCGCACGGCCATCGCAATGCTAAAGGCGGAAGGTATTATTTCGCTCGCGGTCTGTTTAATCAATTCGCATGCCAATCCCGCGCACGAAATGCGCGTCGCGGAGATTGTCCGCGAGGACTGGCCTGAGGTGCATCTGTCGCTGTCTCACGATCTTTTGCCAGAAGAAGGCGAATATCCGCGTACATCGACCTGCGTGATCAATGCCTACGTGCAACCGGTGATAAAGACCTATGTTGCGCGGCTGACGACAATGCTGGTGCAACGCGGGATCACTGCGCCGTTGTTCTTCATGCAGTCCAACGGAGGGCTGACACCTGCCGAGGTGGCCGCAGAACAGCCGATCCATATCATCGAAAGCGGCCCTGCTGCGGGTGTGGTTGGGGCCTCGATCATCGGGGCAGCAACAGGAACCGACACCGCGATCACGCTTGATATCGGCGGCACTACAGCGAAAGCCGCGTTGATCCGGAACGGCCAGCCGGGCATGGCGACCGAGTTTCAGGTAGGGGGTCATGTGCTGCAAACCGAACGCTTGCTGTCGGGGGGCGGCTTCAGTTTGCGGGTCCCGGCGATTGATCTGGCAGAGGTCGGCGCGGGAGGCGGCTCGATCATCACGCGCGATGCGGCCGGGGTACCGATGGTGGGGCCGCGTTCCGCGGGGTCCAATCCGGGCCCTGCCTGTTATGGCAATGGCGGTACGGAACTGACCGTTACCGATTGCAACCTGATACTGGGCTATCTGAATGAAAATTCAATCGCTGGGGGGGAGATGAAGTTGGACCGATCCCTGGCCGAGAAAGCCTGCGCAACATATCTGTCGGGGCCGCTGGGCATGACGCCTGAGGAAGCAGCGCATGGCATTTTCACGCTGTCCTGCGTTACGATGATCCAAGCGATCCGCGCGGTCACGACCGAACGTGGACAGGACCCGCGTGATTATGCGGTCTTCGCCTTCGGTGGCAATGGACCCCTTTTTGCGGCAGGGATCGCGGAAACGCTGGGCTGCTCAAAAGTGATAGTGCCGCCTGCGCCGGGTGTTTTCTCTGCCGTTGGTCTTTTGTGTGCCGAGATCGAGATCCACAAATCGCGTAGTTTCCGCAGGTTGCTGACCGAAGAAACGGTGGTGGAGGCGAAATCGACACTGGTGGAAATGGCCATCGCTGCCAAAGCCGACGCCAAACGTGATGGCGGTCGGGTGATTGTCACTGCGCGGATGCGCTACGCGGGCCAAAGTTCTGATCTTCTGGTGCAATTGGGGGATCCGGCTACGCTGACGCATGCGCAGATGCGCGACGCATTTGTGGCCGAGCACGATGCGGTCTTCAAATTCACGGCCCCTACTGATGAGCCTATCAAGATCACGGCCATCGAATGCGCCTATGCCATTCCCGTAGGCAAGCTCGATCCCACCCGTCGCCATCTGGCGGGCACGCGAGAAGAGAGCCGCCAGAAGGCTTGGTTCGGTCCTAAAACCGGATGGCTGGATGCGCCCGTTGTGCCACGTGCGGGGTTGACGCAGATGGTCGGGCCTTGCATTATCACCGATCCAGATGCCACAACGCTGGTACCGCCAGGGGCGATTGCACGGATGATGCCGACCGGTTCGGTTGAAATTGAATTAGGTGTAGCCACCGTTGGCACCGTTCCGCACGCAGAGGTCGCAGATGTCTGAAGCGGGCTTTGAAAATCCGGCCCGGATGGGCGCAGGTATTTCTTGATCAACGCCGCTTCGGGGGTCCATCCTGACACTCAGCGTGGATATTATGCTTTCCTTGATTGTGCCTATGGCGGTGTTTGGTGTGAAATTGGCGCATTACGACATACGCCGTTTATCCTGTCCATCGCTGTTGGCCATCCGGAAGGCGCCAGCTGCGCGATCTGCAACCTGCATGACTGGTGTTTGGGCAAGCGCCGTGACAGGGCCGAATGCTTGTGGCTGGTGACGGCACGTGTCAAGCTTTGCTGACCATGGATGACAGGGCCAAAGATATTGCAGAAACTGCTCAGCCGCCGACACAGGCAGACCAGGCCTTGGCGTTCCTGCGCGACCGGATCATTGACCTTACGCTGGAACCTGGCTTGCGCATAGACGAGCGGTTGTTGGTTGATAAGTTTGGTCTGGGTCGCACCCCGGGGCGTGAGGCGCTGAACCGACTTGCCTCGGAAGGTTTCGTCGTCTTTCGGCCCAATCGCGGTGGTGCGGTTGTGCGGTCGTTGGATATTTCCGAATTCGAACAGTTGATTGAAGCACATCAGTTCATCGAGGCGGTGCTTGGTCACCGCTGTCGTTTGGCAACGCTGGGGCTGGTCGACAAGTTGCGCGATATTCAGTCTCGTTATGTTCCGGCAGTCACTGAGCGAGATTTCTTGCGGATTACCCATTTGAACACAGAATTTCACATGGCGATGCACGCAACGCTGCAAAACCAACTTCTTCACGACTTTGCCCTGTCCGTGCATCGACGGGTTGAGCGGATGCTGAACTATACCTATCGCCACGAGCTGCTGGACAAAACGCGACAGGACGAACAATTTCGGCTCAATTTGATCCAGCATGACGAACTGATCGAAAGCATTGAGAAGGGCGCGCGTACAGATTTCGCCACCAGATTGCTAGAGCACGGCAAGCATGTTGAATACCGCTTGGTTAACCTGTTGCAAAGACGTGGCCTTAATGCAGATGAGGCAGTTTTCTGATTTAGGTGTTCAGTTCCAGACTTTATTGGATAGGATTTAAGATGGAGCGATCTGGCCCGGAACACCGCGACATGGGACCTTTGTGCGACTGTTGTTTCGCCCGGGTGAGGCGTTCCAGTTCGACTTGAACGAGGATTTTGCCTCTCTGGGTGGCGAAGGCAGACCTTGCGCTCTCGGATAGCAAGAACCACGTCATAAAGGGCCATTTATCAGACCGCGCAGGCCGGTCCCGCCGGATGGCCGCTGACCTGCCCCCCGGAAGTTCCCCCGATCTGATGTAGAGTCTGCCCAACCTGAAGGAGCAGACGAGATGAGGAAAAGCCGTTTCACCGAAGCGCAGATTATCGGGATGATCAAAGAGCAGGGTTCAAGCGTTAAGCAAACGATCAAGGATCGTTTGTAGCGCCGAACGGTTTGCCGACGGCGGACTGTGCCGCAAGCACGGCCTGAGCCCTGCGACGTTCTACAAACTGAAAGCCAAGTATGGCTAGATTGACCTGTCCGATGCCAAGCGGCTGAATCAGCTCGAGGACGAAAACGCGAAGCTGAAGCGCATGGTGGCAAATGTCATGCTGGACAATGTTGTGCTGAAGGATCTCCTGGGAAAGCCCTGACGACGCCGATGCAACGGCGGGTCGCAGTGCTACCCGCGATGCAGGATCATCCGATCTCTCAACGCCGGGTCTGCGTCCTGATCGGTGTTGATCCGAAGACCGTGTGGCGCGAGAGGCCGCCCGATAACCCGGAAATCCGTCTGGAAATGAACAAGATTGCTGAGAAGCGGCGCCGGTTCGGCTACCCGCTGCCCGGCAGGTGATTGCGCAGCAATCGTCGAGAGGGAGCGCATTGGCGTCCTGCTGGAGCGCGTTGGCATGATTATGAACGAAAAGAAGCTTTACCGGATTTACCGGGAAGAGGGCCTGTCAGTGCGGCGCCGTAGAGGCCGGAAACGGGCGCGAGGCAGCTGCACACCAATGCCAGTGCCACTGTGCCCCAACCAGCGCTGGTCCTTGGACTTTCTGTCCGACACTTTCGGGGCCTGTCGCAAATTCGCTCGCCATTGTTCTTGAACCAATCCCGCACAATGGCTCGCCCTGGCGGTCAATGACGATTGCTGCCACGAAAACCTATGTCTGGTCCCCGACACCAGCATCTCCGGGGCCAGGGTCGCACGGGAGTTGGATCCTCTGGTCCGGATCTATGGGAAACCCGCCTGTATCCTTTCCGACAACGGAACGGAGTTCACCAGCAAAGCGATCCTGAAATGGACAAACGACAACAAGGTCGAATGGCATTACATTGATCCCGGAAAGCCGCAGCAGAATGGTTACATTTTACGTCGGGGGAAACGCCCCGCTGGGGCCTTTCCTGATCCCTCCTCACTTTAAACGGTAGCTTGCGCCCCTCTCGGCAGATTGCTCCGCAATCGCCTGCCGGGCAATGGACGAATGCCTCAACGAGGAAATCTTGCGACAGCTTGACCGACGCTCGCCGAACGCTGGCCCTTTGGCGCTACGACTACAACAACGTCAGGCCGCATTCATCGCTCGGCAACAAGACCCCAGCAGAAGCGCGCCGCGCGCTTGAGCTACTTGATGGCACTGCGCCCGGCGCGCTTGCCACACCCGAAACCGACGACTATCAAACCCAAGGACTCTCGCTATGACTGAGGGATGAACGGGGAGAAGGTCAATGGGCTTCGTCCGGTCAGGGACGCCCTTCACCCAAAACCGGATCGTCAACGCCAAGACCGACGTACCAGCGAAACATCAAGATGTAGTGCATCTGTTCCATTAACTGGCTCGTCGTGCCGACCGCCCGCCTCTGGGTTGGCTCGAACAGAGAACAGGATCAGGCTGGCACGGATCAGCCGCTCTTAGTGCAATCGAAGAGCGGACGAAATCCTCAACATCACGCAGGCTGAGCGCAAAACGATGGTTCGCCCGAACCGCTTAGGAAATGAAAGAACACGGATAAGCGTAGCCTTTCGGGCGCGGCTGGGAAACTGGCTGATCATCGGACTGCGCTATCGGAAGTCGGAAGGTGGGTCCACAAGTTGACGTTGCCCTTACATGGCATGTTACGCGGGGGGGAGCATTAACTTCGCAGTGCCCCAAGAGACCTATGTTAAACTCGCAGTAGAGCGCTTTGGCGCGTTTTTAAATGGCGCGCCTCTTGGTCTTCTGGGGCAACCTTCCGCCCGGGGCCTTTGACGATTTGGGCGACTGAGGCGCCGGGTTCAGTCGCCGTGCGACAGCCCCAGATCGGGGTGGGGCAGGGGGCCCTTGCCAGCCATGCGCCGCTCGACCAGCGTCACCGCGTCGTCGAAGCCGAGGGCCAAAACCGCTTCGGTCTTGCCGTCGTGCACGAACTCCATGGCAAACTTGCTGCCTTCAGGCGCGCCCCTGATGCTGTCCCACTCCAAGGCGTGTCCGGTATAGCTGTAAGATCCCTTGGCCTGCTGCATGGTCCAAAAATAGGGAGTGCTTTCATAGTGGCGGCCTTGGCCCAGCATGTTGCGAGCGGCAAGTTCTCCGGTCTCTTGGGCAAAGCGCCAGTGTTCTATGCGCTGAGGCCCCCATAGGGTGGGGATGCGTGCGATGTCTCCGGCTAGGAACACGTGCGGATGCTCGGGCACTGACAGGTCGTCGGCCACATGAATGCCGCCGTCTTCCTGCACATGGAATGGCAGCCAGGCAGTGCGCGGCACGGCGCCGACTGCGACCAAGACAAGGTCAGCCTCAACCGGATCGCCGTCATTGAGATTGACTTGGGATACTCTGCTGCCGCCGGCGAATCCGCAGACCCTGGCCGAGGTGACAAAGCGGACCCCGGCATCTTCATGTTCGCTCTGGATGCGGGCCGCAAAGTCCCTTCCAAACTGACGTTCCAGCGGACGTGCCTCGTTCAGGATCACCGTCACCTTGACGTTGTCCTTCCCAGACAGCACGGTCGCGACCTCTAGCCCGATGAAGCCGCCGCCGATGATGGCCACGCGGCAAGGGCCCTTGGCCAACTGGGCAGCCAGATCCGAGCGTAGTGAATCAGCGTCCTTAAGACGGCGGAGGAGATGGATGCCCGCCAGACCAGTTCCTTCCACATCGAGCCGCCGAGCGTCGGAGCCGGTGGCGATCAGCAGGCGGTCATAGCCGATGCGCTCATGCGAATGGGCCATCACCACCTCGTGGTTCACGGTGTCTATCGAGGCTGCCTCACCCTGGCGCAGTTCGATATCGAGGCTTTTGCGGGCTTCGTCGCTGCGCACCAGCGGCGTGTCGGGGTCGTCACCCTTGAGATAGGCCTTGGAGAGATCGATGCGGTCAAGCGGGCCGTGGGGTTCGTCGCTGAGCACCAGCACCTCGCCCGCAAAGCCTTCTCGGCGCAGGGTTTCTGCGGCACGCCATCCGGCAGCACCCGAGCCAATGATGACAAAGCGGCGGGGGTCGTCGCCCTTTCGTGCCATGGCGGGCAGGGGGTGTTCCTCAGCGTTGTCAGGCAGCCTCACATGCACCTCCCCGTCGGCGATGCGTACGTCGTATCGGGCGAGATTTTCGCAGGCCGGGGGGGCCATGACCTCTCCGCTGGCAAGGTCAAATATGGCACGGTGAGCTGGGCAGATCAGACGCCCGGCGGCGACGGCACCCTTAGACAGCGGCACGCCCCGGTGCGGGCAGGTCGCGGCAAGCGCGTGAACGTGATCGCCATCGCGGACGAGCAGCACCTTGCGTGCGCCAATGTCGACCTCGACCGGGGTGTTCTGGGCAAGATCCCAAAGCTTTGCGGCAAGATGTTCGCTCATTGGAAGATGTCCTGTATCAGGCGCCTTGGCGCGGGATTTGCAGTGATAACGTCAAGGCGTGTCCGCCGGTTCCCAGGTGTGCGGTCAGGACCATATGCCAAGCGATGCATAAAAGGTGGACCCGGCCCAGTATTGCGCCCGTAGACATCCCGGTGTCGGCAAGCTCCAGGGCAAGGTTACACTGATTACCGGCGGCGACAGCGGCATTCTCCGTTCCATCCCATCGCCGTCCCGCCCTGACCATCCGCTACCATCGGATAGAAGCTTTCGACGCCTGTTAAGCAGCGGTAAACATCGCCTGAAACGGGGACTTTGCGTCAATCGATCACTCTAGCGAATTTATGTGATAACGCCATTCTCCGACATTCATTGCCTAGCCCTGTGCTTGCTCCGATGCAGGTGCGAGATTCCGAGGCCACGCTTCTCCGAAGCGGACGCTCGTCCGGGCGATGCTCCTGCCAGTGATGCTTCGGGCTGCTCGACTGGCAGAATTGCGCAGGAATCTGTTCCGAAATCGCCTAGGCACAGGGGGGGGATCGATCAGCGTTTCGTCAGAAATGGGAGCCTTTGAGATTTCAGACGGGTACGTGGACGTAGTAATTGATTTCAACGGCGTGCATTATCCGAGAGACGTGATCCTTTTCGGCGCGTTCTTCTACATCCGCTCTGCAATCTCGTGCCGCGAGCTGGAAAAAATCATGGCTGAGCGTGGCGTGAATGTTGACCATGACCAAGAGATCGGCAGGTGCTGAAAAGCGGCATGAGAGACAGGCACGCGGGAACCTTCCCGGGCCTCTTGCGTTCGGGGAGCAGGGCGCATCGATGCGGCTTCAACAGGTACCGCCCTTTAATCTGCGCAGCCCTATCGGCCCCACATGCCTACGGAGTGACCATGACCCTCAAGATCGACGTGACGCTGGATTATACCCTGTCCGGTCCGACCGATTGTCTGGCGCAGATCTATGCCGCCGAAACCCCGCATCAGAAGGTTTTGTCCGGTGTCCTGACCACCCAGTCGCACAAGCCCCGCTCAAGCCCTGCTGAAGAGAAGATCGGCGAGCGGCTCTGGGTACAGGAAGCGGCGGCACTGCAGTGGCGCTATACCGCCCAGGTAGAGATTGATCGCGGGGCTTCGGATATCGCATCGCTGAGATCCGATCTGCCCCACGATCTTCCGCCCGAAGTGGTGAAATACCTGTTTCCGTCGCGCTATTGCCCCTCGGACAAGTTCCTGGCCTTCGTGAACGCCGAATTCGGCAAGCTTCAGGGGGGTGCCAAGCTGGTCGCGATGAACGATTTCGTGAAAGAGAACATCGCCTATGTGCCGGGCACCTCGGATGCTGAAACATCGGCGCTGGAAACCTTCGTTTTGCGGCAGGGCGTGTGCCGGGATTTCGCGCATATGCTGATCACTCTGGCGCGGGCCGGAACGATCCCGGCGCGGATCGTCAGCGCCTATGCACCCCGGGTCGAGCCGCCTGATTTCCACGCGGTGGTCGAGGTGTGGTTGAACGGCGCCTGGCACCTGATCGACCCAACCGGCATGTCCACGCCCGAAGAGACGGCGGGAATCTGCGTTGGGCGGGATGCGACTGACATTGCATTCCTGACGACCTATGGCCCCGCCCAGTTGCGCAATCAAAGCGTCCGTGTGACATCGACATAAACGCCGCCCGCTTCGCGCGAGGCGAGACGCGACGCCCCGGCGACACACTTGTCGGGGCGTTTGCCTTGCCGCATTTGCTAAGGTCCAAGGCGCCAAACCCAAAAGCCTGTGCCCGCGGGAGTCGGCCACCCCATTGCCGGTCTTGGGGGGCCTGATACAGATCAGGGCGCGATAACTCCCCTGTATCTATACTTTGGACAAGGTTCGATTGATCCCGTGCATGCGCTCGGGCGCTTTTTAGGAGGGCAACCATGGATATAGAAGTAAGCACTGACAACAGCATCGACGGGAGTGAACACCTCACGGCGGTTATTAAGGGTTTGGTTCAACAAGAGCTGACGCATCTGCAGTCGCACATCAGCCGGATCGAAGTTCACCTGAGCGACCCCGGCCCCGGTACCGCAGGCGAGACGGAAAGACACTGCATGTTGGAAGCGCGGCTCAAGGGCCAGCAACCCACTGCTGTCACGCATACAGCCTTGACAATCGAGCAGGCAACGAAGGGCGCCGCGAGCAAGTTAAAAAGCGCACTGGACAGCATCCTCGGAAAATTGGCGGATCGTCATTAAGCAAGTTCTGGCGTTCCAAAAGCGCATGCGGCTTTCGGCTTACACTAGCCCATGCGTTTCGGATGTCCTCCCCAGATCATGGTGTTGTCACCTTAACGGGCCTGAGGTTGCAGGTTCATTGATCTGGTCGTAGGCGGTGTCGACTCAGACATTGAAAATCAACTGCAAACGCCACCGCTTTCCGCCCTAGATCATCGCTCACGTTGTCTGGCTTTACGTCCGGTTCAACTTGAGCTTGTGCGAGGTCGAGGACTTGATGGGTAACGTGGCGTGGACGTTTCGTAGGAGACGATCCGGCGCTGGAGCGTCAAGTTCGGCACCCGGATCGCCCACTTTCTAAGGCTACGGCCGCCGCGCCCCGGCGATGTCAGGCATCTGGACGAAGTCGGGTTCTGTCGCAAACTTTTGAGAAGGTATGGCTGTCGCGCTACGTGTGGTAGCCGGAACCGGTTGATATTTCAGACAGGTGCCCAGACGTGGCGATTGATTTCTAGGGCGTATATTATCCAAAAGACGTGATCCTTTTCGCCGTACTCTTCTACGCCCGTTATGCCGTTTCTTGGCGCGATCTGGAAGAGATCATGGCCAAACGCGGCGTGGATGTGGACCATGCGACCCTGAGCCGGTGGGTTGTGAAATTCGCGCCAATGGTAGCTGCTGAGGCCCAGCGGCGCAAATCAGCAACCGCAGATCCTGGCGCATGGACGAGACTTATATCAAGGTCAAAGGCGTGTGGACGTATTTGTACCGCGCAGTGGATCAATACGGGAAAACCCTTGATTTCATGCTTTCCGAGCATCGTGATGAGGCGGCCGCCACGGACTTCTTTGTGCGCGCGATCACGAACAACGGCTGGCTGTAGAAGGTCGTGATCGACAAGATCGACGCGAACCTAGCCGGGCTCGAGACCCTGAACTGGCTGCTCATTTTGTGGGGCTGGTTCTGGTTGATCTATATATTTCAGGTCAAGTATTTGAACTTGTATGGATGCCCCCGTTGATGCAAGTGATTTTCGAACGGCGCGAGCGTGTGATCGGGTGCGGTCAGGTATCAGGCCTCTGTGTGCGGCGCTGATGTGACCGCGGGCTGGCATGGCGATGCGCGGACTGGAGGCATATCAACAGACCGGGCTCGTGGCTCCTGCACAAATGCTGCTTTCTCTGACCCGGATCTGATCGATCCTTTGCTCTTACTGTTCAGTGACCTCATCACACCCCTAATTCACCGGGACGTCGTGACTTGCACTCTTCGCTACGCCATCGCCGCCGCCGGATTCTGATAATCCTCTTGTTTCGTCATCATGGCCCAGAGGCCACGTGCCATCCATTGCCCGGCAACACATGCTTGCAGGTAGTGTCGCAAATGTTCGGATTACCGTTGCGTTTCACTTTAGCCCGATCCGATCGATGCACTTTCCAGAAGCAAT
>NZ_AWWI01000133.1 GCF_002760615.1 Puniceibacterium antarcticum | reverse complement strand
CGTGGAAAACGGAAGCCCTTCAGGCGCGGCAGACTGGTTGGTATTTTCATGGAGTACGCCAAAGCCCGATTAGGCCAGCCAGACAATTTGGCAATGCCCCTCAATTGTATGGAACGGAATAAGGCGCACCCAAAGTCTGAGAGCCCAAATGGTCATCAAAGATCAAGTCAGTAATGAGACAGCGGCGCGTGCGTACTCCCAACAGGGCCACGGCAAAATACTCAAGCCGATTCAAAGGCCGGATACATATCAGCGACATCCTGAAGACGTGCAATTGAACTCTTGCGAACAGCAGCCGGTACATACATTGGGCTCACTGCCGACTTGCGGCGGCGCGGCGACGTTTCGCACGAATGGCAGAACTGATCGACGTGGACGGCCCTGACCTGCCGTTCGTTTCATGGCCGAGCGCTCCGGCGCAGCTTCCCCAGAGCGACCTTTCGGGTGAGCCCGCAACATCTTTCGGACAGGTAACGGCAGCATCGCAGACTTTTCGGCTATTCGTTGAGAGCTGTCACACCCCGGCCGACCAAATCGCTGCCTTGATCCACCGCCGCCGCTATACCAAAGCGCTGTCGATAGGCTGTGGGCGAGGTATCTGTAAGCTTTTGAAAGATTTTCCGGAAGGCAGCCGGATCGGAATAACCGACGTCCCAAGCGATGCGATCCACCGGCTCTAGCGTGCGTTCAAGGCGTTCGCGCGCCTTGGCGATGCGCACCTGTTGTAGGTAGGCGTTCGGCCGTTGCCCGGTGGCGGCTGTGAACCGTCGCAGGAAGGTGCGTTCGGTCAGTCCGGCCACGGAGTACAGATCGGCCTGCTGCAACGGCTCTGAGTGGCGCGAGTGAAGGTGGTGCTGTGCCCGGCGGATGGCGTCGTCGCCATGGTCGAACCTCGGGATGAAGGCCGCGAAGGGCCGCTGGCTTGCCCGAGGCGGGTCGATAAGGAGAAATCGCGCTGTGGCCAGCATGGTTGCCGGGCCCAGAAAACGCTCGACGAGGGTGAGACCGAGATCGGTCCAGGCGAGGATGCCGCCGGCGGTGACTATATCGCCGTCATCCAGCACCATGTTGTCGTCGGCGACCTCGATTTCGGGAAAGCGGCGGGAAAGCTGCTCGGCGAAGGCCCAGTGAGTTGTGGCGCGCCGTCCGTTCATCAGCCCTGTCTCGGCCAGCACGAACGCCCCCGCACAGACCGAGCCCAGCACCGTGCCATCGGCATGTTTTTCCCGCAGCCAGTCGGCGGCGGCGGGAAACGGGACCATGCGTTCCGGCATCACCAGACTGGGCGGCGCAATGGCGTGGCTGAGCTTGTGCGGCAGGTCGGGGTGGCTGTCCCGGACACACTCGACGCCGTCGGTATCCACCTCCCAGTGCGACACCCTTATCGTGCGCCCGTCGGCCCATTCACCTGCGATGCGGAACAGGTCCGTCATGCCGTAGACCGCTGAAAGCTGGCAGTCGGGATAGATCAGCAGGCCGACTTCCGCCACAGGAGCGGGTGCGCGCGACAATTTCGGTTTTGCCTTTTCTGATGTCAGATTTGCCATGTCCTGAAGAGCGCCATTATCCCGAAAACCGTAATTCCACATCTCGATTTATCCCGCTTATTGGCATGACGTCAAAGGAATAGCTTCGTGTCAGAGCAGCAGCGCACGATTGGGCGGCTGATCTCGGCCACAGTGGCGGGCAGTCCGAAATTGTCAGTTTTGCCATTGTAATTGTCATTTCCGCCACGTTCGTACGTCCACCAAATCACATAGTTTGCCCATATCGAAACGAAAGGCACCGCAATGAACACGAAGATCACGAGACGGGCGCTGATTACGTCCGCAACAGCGGCAGCCGCCCTGCTCATCCTGCAACGCAACAATACCAACGCACAGACCCAAGGAGACATCATCATGTCAACATTCGCCACCACTGACGGAACAAATATCTTTTACAAAGACTGGGGCCCCCGCGACGCGCAGCCGATTGTCTTCCACCACGGCTGGCCGCTGTCGAGCGACGACTGGGACAACCAGATGCTGACCTTCCTCGAAGAAGGATACCGCGTCGTTGCCCATGACCGTCGCGGTCATGGGCGGTCGGACCAGACCGAACATGGCAACGATATGGACACCTATGCGCAAGATGTCGTCGAACTGGCCCGTACGCTGGATCTGAAGAACGCCATCCACATCGGTCATTCGACCGGTGGCGGCGAAGCCACGCGCTATGCAGCCATCGCCGAGCCCGGACGCGTCGCCAAAGTTGTGCTGATCGGCGCGGTAACGCCGGTGATGGCGCAGACCGCCAGCAACCCCGAGGGTGTTCCGCTTGAAGTGTTCGACGGCTTTCGGTCCGCCTTGATCGCAAACCGGTCACAGTTCTTTCTGGATATTCCCTCGGGCCCCTTCTTTGGCTTCAACCGCGAAGGTGCGACCGTGAGCCAGGGCCAGATCCAGAACTGGTGGCGCCAAGGAATGATGGGTAGCGCCAAAGCGCATTACGATTGTGTCAAGGCGTTCTCGGAAACCGACTTCACCGAAGACCTCAAGTCCCTGAACATTCCGGTCCTGATCCTGCACGGCGAAGACGACCAGATCGTTCCGATCGAGAATACGGCGCGCAAGGCGGTCAAACTGCTGAAAAACGGCGCGCTGAAAACCTATCCTGGCCTGTCGCACGCTCCTTTTGCGACCCATCCCGAATTGGTCAACGCCGACCTGCTGGCCTTTGCTCGCAGTTGAGGCCGCAACGGGCCGCGCCTTCCTCCGGCGCGGCCTTCGCAACTCACCCGTGATGGGGCATAGGTACGCCTGAGCGTCGTCTGAGAAAATCACAGTAGAGGGCATAGCGGCCTCCGGGCCGGTGACCTTGCGGCGTTCTGACGGCTCCTTGTTTTAGCGTCCCCGCGCCGAGCGGGCCAGTTCGCGTGCGAGATCGACAAACGCCTTGAAAGCTGCCGGCGGGTTGCGGCGGCTTGGGTAGTAAAGGCACAGGGGCGCAAGCGGCGGCGTCCATTTATCCAGCACCCGCATCAGACGTCCGGCCTCGACATCCTCCTGCACGTCCGATTCCATGAAATAGCCAATCCCGATAGACGCCAACACTGCGATACGCGCGAGGCTGGCCTCGTCGAGCGTAATCGGTCCGTCGACATCCATCTGCAAGGGCTCGCCCTCGGACTCGAACTGCCAGCGGAACATGCCACCATTGGGCAGCCGGGTGCGGATGCAGGCATGGGCCTGCAGATCGGAAGGCACCTGCGGCGGCTCGCGGGTCGCAAAATAGGTAGGGCTTCCGACCACCGCATAACGCCGCGCGGGTCCGATGGGGATGGCGATCATGTCGCTGGGCACCAGCGGCTGGCTGCGCACCCCGAAATCGAACCCGTCGGCGACAATATCCACGAGGTTGCCCTCGGTGACGACGTCGACTCGGACCTCGGGAAATCGCATGAGAAATTCCAGGATCAGTGGCGAGAGGATTTCACGCCCCGCCGTGGCGAAGGTGTTGATGCGTAGCGCGCCCGAAGGCGTTTCCTGCTGCGAACGCACTGTGTCGAGCGCTTGGTGAATGTCGCGCAGGGCCGGGCTGACTTGATCGACGAACCTGCGCCCGGCCCCCGTGAGCGACACGCTGCGAGTAGTTCGGTTGAACAGGCGAACGCCGAGCTGCTCTTCCAACTTGGCGATGGCATTGCTCAACGCACTGGTCGACATGCCCATATCGAGCGCAGCGGCCCGAAACGAACCCCTACGGCTTATGGCCAGAACGGCGTCGAAATCTGTCAGCTTGTAGATCGCCATTATCCTGAAAAACGCAATTCCGCATCTCAGTTTATCCCGCTTATCGGCATGAAGTCAAAGCAATAGCTTCGTGTCAGAACAGTAATGGAGCGGAAGCCATGCAATACTACCAGGTCTTCATCAGCGCCGAGCAGACGGCCCAAGCCTATCGCATCCTCGATGCGCTCATCGCCAGGCAGCTTGTCTTCGGCGGCCCCATCGTCGGCGGCCCGGCCAAGTTCCTGTGGAACTTCAAGGACAGCGACGTGCCAGAGAGCATGCGCGAGCCCAAGCTGCTGACGCTCGAGCAGGATTACAACTACATCATCAGCTACACCCGCGAGGATCTGAAGGAGGAACTTATCGAGGTGGCCGAAGCGGCCTCGCTTGAAGAAGTCTGCATGATCTCGTTCCTGCCGATGGAAACCAACCGCGCACTGCGCCTGCTGCTTGATGCATCCTTCGAGGGTAAGGGCGCGCTGGCCGAGCCCGAACCGGTGAACGCGGTGGCTGCCCTGACCTTCGTGCCGAAAGAGCAGATCCCAGCGCGGACCAAGAGTTCTAACGGCGAAATCGGCACCCGAACCTGACCTTTACCATCAGCACAGGAGAACGTTTATGAATATCGACCTTCCAAAAGTGATCAACGCCTATTTCAAGGCCGACAAGAAGGGCAGCCCCCAAGCGCTGGCGGACCTCTTCACCCCGGATGCCGTTGTCGTGGACGAGGGCAACACCTACACTGGGCGTGACGCAATCCGCCAGTGGATGATGAATGCCTCGACCAAGTACACCTACACCGTCGAGCCCTTCGCGCAGGCAGAGGAGGGCGGGCGCACCATCATCACCAGCCATTTGGTCGGCAACTTCCCCGGCAGCCCGGTAGACCTTCGCTACTTCTTCGTCTTGAAGAGCGGCATGATCGCAGAACTGGAGATCGTGCTATGATCTCCTTCTTGACCCTTGAAGGAAAGCGCGCGCTCATCACTTCCGGCACACGCGGTGCCGGGGCTGCCACGGTGAAGCTCTTCCAGGACTTGGGCGCGCGGGTGCTAACCACGGCCCGCACGAGGCCGCCCGAGATGCCGGAGGCGCAGTTCGTCACGGCCGACCTCACAACCCCGGAAGGCTGCGTCGCAGTGGCCGAGGCGGTGAACAGTCGGCTCGGCGGTGTGGACGTGGTGGTGCATATGCTGGGCGGATCGTCAGCTCCAGTCGGCGGCTACCAAGCTCTTGATGACGCCGAGTGGCAGAAAGAGATCGACCTGAACCTGATGCCGGCAGTGCGGCTCGACCGCGCGCTGCTGCCGGAGATAGAGGCAAGGGGCTCCGGAGTGCTGATCCACGTCACCTCGATCCAGAACCAATTGCCGCTTCCCGAGGCGACGACGGCCTATGCCGCCGCGAAAGCTGCGCTCTCGACCTACAGCAAGAGCCTGTCGAAACAAGTTTCGCCCAAGGGTGTCCGCGTAGTGCGGGTCTCTCCAGGCTGGATCGAGACTGAGTCCTCGATGGAATTGTCAAGGCGCCTCGCAGCGGAGCACAAGGTCGGCGTCGAACAGGGAAAGCAGATGATCATGGACTCGCTGGGCGGTGTTCCCATCGGAAGACCATCGAAGCCGGAGGAGATCGCAAACCTGATCGCATTCATCGCCTCGGATCGGGCTGGCACAATCACCGGCACCGAATACGTGATTGACGGGGGCACCGTGCCGACAGCATAGCCGTGCATACGGCTTGAGAGTTCTTGGACTTCCCGTAATGATCAACTGAAGCAACGAGATCGGATGACCAAGCTGGTGTCCCAAGCATGGCGATCGAGCGCCATGCCATGGGGCACTAACTGCATCCGTTTCCTGTTGTCCCGGATTCGCTGCAACATCACACCAATCATCCGCGTTTCGAGTTGACGGGTCGATTGGGCAGTTTCGGCTATAGTTATAGCATGATCTCCGATGTGAAGCGGTCTGACACCAACCGAATTCGCTATTGAGGAACTGAGAGCAATTGAAAAAGTGTTGGCTCAAGCACAAAATCGCGCCCACACCAAAAGGTATTTCATCGCGGCCTTCAACGTCCGCTTTCTTCACGTCGACAATCTGAACCTGCAGGTGCAGCGAAAGTCAGGTTTCCGCCACTGTCTGTTGGACCGTCACGACCGGCCCAATGTTGATATTTGCAGAACAGACATTCTATGGCGCAGCTTCAAAGAAGCCCATTCGACGAATGTCCACAAAATGCGGAGAGGCCGCGCGATCTCTCGCACGGCCCCGTTTGTCAATTGCGGGTGAAGGTCAGGAGGCGGCGTCTTTGTTGACCCCGCCCGTCATGGCAATCTCGGTCATGCGGCGGTCGCCGTCATAGGTCTGATCGAGGCATTTCTTCAAAACCGCCGCGTCACCGTCCAACCCGAGGCGGTTAGCGAAGGCGGCCAGCGTGCCGTAGCCCGCCAGTGCGTAGTGTACCATGCGCTGGTATTGCGGGATGATAGCGGCGTCGCGCACGTCAGCGTCCGAGATCTCGTCGGACAGACCGTGGGCGCGCGCTTCTTTCACAAGGCCTTCCATGCCCTTACAATGCTCTGCGTCAGGCTTGACGCCGTGATCGTTGCATAGTTTTTCGATCTCGGCGATTCCATCGGCGATACCGTTGCCGCCGTCGATCAGAGCCTCAGATAAATCCTTGTTCTCGGCGGCGCGGCCCAGTTCGGTCACGACGGACAGGGACTGCGTGTTTGCGCTCCAGATGTCCTGCAGCTGGTCGAGGTAAATGTCCTTGAGCGAGTTAATTGCCATGTCGGTATCCTTCGTTCTGGTTCAGGTCCCAACGGGTGGCACCGTGGAAGGTTCCTCTGATCGGTCCGATTTGCCTGTATCCAACTGAATTGACCGCCTGGTCTGAACCAAGGGAAAAGGAGCTCGCTTCCCGCTTCCCGCACATACCCCGACCGCTGCCGACTTCACGATCGAACCCGGCTAAGACAGTAGGGCGCCGCGCAACGAAAAATAATAAGGGCTCGATCTGGACCTGCGCTGTGTCGGTACGGTCGTCCAGCAAGGCAAGGTTCGTTATCTCGGCATTTCAAACTGGGCGGCCTGGCAGATCACCAAGGCACTTGGGATGTCGAACCAGTTTAATCTGGCGCGCTTCGCCTCGCTTCAGGGCTACTACTCACTTGTCGGACGCGGCCTTGAACGCGATCTGGCACCGATGCTGGATTCAGAAGGTCTTGGGCTGATGGTTTGGAGCCCGCTGGCGGGCGGTTTTCTGTCCGGCAAGTATCGTCGGGAGGGCAAGGAAAACGGCATTGGCCGCCGCGATACCTTTGATTTTCCGCCAGTCGACAAGGTACAGGGCTACGATGTCAACGACGCGATGGCACCAATCGCGATGGCCACCAGCGTATTCAACCGATCCTCTCGCCGCGCAACAAGGGCAACGCGCGCACCCTCGTAGATGGCGGCCTTGGCCGTCGCCAGCCCAATGCCGGAGGAGGCGCCGGTGATGATGATGTTGGATGTTGTGATATCCATGGATATTTCCTTGTATCCTGTGTTTCGATAAGGGACGGATGGCTGGAAAGGCCCAGTGCCCTGTAGGGTAGGAGATACGACGCCAGGGCTTCCGGGACTTGTCCGATAGGATCAAAACATTGCATAATCCTCTCAATGCATATATCTTCACGACGATGACTGTGTTTGAAATGACGTCTGCCATGCCCAATCTGGTCGCCCGACTTGCCAACCGCCTTCCCGAGGGGGAGACGCAGACAGGCCTGCGCTCAGTTCGTATCCTCAAGGTCGTGACCCCCGGCGAGCTTGCTCCGGAAATCCAGAAGCCGGTCGTCAGCCTGATCCTGCAGGGCGAGAAGCGATTGCTGATTGGAAGCGAAGTCCTGCGGTATCGCTCCGGCGACACCTACGTCTCGGCGGTTGATCTGCCGACACGGATCGATATCCTAGGCTGTTCGCGCAAAGACCCTTATCTGGCGGTGTCGCTCCGGCCTGATCCGGCGCTGCTTGCCGATCTGGTCGGTCCATCAGAGGCGCTGGTCGCCGCGCCCGAGCCCCGTGCCTTCGCGGTCCACACGGCAAATGCGGACCTGCTGGACGCCTATCGAAGGCTCCTGCACATCATCGACCGACCGGGCAACCTGGATGTGCTGGGTCCGCTGATTGAACGCGAGATCCTGTTTCGCCTGTTGCAGGGGCCGCAGGGGCCCGTGCTGCGTAAGATCGCCGTCGGCGGCGCGCAGAACGACGGCATCGGCCGTGCGATATGCTTGATCCGGACGAGATATGCAGAGCCGATCCGCGCCGAGGATCTGGCTTACGCTGCGGGGATGAGCCTTCCCACTTTCTACCGCCATTTCAAGGCAGAGACGGGTATGTCGCCCCTGCAATACCGCACCCTACTGCGGCTTTACGAGGCGCGCAGCAGTTTGCTTGTATCAAAGGGTCCCATCGCCAAACTGGCCTTCAGTCTGGGGTATGAAAGCGCCTCGCAGTTCTCGCGAGAATATGCCCGGGAATTCGGAGGCCCGCCGGCAAGAGACATGGGGCGCCTGCGCATGAAGCTGGCGCCGGATCGCCCCCGGTGATGGCTTGTGCCCGGCCTTCCGGCGCGATTACCTGAGGTGTCGAAACGACGCGCGGATATCCGCGACAAGCTGGTCAGGTTTCTCCAGCGCCGCAAAATGCCCGCCGCTGGCGTGTTCGCCAAAGTGAGTGATCTTGTCGAACCGCGCCTCGGCCCAACGTTGCGACAGGCGCACCTGCTCTCCCGGGAACATGCTGATGCCAGTCGGCGTGGGGACTTTCGACTGCGGCATCCCGCCCTGCTGCATGGCCTGAAAGCTCTCCCAATACAGGCGCGCAGAACTCGGCCCCGCATTCGGCAACCAGTAGAGCATGATGTCGTCGATGATGTCATCCAGAGGGACCACGGTCTCAGGATTGCCGTCGCTGTCAGACACGTCCTGAAACAGCGCATAGATCCAGGCCGCCAGCCCGACCGGTGAATCCGAGAGCGCAAAGGCCACCGACTGCGGCCGCGTTCCCATCAGCTTCATGTAGGCGGAGAATTCTCCGTCATAGCGGCCCGCGTCGGCGAGCATCGCCTTTTCCGCATCCGAGGCCTGCGCGATCTCTTGTTCCGTTGGCTGGAATGGCACGAAGTTGAGGTGAACGCCCGCAAGGCCCGGTGGGCGCATGTGAGCGAGCGTCAGCGTGACCATGGCCCCCCAGTCGTCGCCCTGCGCCACCCACGTGTCATAGCCCAGACGCGCCATCAGTGCGGTCCACACCATCGCGATGCGACCCGTATTCCAACCGGGCTCCGTCGGCTTGCCCGAGAACCCGAAGCCGGGCATGGATGGGATCACCAGGTGGAACGCGTGGTCTGCCGTGCCGCCATGGGCCGTCGGGTTGACCAGCGGGTCGATGACATTGCTGAACTCCAACACTGACCCCGGCCAGCCATGGGTCATCAAAAGCGGCATCGCGCTTTCATGCGGGGACCGGACGTGCAGGAAATGGATATCCACACCGTCGATTTCGGTGTGGCTTTGACCCAACCCATTCATAAGCGCCTCGCAGCGCCGCCAGTCGTAGGATGTGCGCCAATGGTCGATCAGCGCCCGGATTTTGTCCAGCGGCGGGCCCTGATGCCCGTCCTCGACAGATGATGGATCAGGCCACCGGGTGCGGTCCAGACGGGTCTCGAGATCGTCAAGCTCGGCCTGTGGCACTTTGAGGATGAAAGGCGTGACGTCGGCTGTCATGGTCATTCCTGCTGTTGGTAAATTCAGACCCGGCCGGTCATCATAGTGCGGATGTCCGTCCAGTCGGCCTTGCCGTAGCGTGCGTTGTCGTGGGTCATCAGCTGTCCGCGCCCGCTCATCATGTCGCGCAGATATTGCATGCCCTGCCATGCCGGAAACACGTCGCCGTCTGACGGCGCAAGCCGCTGCGTCAGCCGGATAACCAGCCCCAGCCCGCCCATGCTGCCCGCCCGGATCGTGCGATAGCGCTGCCCCGAAAGCGCGGTTGCGATCTGCGCCAGCTCTGTCGCCGACGCGCTGCCACCAGCGATCCGCAGGTCGCGCGGGGCGTCGGGGTCCAGGGCGGCATCGGCGGCATAGTCGGCCACGTCATCCTTCGTCGTGAAGTCTAGCGGCTGGCTCGCCTCACCCCAGTGGAGCACGCGCCAGACCTTGGGCAGAAGGATCGGCGCGTCGTCGGTCAGGACGGTCGAGAAGGCACCGTTCAGCACCGAGGTCGCGCGGATAGGTGCTGCATCAAGGCGCACCCGAAATTTGCGGCGTAAATCCATGTTCCGGTTTTCGCCGGGCCGGGTCCGCGTGTAGTCGAGTGAGAAGTCCGAAGGGATAAATCGCGGCACGCCCGCCGCAACAGCCGCATCCAGCAACGCGCTCTGCTGGCCAACGATAACATCGTCCAGACCGTTCAAAGCCGAGATGACACAGACGGCCCCCCCGCAAGCGGTGGTCAGCGACGGCACATCATAGGCACTCTCTACCAGCGTGAGCCCGAGCGCCTCCAGATGCTGACGCTTCGCCTGGGCCGCGCCGGGGCGGATGATCGCATGGACATCGGCACCTTTGCGCAAAAGTGCCCGGCCGATGCGCTCGCCCAGGTAGCCCGTGGCACCTGCCAGAATCACTGTGTCACGTTTCATATCCGCCCCTTTTCCAGCTTGTCTTCGTCAGGTGATATACACCGCTTTTCCAAAAACGGAACGGTATCGTTCAGTTTTATTTTCTATCGCGACCTGCTATCAGCGCTCCCATGACGACAAAGCAAAACCCCAAGCCCCCCATTAGGCGCGGACGTCCTCGCCGCGAGGAGGAAGGCGATGTCACAGCGCGCATCCTTGCAGCTGCGACCGACCTCTTTCTGAGGGACGGTGTGGCTGCGACAAGCTGCGAAGCTGTGGTCGCACGGGCACATGTCGGCAAAGCCAGCCTTTATGCGCGCTACGCGGGAAAGGATGCTCTATTCAAAGCGGTCGTCCAGCACGCCGTCGACAGCGGCGCGCTCAGCATGACTCCCCCCGCCCCGCCGGGCGGCACAGCGCGGGACCGACTTGCCGTTGTGGGGTCGGCAGTGCTGAGGCAAGCCATATCTCCGCTCCCGCTCGCCTTGATGCGGCTCTTTCTCACCGAGGCGCGCCGCTTTCCTGAGCTCATTGCAGAGGTAGATACCATGGCACGATCACATGTGGTGGACATTGTCGCGCGTGCAGTGATGCCAGACCAGACAGATACAGGGCCGTCGGACCAATCCGTGGCGATCGCCGAACGCTTTCTCGACCTGACATTCGCACCGATCATGCTGGCTGCTCTAACCGGTCGCGACGCCGCGATGTCCGAGTCCGCGATCGAAAGCAGTATCGCATTTGCCCTCGACACGTTGGACCGAAGTGGGCTGCTGCAAGGGATACACCAAGATCCATTCACCCGGCATCGATAGGCCCACCCCTATTCAAGCCATCGGCCTCGGTTCTGGTCTTAACACCAAAAAGCTGCCCCGGGGCAGGTCACGAAATGGCGCGATCCTAAGACAGTAGCCGTTCGCTGCATTTCAGAAAGTTGGTAACATAGGCTCGGAGCCGCCTTGCGGCAGTATAGCACGAGGTCAGCCTCCCAAAACCGCATCGAGGAGCACATGCTGATCGGGCGGAAACCAGACTATCGCGGCAGGCGCGAACCAGAATTGGTATTGCCTTGAGAGCTGACATTCAGAATTCCATAAATCGAAATCTGTCGCTGTACCAACTCATTCGCCAAGAGCCCGTTTCTGACATCTTCAAATCTCCGGTCTTGCAAGCACTGCACTCTTGGCGGCAAAACCAAAACACAAGAATTTGCTGGACGCTGCGGGTGGAACCGCCCTTGGCACCTTGCGGATTTCTTGCAGGTTTGTCCTTCAAGACAAGAACACGGAATCGACACTCTGATAGAGGAGGTCCTGAACCAAGGGGTTCGGGAACCGGCGCCGCAGTGTGACGGCGAAGAAGGTTTCCTTGATCCGAGGGTGCTCTTCGGCTTCCTTGAGCTGACCTGAGTTCAACTCGTCTTTCACGACGATCGGGGCGACCAGCGCAAGCCCGATACCTTCACGTGCCAAAAGACGCATCATCGCCATGTCGTCGACCTCGGCCGCGATTTGCGGGCGCACGGACAGACGGCTGGCCATGGCGTCGAAAGCGGTGCGCACGCTGCTGTCGGTCGTGGGCAGGATAAAAGGCTGGGTCAGCAGAAGTTGCTTGATCGAACAACCCGGATCAAGCCGCTCTGGCGGACCAACGATGCTGACGTCCTGCTCGCCAATCTGATGCGTTTCGTAAGGCGTCAGACTGTCGTTTGGCGGCGGGCGGTTCATCAGCACCAGGTCGAGATTGAGCGTTCCCAAGCCTTCAAGCAATTCGGTCGGACTGCCCGAGCGCAGGATGATCTCGACATCGGAGCGAAACAGGATCGGTTTGAGAAAGCCGATCTGAAAATTGCGTGACAAGGTCGCGAGCGCGCCCACGCGGAGCGCCTTGCGGTTTTGAACCGTGCTGGTGAGCGTGGCGACAAGCTCTTGCCCCGTGGAAAAAATGGCGTCCGCGTGATCCAGCGTGATCCGCCCGGCTTCCGTCAGCAGCAGTTGTCGTCCGCGCCGTTCGAAAAGCGCATGGCCAAGGCGTTCTTCCAATTGCTTGATCTGAACCGACAGGGCGGACTGTGACAGGTTCAAACGTTGTGCCGTGCGCGTGAGGTTTCCGTCGTGCGCAACGGCCCAGAAATATCGCAGATGATGGTAATTCAGCGGCATAACGTTCCATTTATTAGAACGATATCGAAAGAACAATGAATTTTTATCGCCGATCCTTCTCGCCTAATCAAGGTCGAACGTCTTTGACACTGAAAATCAAAGGATTCCGATCATGGCCTATTTCTTCGTGCCTCTCTTCAGTCCGCTCCTGCTTCTATTGGCAGCCCTCTACGCCGCGCGACACCCCGGAAGGCGCCCCGGGCAGGTGCCGAAACTGACCGAGGCCGCCGCGTTCTGTGCATTCGTGGTTGCGGCGGTGGCTGCGATGCTTGTCGTGATGAAAGGCCCAGGCACGTCGGCCTTGATCGGGCACTATGGCGTTGGCCTGTCGGTAAGGCTCGACGTGGTAAGCGCGGTGATGATGGTGCTGGTCAGCTTCATCGGCTGGGTCGTACTGCGATATTCCAGGACCTACATGGATGGCGAGGCCCGCCAGGGCGCGTTCACCGCCTGGATGTCCGTGACACTTGCCGCCGTTCTTCTTCTGGTCATGGCGGGCAATTTTTTGCAGCTCTTTGCCGCCTGGACGCTGACCAGCCTTTCCCTGAACCGGCTGCTCCTGTTTTATCCGGAGCGGGCAACGGCGCGGCGGGCCGCTCGTAAGAAAGCGCTGGTCGCACGGGCAAGCGAGGCCGCTTTGGCTGGTGCGATGATCCTGTTGATTGCCGCCACCGGTACAACCGACATCGAAACCATCCTCGCGACAGTCGATGCCACTTGGCCGACCACGGTTGCCGCCCTTCTGATCGCCATTTCGGCCCTGCTGACATCGGCGCAGTTCCCGGTGCACGGCTGGCTCACCGAAGTGATGGAGGCGCCTACGCCGGTCTCCGCCCTGCTGCATGCGGGTGTGATCAATGCGGGCGGGTTTCTCTTGATCCGGTTCGCGGATGTGATGCTTTTGGCGCCGGGCGTCATGGCGTTCCTGGTCATGCTCGGCGGTTTTACCGCGCTGTTCGGTGGCGTGGTGATGCTGACCCAGTCTGCGGTCAAGACGTCGCTGGCATGGTCAACCATCGCGCAGATGGCCTTCATGATCATGCAATGCGGACTGGCGCTGTTCCCACTGGCCTTGCTCCATATCGTGGCGCACTCGCTCTACAAGGCACACGCATTCCTCAGTTCAGGTGAGGCCGTGCGCAATGTCGCCGCGATCAGACGCCCCGGCCCGATTGCAGTGCCCAGTGCGCGCAACGTCCTGCAGGCCTTTGCGTGTGCGATCGTGATCTACGGCCTTGTCGGTGCCATAATAGGGTTCAATGGAAAATCCATCCAGGCCATCGCCTTGGGCGTGATCCTGATCTTTGGCGTGGCCTATATGCTGGCGCAGGGATTTGCCGATGCCGCCCCGCGCGCGTTGATGCGACGCACCGTGAAATATGCACTGGTCACTTCGGTCAGTTATTTCGCGCTTCAGGTCCTGACCCTGCACCTAACCGCGGGCAGCCTGCCTCCGACGCCAGCCCCTGGCCCCTTGGAATGGGCGCTGATCATTCTTGCGCTTCTGAGCTTTGGCCTGGTCGCGGTGGCCCAGGCGACATTCCCGCTCTGGGCCTCTCACCCCGCCGCAGCCGGGCTGCGCGTTCACCTGACCAACGGTCTCTACGCCAATGCGATCTTCGACAAGCTTCTGGACGGATGGTCCAAGCGGTCCGTAGCCTGAAAGGAAGACCTCCCATGTTTGCAAAACTCGAATCCTACCCCGCCGCTCTGTTGGAACTTGTCTCCGGGGCCAACACTGCCGCCAAGGCGATCCCGCCGCTGTTCCCGCTTTCTGCCAATGTCGCGGTGAATCCGTTCCTTGGCCAGACAGGGGAGACGTTGGCGATCACCGCCGCGCGCCTGGCGCGGGTCGCGGGCGCACGGATTACACCGCTTCGCGCACATTGGGCCCGGAAGCTGGACGCAGGTGAAATCACCGAAGCGGATCTGCAGGATGCATTGGTTGCTGTCAAAAGACACTTCAACGCACCCAACCTGCAAGAGGTCAAAGCCGCTCTGAAAGAAGACATCCTTGCGCCAAAGGCTCTTCCCACCGTGGCAGAGCTGGCGGCGGAAGTTTCAGGCATTGATTGGCCGGGGCTAATCGAAGACCGGATTGGCGCATGGGCCGCCAGTCATTTTGACCAAGGACAGGCGTTTTGGCCGCAGGACACCGCCGAAGGCCCATTCAGGGCGTGGCGGGACTTCGCCGCGCGCGATCTGACGCCCGAAATCCACGGGCTGACCGGCTTTTGTGGTTTCGTCGCCGCAACGGACCGGTCGCATTGGCGCGCCATAGGCCGCGCTTCGGAGAAACTCGTCGTGACAAGCGCTGCCGCGACGACCGCGTTCCATCGCTGGCTCATGACGCTGGGCGGATGGGCGCAATACGGGCGCTATCTTTTGTGGCAGGCCGAATTGGACGGACAACAGGACAACACAGTGACCGAACTGTTGGCGATCCGCATGATGTTCGACGAAGCGCTGTTCGACCTTTACAAGGATCAAATCGCAGAGCGTTGGACCGAAACGATCGCCGCGCATCAAACCCCTATCACCCCGTCAAAGGCACTTGTCGTTGATGCGGTCCTCCAGGACGCGGCAGAAATGGCACAACAGCGCAAGCTGGCCGATAAGCTGCGCGCCGGGAAGCCGCGCATCGCCAAGGGGCGTCCCAACGTGCAAGCCGCGTTCTGTATCGACGTCAGATCTGAGGTGTTTCGCCGCGCACTGGAATCGCAGGACGAAAGCATCGAAACGATCGGTTTTGCGGGATTTTTCGGGTTGGCTAGCGCTCACAAAGCCGCCGGCTCGGATATGAGCGAACTGCGCGGCCCTGTGCTTCTCAACCCAGGGGTGACCTCGCGGGCCGCCGAATCCGACAAGGCCGATCACAACCGTCGCTACACAGCGCGAGCAAAGCGCGCGTGGGGTCGGTTCAAGCTGGCTGCCGTATCGTCATTCGCCTTCGTCGAGGCCGCAGGGCCGCTCTACGCAGGGAAGCTCGTTCGGGATTCATGGGCTCTGGGCGGCAAGGCCGCGCCGGAACCCGCTCCCATGCTGGACCCGACAATAGACCTTGAAGCGCGCGTTGGGATGGCGAAGTCGGTCCTGACAGCCATGTCGCTCACCGATAATTTTGCCCGGGTTGTTCTGTTGGCTGGCCACGGGGCCGACGTCACCAACAATCCGCACGAAAGCGCGCTGCAATGTGGCGCGTGTGGCGGCTACGCCGGGGACGTGAATGCCCGGCTTCTGGCAGGCCTGCTGAATGATCCTGACGTCCAGCTGGGGTTGCGGAAAAACGGGATCGAAATCCCTTCGGACACGGTGTTTTTGCCCGCCTTGCATCATACGACGACCGATCAGGTGACCCTGTTTGGACAGGACGTCCCGCCGGGAAAACCGATCAACGGCCTCGCAGAACTCAAGACGTGGCTTGCAGCAGCCGGAAACCTCGCCCGTGCAGAACGCGCACAACGTCTGCCACGAGCCTCCGGCGCTGTGGCGGTCGCAAATCGGGCGAGGGACTGGGCCGAAACACGCCCCGAATGGGGGCTGGCCGGATGCCGTGCCTTTGTGGCTGCTCCGCGGCACCGCACCGAAGGTGCGGACCTGGGCGGTCAGGCCTTCCTGCACACCTACGATTGGCGTCGCGATGAGGGGTTCGGCGTTCTCGAATTGATCATCACGGCTCCCGTGGTCGTCGCCAGCTGGATCAGCCTTCAGTATTACGGCTCCACCGTTGCTCCCGACCTGTTCGGTGGCGGTAACAAATTGCTGCACAATGTGGTGGGTGGTATCGGCGTTCTGGAAGGTAACAACGGGGCCCCTCGGCCGGGTTTGCCATGGCAGTCCGTTCATGACGGACGCGACTTCCAACACGATCCGCTGCGCCTGTCCGTGATCGTCGAAGCCCCTCGCGAGGCCATGTCCGACATCCTGGAACGGCATCCAGAGGTGCGCGCGCTTTTCGACAACGGTTGGCTTCACCTGATCGCCATGGATGACGAGGGCAAGCTGGCTTGGCGCTATCGTGGCGATCTGAAATGGTCTCGGTACGATGCGCAATCCGATGTTGAGCAGGTGATGGCAGCGGAATAGTCCGTCTTTCCAGCAGGGCAGATACGGCTTGGATACGACTTCATTCTGCTTCAACCGTAAACGGCGTCGCTACACTACGCCTCGTGTCGACGACTGAAATGACCTGCGACGAAATCGATACCGAAATGCGCCAGTGCTACAGGTTTCCCTGAACGCGTATATGTCCGATGTGTCCGCAGACCATCGTTCTAGCAGGTAAAATGCTGCGGCCTGCGCGAATGGCCGCAATGCGAAAACGCTACATCCCAGCGACAGACCGGCTAGAGTGGCTGGTCTGGGCCGATCACATCAAGATGGGCGACGGCAATTTGCAAGTTTGCACGGTCCGTTCTCTGCGCGTTGCTGCCGGTCGAACGGCCTGCAGCATCATCGAGCGCGTGAGCGGCCTTCCGTGGGTCGGCTTCCGCCAAACTGGCGCCTGAGCGTGATCGTGACTGAGTAGCGCCAGCTTGCATGCTCGGATGTTGCGCCCCACCGGACGGCCAAATCTTTTGTGCAATCAATGACGCCGCTGCGCCCTTCACCGCTCCCGATCCTTGCCGCTGCCCCTTTCGCGCTCCCAGGACACCTCTGGCCTTGAATCACCACGATCCTTCCCGTCGCGCGAGGGCTGAGCCCGACCCTGCCCGCCCTGATCCAGCGATTGCGCCATCTGCAGGCGTTGTGTTGTGGTATCGGTCAGCCGTGCAGTGAATCTCTGGGTGGCCTCAGCCAGTTCGCGGTCTGCGGGATCGTCAGAGGCCGCCAGAACCCGCGCGGCATTGCCGTAGGTTTGTAATCACGCGATTACGACGCGCCACCAGGGCATCATCCCACGGCTTTTGCGCCAGCTGACCCGCGTTGTCTTTCAACTCGCGCTGCACCTGCCGTTCCTTGCGGGCATCCGCCAGTGGGCGCCTGCCGCGCTGGCGGATTTTGTAGACCGGCGTCGCCTCACCCTTTCGGGTTTTGCTACGGGCGTGGCGCGGGGTTGATTCCGCCTCGATCCCCCGCTGTCGCAGCTTTTCGGCAAAGGTGTCGCGCAGATGCTGCAGGTCGGCCTTGCGCAGGTTCAGACGCTCTCCGTCCTGACCGATTGTGCGTACCGTCAAATGGACATGGGGATGCTGCGTGTCAGCACGCCATGCCCGTATCCGCCGTTCCAGCGTGCGCCGTATGTCGGCACTCAAATCAGGGTATCGGCGCAGAAGTTCTTCGAAGATCGCAACCGGCCGCGGACCAGGGGACGACTTCAGCAGAGGCAGAACCTCGGTGTCGAAAATGTCCGAAAGCGGGTCCGGGCGACGCCTGCCCCGCCGAGGCTTCTTGTGGGAGGGTAGGATCGGATCGGCTTGCAGGCGATAGCCGGTCGCCTGGCTGAGACCAGCCCTAGCGGCGGCAACGGGAACGGGAACGGGTTGGGTTTTTCTGAGCGTCATGAAGAGCCTCGTCTGTTGATCAGTGACATGGCGGCCCGGCATGAACGATCTCCCAAACATGGCAAGATCGCCTTGTACCTGAACCGGTCACGACCGGCAGACCGCCCATTACGGGCGAAACGCGGTTTGGGGGCCCCTCCGGTCGGGCTACGCCCTCCCTACGTGCCCCAAAACCCGCGTTCTCATCCTGATTGACCCTGGACTCTCACTTTGATTGTCGCGCTGCACTGATCGATGCCCCCGAATGGCGATCCCGAAAAATGCGCTTGATTGAAGGACATGACCACCGAGTGTCCAGGCACCGCCGATAGGCAACTGGATCGAGGAAAAACGGCTAGAGCAGACCTTGGCCTCTAAACGATGTTTCAGGGTCTTCGCCGATGATCACATGGTCATGAATGGTCACGTCAATGGCTTCGCAGGCAAAGCGAAGCTTTTCCGTCATTTCGATATCCTCAGACTGGGCGTCGGATCACCCGAAGGGTGATTGTGAACAAGGATCACAGCGCTGGCATTCAGCTCCAAGGCAACCGCGCCATCGCTTGGCGTCTCGAGTCCCGCTATAATGCGCAACAGCGTAGACTTTCCGCATCCCGAAGGACCGACGAGCGCGGTGAACGACCCATCCGGAACAGTCACGCTGAGGTCGGGAATCACGGTCACGGCCACGAACCTTTTGGTCACATTCTTCAATCGGACTTCGGCCATCAGTGGTTGCCCACTGGCTCTGGACGCCTTCGTAGGAAAAGAACGGAAAATCCGCAGGTGTGCCGCGGCCCGATGTGTCATGGGCGCAGATGCCGACGAAAGCGCCACTATGTAAAGCTTGCCTTCAGCGGTCTGCATCTCGACGATGCCCCCTCTCGTGCATGTAAACATGCACTGCCGGGCAGTGGATGTGAAAGAAGCCAATGGGGTAGCGTTTGAACTTCTGGCGCTTCGGCTTGTCGCCTTCCACGTCAGGCAGCCGGGAAATGCGGTGACGCTGAAGGTGGGGAGGGTCAGAAAACGATCCGGGGGATCGCTTTCACAGACGCAATATGCAGCGCTGAACGCGTCAGATGCGGTATGGATGGCTGCAGGGAGTAGAGGCAGTCGTCCAGCGGCAGCAACGTGTGAGTGTGCCTAACAGGATCGCGCTGAAAGGGACGAGAAGTGTAAAAAGTGCGACGTTCACCGCTCCGGCAGATGCGTGGATGCGGAAAAAAACCAATAAGCCAAGGCCGTGGAGACGATAGCCAGCGCCAGAATCGACACCATCACTGCAAGACCAGGCACCGGCAGCCTCCAAGGTCTGTCGATCACAGAAATCATCGGCACCATCATGATCGTCGTCGCGACGAGTTGGCCGAATGGCACCTGTGTCGCCGTCAGCTCCATTACCTTGAACCTGCGCCCGTAGATGTTTAACAAACCTATTCTTGTCTTACACCGACCTCGTCGCGTTCCCTGCTCAAGATTGACATGGTCGCGTCGGCGTCAAACGCTCGAAGATAGCCCGCCATCCACGAAAATCGTTTGGCCGGTGAGGAAGGAGGCCGCTTCGCTCGAGAGAAATACAGCCGTTCCGACAAGCTCCTCGACCTGTCCCCAGCGGCCTGCAGGTGTGCGCTTTTCAAGCCATTCCGTGAATTGCGGATCTTCGACCAAGGCCTTGTTGAGTGGTGTCTTGAAGTAACCTGGCGCGAGCGCGTTGACACGAATGCCGTGCTTTGCCCAATCGGTGGACATGCCGCGGGTAAGATTGCGCACCGCGCCCTTCGTGGCCGTGTAGGGAGCGATGCCGGGCCGGGCGAGTTCTGCCTGCACTGAGGCGATGTTGATGATCCGGCCTGTACCGCGCGCGATCATGCCTTTTGCTACCGCCTTGCCCACGTAAAAGACGCTGTCGACATTCGTGCGCATCAGCCGAGACCATTCTTCTTCGGGGAAGTCTTCCAGCGGGGCTCGGTACTGCATGCCGGCATTATTGATCAGGATGTCGATCGGGCCGACCTCGCTTTCGATACGTGCAACAGCCTTCCGGACTGCCTCGGGGTCGGTCACATCGAAGACGGCGATCTTCACCTCTAGACCGTCGCTGCGCAGTGTGCTTGCAGCTTCTTCGAGCTTGCTCTCTGTACGGCCGTTCAACACGACCGTGGCGCCGTGTTCCGCCAGACCGCGGGACAGAGCGAAGCCAATGCCTTGGCTCGAGCCGGTGACGAGGGCGCATTTGCCTGTGAGGTCAAAGATAGGGGACATGGATAACTCCTAGTTTATCAGTGGGTCTCGTCATTCGAGAAGTTGCCACAGACCGGCGGTAAGAACCGGAAAGATTTCGAGTAAGACGATGACCACGAGCGTTGCGAGCACGAAGTGTATCGCCGCGGTGAAGACTGGTCCGGGGCGGACCTTTGCGACATGTGCGAAGACGAATACGAGGATCGGCCCGCGATCTTCAAAACGACTTCGTCCAGATGCCAGACATCGCCGGGACGCGGCCGCCGCCGCAGGGTGTGGGCAATCAGAGGGCCGAACTTGACGGTCCAGCGTCGGATCGAATCGTACGAAACATCAACCTGATGTTCCAGCATCACCTCTTCAGCCTCGCGCAGGCTCAAGTTGAACAGTGCGTAGAGCCAAACGAGGTGAGAGATGATCTGCGGCAGAAACCAGTGGTACTTGTCGCTGATTTTCTGTCTCTGCATCGACACCCAACACGCCCAAATCAATGCACCAGCAACCTCATACCCGTTAACATGACAACACCAAACACGTCGGTATCGTGTTGATATTGCGGCGGTCTCGGGACCGGTGATGCGCAGGGCCAGGCCAGCCCCACTTCGCCCGGGTCAGTGATTGTGCCGGGGCAGCGCTTGGCTGATGCGCTGGAAGTCGTCAGCGCCGCGGATGCCTGCGCCCTCGTCCAGTTGCGTGACGGTATTGCGGTAAATCCGCTGCCATGGCGTGGCGGAGGCGCGGACCTCGGGCAGGCCCTCGGCCTTGCGGCGGTTGATCTCGTCGTCACCAACCAGCATGTTGCATTGAGCCTGCCCGAGGTCGATGCGGATCTTGTCGCCGGTGCGCAGCCAAGCCAGCCCGCCCCCCGCCGCGCTTTCCGGCGAGGCGTTCAGGATCGAGGGGCTGTCCGCGGTGCCGGACTGACGCCCATCGCCGATGGTCGGCAGGCTGCGGATGCCGCGCCTGATCAGGCGGTCGGGCGGCTGCATGTTAACCACCTCGGCCGAGCCGGGCCAGCCGAGCGGCCCTGCGCCACGCATCACTAAGATCGAAGTCTCGTCGATGTCCAGCGCGGAGTCGTTGATGCGAACGTGGTAATCCTCGGACCCGTCAAAGACGAAGGCGATGCCCTCAAATATATTCTCGCTGCCGGGACGCGAGAGGTAGCGGGTGCGGAAGTCCTCAGAAATCGCGCTGGTCTTCATGATGGCGAAATCGAACAGATTGCCGCTGAGCACCAGAAACCCGGCACGCTGCATCATCGGGGCCTGGAAGGACTTGATGACCTCGCGGTCGGTGCTGGTGCGCCCGGTCAGGTTTTCGGCCACCGACTGGCCCGTAACGGTCAGGCAATCGCCGTCGAGTTGCCCGGCCAGTAGCAGTTCGGACATGATCGCAGGGACGCCTCCGGCGCGGTGGAACCGTTCGCCCAGATAGGCGCCGGCGGGCTGGACGTTGGCTAGCAGCGGGATGTCGTAGCCGTAGGTCTGCCAGTCTTCGGACGTCAGCTCAGCCCCGGCATGGCGTGCCATGGCCATCAGGTGCGGCTGCGCGTTGGTCGACCCGCCAATGGCCGAGTTGACGCGGATCGCGTTCAGAAACGCCGCGCGGGTCAGGATATGCGACGGGCGGATGTCCTGCTGCACCAGTTCGACCGCGCGTCTGCCCGTGCGATAGGCGATTTGGCCGCGTTCGCGGTACGCCGCAGGAATGGCGGCGCAGCCGGTCAGTGACATCCCGAGCGCTTCGGCCATGGCGTTCATGGTCGAGGCGGTGCCCATGGTGTTGCAATGGCCGATGGAGGGCGCGGAATCCAGCGCGGTTTCCAGAAATTCCTCGCGGGTGATCTCTCCGGCGGCCAACTTGCGGCGCGATTGCCAGATCACGGTACCGGAGCCGACCAGCTTGCCTTCGTGCCAGCCGTCCAGCATCGGGCCGCCAGACAGCACGATGGCGGGCAGGTCCACCGTCGCCGCCGCCATGATGGCCGACGGCGTGGTCTTGTCGCAACCCGTGGTCAGCACGACGCCGTCGAAGGGATAGCCGAACAGCAGCTCGACCAGACCCAGATAGGCAAGGTTGCGGTCGAGCGCGGCGGTCGGGCGCTTGCAGTTTTCAAACAGAGGATGCGAGGGGAATTCGATCGGAATTCCGCCCGCATCTCGGATACCGTCGCGCACACGCTTGGCAAGGTCCAGATGGTGGCGGTTGCAGGGGTTGAGGTCGCTGCCCGATTGCGCGATGCCGATGATCGGCTTGCCGGAGCGCAGTTCCTCCGGCGTCGTGCCGTAATTCATGAACCGTTCGAGATAGAGCGCGGTCATGTCGGCGTGGTCGGGGTTGTCGAACCAGTCTTGCGAGCGCAGGCGGCGGGGTGCGCTATCGTATGGTAATGTCATTGATCGTCCTTCCAGTCAGGCGACGGATTCAGGGTCTCAAGATGCAGCAGCAGGCCGCTGTGATCGGACTCGCCATGGCCGGCGGCGACAAAGGCGTCGAAGGCGGCGTGGACGCTTTCGGTCAGCGGCAATGTCAGGCCGGTCTGCTCCGCGAGGGCGGCGACGGCCTTGAGGTCTTTGAGCTGCAGGTGCGCGGGGCCGCCGGCGGTGAAGTCACGCTCGATCATGCGGGCGCCGTGCAGGTCGAGGATGCGGCTTTCGGCAAAGCCACCCCGGATCGCATCGCGGAATTTCGCGCGGTCGGCGCCGCCAGCCTCAACCAGGATCATCGCCTCGGACACCGCGCCGATGGTGATAGCGACGATTTGCTGGTTGGCCAGTTTGCAGACCTGACCTGCGCCGGAGGGCCCGACATGGGTCAGGCGGCCTAGGGGCCTCATGACGGCGGCGATCCGGTCGATCACCTCCGCGTCGCCCCCGGCCATCAGGGCCAGCGTCCCGGCCTGCGCGCCCGCGACGCCGCCGGACACAGGGCAATCGACATGGGCGACGGACAGGGCGGCGAGGCGCTGCGCA
>NZ_AWWI01000132.1 GCF_002760615.1 Puniceibacterium antarcticum | reverse complement strand
TCGTCCGATCCGGCGAAGAATGCGTTTTTTCTGTTCAGAGCAATCGACTGGACCAAATTCTCGACCTAGTTGGAGTCGATCT
Source organism: Puniceibacterium antarcticum (assembly GCF_002760615.1). Taxonomy (GTDB): domain Bacteria; phylum Pseudomonadota; class Alphaproteobacteria; order Rhodobacterales; family Rhodobacteraceae; genus Puniceibacterium; species Puniceibacterium antarcticum. Next base: position 1,374 of record NZ_AWWI01000132.1, on the reverse strand, counting down.
CGACGCGTCCGTCCGTCAGGAAGGTCTGCAATCCATCCCAATGGCGATGGATGTAAGCGAGCTTCTCGCCGAGGCGCGGTTTTGCCGAGATGCTCAGGCGCTGCAATTTCAGCCAGATTCCGAGGGCTTCGACCAATGGAGCAGATCGCGCCTGCCGAGCAGACAGACGCTGACCTGAAGACGTGCCGCGGATGTCTTTCTCGACGGCATAGATTTCGGCGATCTGACGTAGGACCTCGGCCGCGATCGTCACGCCCAAGGCGTGCTTCCAGCACGACACCGTCGCGATCGAAGACTTCCTTGAGCTTGCGGCGCATGTGCGCCCAGCAATGTGCGACAATGATTGGATCGCCGTTCTTGCGGTCAGAGCGCGTCAACCGGTTGTAGCCTTGGTAGCCGTCCGCTGCCCGGCAGTCGATACGAAGTATCGATGAGAGGGGAGTTGCAGTGTGCCATTCAACCCCTTGAGCAACTTCTCGGCGTTTTCGCCGCGGCGATCAGGGGCGTAGAAATAGACAACGCCGGGCGGGTCATCGCCACCCTTTGCGCCGGAGACGCACCTTTGGTGCGACGCCCTGTCGTCACGCGCCAAGGCCCAGAGGTAGCCGGTTTTCGTCCGACCGCGGCCGGGATCGAGGACCGGGGCCGTCGTTTCGTCTATTCCCCGGCAGGCGCATGCGCAGCATGCTGCCGAGAGGGCATGAACAGCTTCGTGGACGTCTTCAGGTGCTCGGCCAGCCGAATCTGCCACCGGACCCAGGTGAAAGGCCGCCACACCGTCCGGGGCTCCGCCCGTTCACGGCGGAAACATGCCACTGCCATGTTTCCGGGACGCCCTTCACCCCAATCCGCCAGCGTCGACCTATGGATGTCGATACCGGAACGGGCCAGGATCTGACTTTGGCGATATAACGGAAGGTGGTCCGCGTATTTACTGACCCGTTGACCTGCAGGCGATGCCTGCATCGCCGAGAGGGGGCCAGCCCGGAAAACAGTGCCTCACATTGCGCGTGATTCAGCGCCATTATTCCATCTTTGATCGCCCCCTCTCGGCAGATTTGCTTTGCAAATCGCCTGCCGGGCAGTGGGACCAGGTGAAGGTCGTATCCTCGAGCCGCTTGTAAGCCATCGCAAGGCCGGTCCCGTCCCAATACAAAAGCTTCAATCGATCCATACGCTTGGCCCGGAACAGGAACACTGTCCCAGTGAACGGATCTTTGCGGAGTACGGTCTGCACCATGGCCGCCAGCCCGTCGTGACCTTTTCTGAAATCAACCGGCGTGGTCGCCACAAATATGCGCACCCGGCCTCTCGGCGAATGTTCCATTCGCCTGCCTGCCAATGGTATCGATGGAAAGATCATGCGCCCCCCCC
>NZ_AWWI01000131.1 GCF_002760615.1 Puniceibacterium antarcticum | reverse complement strand
GCCCAGCGTCCCGGCCCCCAGCGATCCGATGCCGCAGCCCGCGGCGCGCCTGACCCCGCCACCCCAAGAGCTGTCCGGCGCCAGACCTGAAACACCCGCAAGCCCACCACACGAGCTGGCCACCAATCCGGGGCGCAGCGGCGGCGGCGTTCTGGGACGGCTGTTCAAGCGCGGCGATGGCGCGCCGGTCCTGCGCCGCACGCTGGATGACGCGATGCTGGAACAGATCGAAGAGCTGCTGATTGCCGCCGACATGGGTGTCGACACCGCCCTGCGCGTCACCGCCAATATGGCCGAAGGTCGGATGGGACGCAAAGTCTCGACCCGCGAAATCAAGCAACTGCTCGCCGCCGAAGTTGCCAGGATCATGGAGTCGGTCGCCAAGCCCATGCCGCTCTATCCCACCAAGCCGCAGGTGGTGCTGGTTGTGGGGGTGAACGGGTCGGGCAAGACGACGACCATCGGCAAACTCGCCGCACAGTTCCGTGCTGCGGGCAAATCCGTGGTGATTGCCGCAGGCGATACCTTCCGCGCCGCCGCTGTGGAACAGTTGCAGGTCTGGGGCGACCGCGCCGGCGTGCCGGTGCTGACCGCGCCCGAAGGATCGGACCCCGCCAGCCTCGCCTTCGAGGCGATGACCAAGGCGCAGGCCGATGGCGCGGACCTTCTGATGATCGACACTGCCGGACGGCTGCAGAACCGCGCCGATCTGATGGAGGAACTGGCCAAGATCGTGCGCGTGATCCGCAAAAAAGATCCCGACGCCCCGCACAACACGCTGCTGGTGCTGGATGCCACGACTGGCCAGAACGCCCTGCGCCAGGTCGAAACCTTCCAGAAACTTGCCAATGTCTCTGGCCTCGTGATGACCAAACTCGACGGCACGGCCCGGGGGGGCGTGCTGGTGGCGCTTGCGGACAAGTTTGGCCTGCCGATCCATGCCATCGGAGTGGGCGAACAGATCGACGATCTGCAGGCCTTCGACCCCGAGGAATTCGCCGCTGCACTGACAGGCCTCGACACCGAATGAAGCGACCGCCCTCTTTCTCTTCACCCCTTTCATCTGCCCCTAAATATCCCGGGAGGTCCGGAGGGCTGGCCCTCCGGCTCCGCCCTATCAAAATTCAGAAAGCCTGCAAGTGAGTGCTTGGCTCCTCTCGCTCGAGGGCACCGAAGCGGGGCATGATCTGGCCCTGATCCTCGCCATCACGGCGGCTTTCCTGCATGCGGTGTTTGGCGCGTTGCAAAAGGGGCGGCACGATCCCTGGCTCACACGCGGCGCGATTGATGCCAGCGTCTTTGTCATGGCGCTGCCCGTCGCGCTGTTTGTCGTGCCCTGGCCCGAGCCGCATATGTGGCCGATCTTTGCCGTGGTCTGGTTGATTCACATCTCCTACAAATGCCTGCAGGCCATGGCCTATACCAAGGGCGCCTATACGGTGGTCTATCCGGTGGTGCGCGGGACTGGGCCGTTGTTTGCGGTGATCGGAGCCTATTTCCTGTTCGGCGAGGTGTTCCAGCCGATGCAATGGGTTGGTGTGGGCGTGCTGCTGTCGGGCATCTTCGGCCTTGCCGTCTACAACATGATCTATCTGCAGCCCCAGCGCGATACGCTGATGGCGGCCCTGGGGCTTGCCTTTGTCACCGGGCTCTTCGTGGCGCTTTACACCACCTATGACGCCTATGGAATTCGGGCGACGGCGGATCCGTTCACCTTTCTCGCCTGGTTCTTCGTGATCGACGGCATCGTGCTGCCGTTTTATGCCGCTCACCGCTGGCGGCAGATGCAAGACCGCCCCACGCTTGCACCGCTGATGCTGCGGGGCGTGGCGGGCGGTGTGATCGCCTTTGGCAGTTTCGGCTCGATCATGCTGGCCACCCGGCTGGATAAAGTGGGTGAGGCGGCGGTGCTGCGCGAGACCTCGACGGTCTTTGCCGCGCTCATCGGCTGGCTCGTGCTCAAGGAAACCGTCGGGCCGCGACGTATTGCCCTGATGTCGCTGATTGCACTGGGTGCGGTGATTGTTGAGTTCTCTGGATAACCCCCCCATAAGGTACGCGAAACGGAGGCCCCCATGGCAGAACGCAAGATCAATCCGACCCTGAAAACCGCGCTGGAACTTGGACCGATCCTGTTGTTCTTTGTGGCCTATCTCTGGCTCAAGGACCGCAGTTTTCTGATCGGCGGGACGGAATATGAAGGGTTTATCCTGGTGACGGCGGGGTTCATCCCGGTTCTGATGGCATCGACAGCCGCGCTTTGGGCGCTGACGGGCAAGCTGAGCCGGATGCAGGTTGTCACAGTGATACTGGTCACGGTGTTTGGCGGACTGTCGGTCTGGCTGAATGACGAGCGGTTCTTCAAGATGAAGCCGACGCTGATCTATCTGCTGTTCGCCGGCATTCTGGGCTTTGGGCTGCTGCGCGGGCAAAGCTATCTGAGATTCGCGATGGACGGGCTCATGCCGCTGGAGCACGAGGGCTGGATGCTGCTGACCAAGCGGGTCTGCGCGCTGTTCTTTGCGCTGGCGGTTGCGAACGAGGTGATCTGGCGCACGATGAGCACGGAAACATGGGTCTACTTCAAGACTTTCGGACTGAGCGCGATCATCTTTGGCTTTTTCTTCACCCAAGGCGGATTGTTCAAGCGTTACGGCACGGAGAAGTCCGACGAGGACTGAGGCGTCTTTGATCCGCGCCCTCTGGACACCCTGACCGGGCAGGCTACTGTCCCGCCTAACGCGGATAGGTCTGAGGGAACGGGTCATGGATAAATTCGGCAAGAGCCAAGCGGTCAAGCGGGTCGAGGATACGCGCCTGCTGACCGGGCATGGGCGCTATGTGGACGACATCGCGCCCGAAGGGGCACTGCACGGCTATGTACTGCGCTCATCCGTGGCACATGGCGAGATCACCACGCTCGACGTATCCGAGGCACAGGCCGCAGAGGGCGTGCATCTGGTGCTGACCGCGCAGGATCTGCTGGATGCGGGCATGAAACTGGGTATGGGCGCGACCGTGGCCAAGAATCAGGATGGTAGCATGGGGGCGGCGCCGGAACGTCCGCTGCTGGCGCGCGGGCGCGTGCGCTTTGTCGGTGAGGCGATTGCCATGATCTTTGCCGACACGCTGCAGCAGGCGCGCGATGCGGCCGAGCTGATCGCATTCGATTATGACGACTTGCCGGTGCATGTTGACCTTGCCGTGGGCGGCGCGGCGATCCACCCCGAGGCGCCCAACAACAAGGCGTTCGACTGGGCGCTGGGTGACAAGGAGGCGACCGATGCGGCCTTTGCGGCGGCGGCGCGCACCGTCAGCCTTGAGGTCGGTGACAACCGGATCATCGTGAATTCCATGGAGCCGCGCGGCTGTTACGCCGAATGGGATGGCAGCCGGTTGCATCTGGCCTTTGGCGGGCAGGGGGTTTGGGGTCTCAAGCAGAACCTGGTCGACATGCTGGGGCTTGCGCCGGACAATGTGCGCGTCACCAACCCGGATGTGGGGGGTGGGTTCGGCATGAAAGGGATGCCGTACCCTGAGTATTTTGTCTGTGCTCAGGCGGCGCGGGCGCTGGGGCGTCCGGTGCGCTGGATGTCCGACCGGGGCGAGGCGATGCTGAGCGACAATGCCGGGCGCGATCTGGTCACGCAGGCCGAGCTGGCCTTTGACGCGGACAACCGTATCACCGGCTACCGGCTGCAGACGGTCAGCAATCTGGGCGCATATAACTCGAATTTTGCCCAGCTGATCCAGACACAGCTGTTTTCGCGGGTTCTTCCCGGGGTTTACGACATTCCTACGATGTTCATTCAGGTCGACGGCATCTACACCAACACGACGCAGGTCGATGCCTATCGCGGGGCAGGCCGCCCCGAGGCGATCTATGTGCTGGAACGTGTCATGGATCGTGCCGCGCGTGAACTGGGTGTTGATCCCTGGGAGCTGCGCAAGGCGAATTTCATCCGTCCGGACCAGTTTCCCTTCACCACGCTTGTGGGGGAAACCTATGATGTGGGTGAATTTGCGCGAGTGCTGGACCGCGCCGCGCAGACGGCGGATCGCGCCGGATACGCGGCCCGCAAGGCGGCGTCGCAGAAGGCGGGAAAGCTGCGCGGCCAGGGGCTGTGTTACTATATCGAAAGCATTTTGGGCTCTCCTAGTGAGAACGTGCAAGTCACGTTCGAGGAGGATGGAAGCGCCGTGATTTATGTGGGGACACAATCCAACGGGCAGGGGCACGAAACCGTTTATGCCCAGTTCCTTTCGGATCAGACCGGCATTCCGGCAGAGCGTATCCGTGTAGTGCAGGGCGACAGTGACCTGATCGCCCAGGGTGGCGGCACCGGCGGATCCCGGTCGGTCACGGTGCAGACCAACGTGACGCTGACGGCGGTCTCTCAGATTGTCGAGAAATTCTCTGCCTTTCTGGCGGATGATATGGGTGTGCCTGCGGATCAGGTCCGCTTTGACGATGAACGGTTCCGTGCCGAAGGGTCCAACCTGACCCCGACCATGCTGGAGGTGGCCGAGATGGCCCGGGCCGCCGGGCGCATGGATTTGCTGAGCCACAAGGCAACCGCGCAACTGCCCGGGCGGTCCTATCCCAATGGTGCCCATATCGCTGAGGTCGAGATTGACCCGGACACCGGCCGCGTGAGCGTGGAGCGTTATACGGTGGTGGATGATTTCGGCAATCTGATCAATCCGATGCTGGCCGAGGGGCAGGTGCATGGCGGTGTGGTCCAGGGCATCGGTCAGGCGCTGCAGGAACGTGTGGTCTATGACGAAACCGGCCAGCTGCTGTCAGCCAGTTTCATGGATTACGCCATGCCCCGGGCGGATGACGTGCCGATGATCCACTTTTCGACCGAGGTGGTGCCGTCGACGGCCAATCCCATGGGGATGAAGGGTTGTGGTGAGGCGGGTACGGTTGGCGCGCTTGCCGCCGTGTCCAATGCGGTGCAGGACGCGCTGTGGGATCGTGGCGTGCGGCAGGCGGATATGCCGTTCACGCCACAACGTGTTTGGGACATGATGCAGGATGGTCAGATCGCGGCTGAGTGACAAGGCGCTGGGATGGCTCGCGGGGCGCTTTGCCTCTCGCCATTCCACTTTGTCTGCCGCGCGTGGCCCGCGCGATCACGTGATCATTCTGGACGGCACATTGTCGTCCATAACCCCGGGGGAAGAGACCAATGCCGGTCTGACCTATCGGCTGCTGCGCGAACAGGGCGGGTCGGTGACGGTCTATTACGAGGCCGGTCTGCAATGGCCGGACTGGGGCGCAACCGTGGATGTGATGCTGGGGCGTGGGATCAACCGACAGATCCGGCGCGCCTATGGCTATCTTGCCTCGCATTACAGGCCCGGGGATCGGATTTTCCTGATGGGATATTCGCGCGGGGCCTATGCGGTACGATCTTTGGCCGGGATAATCGACCGGATCGGGCTGATCCGGCGCGATGCGGCGACCGAAAGCAACATTCGCCAGATCTATCGCCTGTATCAGATGGATCCCGGCGGGACGGCGGCCCGCGCCTTTGCCCGGCTGTATTGCCATCCCGAAACGATGATCGAGATGGTGGGTGTCTGGGACACAGTCAAAGCGCTGGGGCTGCGGGTGCCACTGCTGTGGCGGATGGTGCAGGATGGCCATGCCTTTCACAACCATGAACTGGGGCGCTCGATCCGGTTTGGCTATCATGCGCTGGCGCTGAACGAACGCCGCCGTGTCTATGCGCCTGTGCTGTGGCAGTGCCCGCCGGGCTGGACCGGGACGGTGGAGCAGCTGTGGTTCCCGGGCACCCATGGCGATGTGGGTGGGCAACTGGGGGGATTCAGCGCGGCGCGGGGGCTTTCGAACCTGTCGTTGGTCTGGATGCTGGGCAAGCTGGAGATGCGGGGCCTGCCCCTGCCCGAAGGCTGGAGAGCGCGGTTCCCCTGCGACGCAACGGCGCCGTCGATCGGGGGATGGGCCGGGGTTGGGAAACTGTTCCTGCTGCGGGGCGCACGCAAGGTGGGGTTGGATCCGTCGGAACATCTGCACGAGTCGGTGCAGCGGGAGGAGGGGCGAGAAATGGACATTGCCATATGAGAAAAGGCAAGACTTTTGTTCACAATTTCTTTACACGGCTTTAAACTGTGGCATCTGAGCCTATCTGCTTATCAGGATCGCAGGACTGGAACCCCTGCGACACCTTCACTGTCCCTCGTTCCACACTGGCGCCCAAGGTTTCCTTGGGCGCTTTTTTATTCTGCTTTCTTCTGCGCGGGCAGTGTAGCGTGCGGGTATGAGCATTTCCGATCCCTTTCTCAAGGACATCCTGACGCGCACCAAGGTGATCGCGGTTGTCGGCGTGTCTATGAACCCGGTTCGCCCGTCTTACTACGTGGCGCGCTATCTGTCGCTGAAAGGGTACAAGGTGATCCCGGTCAATCCGGGCCATGCGGGCGAGAGGCTGTTCGGGCAGGAGGTGCGGGCGTCGCTGAGCGACATTTCCGAGCTGGTGGATATGGTGGATATCTTCCGCCGCTCAGAGGCGGTGCCGGGGGTGGTCCACGAGGCGCTGGAGGTGCTGGAGGGGCTGCGCACGATATGGATGCAGATTGGTGTGGAGCATGCGGCGGCGGCGGCGGTAGCCGAGGCGCGTGGGGTGGATGTGATCCAGAACCGCTGTCCCAAGATCGAATATCAGCGGCTGTTCGGTGAACTGCGCATGGGTGGTTTTGCAACCGGTGTGATTTCGTCAAAGCTGTGACAGCATGCGGCGCTGTTTCGGCAGGGCCGAAAGGCGCCCCGCCCGCCGTCCCATCCGGTGTTTTATCGGTTCAAGGGGTTGTGTGGGTGGGCATGTCGCAACGAGGGGCCAGCCCCTCGCGCTCCCCGGGATATTTGAGGGCAGATGAAGGCAGGCTCAGGACGCGGGACGGGCAGCCTTTTCGGCGAGCCCCGAGGTGCCCTGGCGGCGTTCGAGTTCTGCCATGACGTCAGCGAGCGGGACGTCGCGGGACTGCAGCATGACCAGCAGGTGAAAGAGCACATCCGCCGCTTCGCAGGTGAGGCGGGTGCGGTCGCCTTTGACGGCTTCGATGATCGCCTCGATCGCCTCTTCGCCAAACTTTTCGGCGCATTTTTCCGGACCCTTGGCCAGCAACTTCGCGGTCCAGCTGCTGTCTGGATCAGCATTTGCGCGCTGGGCGATTGTTTCGGCAAGGTCGTCGAGGGTCATGACAGGCGCATCGGCACGCCGGCCGCCTGCATATGCGCCTTGGCCTCGGCGATGGTGAAGTCGCCGAAGTGGAAGATGGAGGCGGCGAGGACCGCGCTTGCGCCCCCTTCGGTTACGCCTTCGACCAGGTGATCAAGCGTGCCGACGCCCCCGGACGCGATGACGGGGACGCTGACCGCATCGCTGATCGCGCGGGTCAGGGGAAGGTTGAAGCCCGAGCGGGTGCCATCCTTGTCCATCGAGGTGAGCAGGATTTCCCCGGCGCCCTTGGCTGTCATGGTCATGGCAAAGTCCACAGCGTCGATGCCGGTGGCGCGGCGGCCGCCATGCGTGAAAACCTCCCACTTGCCGGGGGCCACGGTCTTGGCGTCGATGGCAACGACGATGCACTGGCTGCCGAACTGGTCTGCTGCCTCGGTCACCACGTCGGGGTTGGCGACGGCCGCCGAATTGAAGCTGACCTTGTCAGCGCCCGCGAGCAGCAGTGCACGGACATCCGCCACCGTGCGCACACCGCCGCCGACGGTGAGGGGGATGAAGCATTGCTCAGCGGTGCGGGTGACCACGTCGAACATGGTGCCGCGGTTTTCGTGGGTTGCGTTGATGTCGAGAAAGCAGATCTCGTCTGCGCCGGCGGCGTCATAGGCGCGGGCGGCATCGACGGGGTCGCCTGCGTCGCGCAGATCGACAAAATTCACGCCTTTGACCACGCGGCCGTCGGCCACGTCGAGGCAGGGGATGATGCGGGTCTTGAGCATGGGGCCGCCGTTCAGTTGGTGTTTGATCACCTTTTAGGCGGGAATGGCCGGTGATGCCAGAGGCGGCTGTGCCTTGTGCGGCAATCGTTTGAAACGGCGGGTGATTTTCCTGCCTGCGCGGGTCGGGGGCTAGCGTCGTGCGCGGCGGATCAGCGCGAAGATGCCCCAGAGCATCGCGACGCCCATCACAAGCGGACCGAAGAAGAGCGGCCCCCATGCGCCCAGCATGCCGAAGGTATAGGCATTTTCGGACTGATCCGTGCCCCAGACGAGGCAGGGATTGGCAAAGCCCTCGTGGATGGTGCAGCCGAAGGGGCCGGAGAGGATCATCACGGCGGCGATGCACAGGATCCAGAGCAGGATCGGGCCGAACACCAGCGCCGCAAAGACCCGGTTCATGCGCTCTGGAGGGCCTTCAGCGCAGCACGCAGGTCAAGGGCGCCGTCATAGAGGGCGCGGCCTGAGATGGCGCCCGAGATCACGCCGGTGTCGCGCAGGGCGGTGAGGTCGGCCAGAGAGCTGACACCCCCCGAGGCGATGACGGGGATGGTGACGGCGCGGGCCAGAGCCTCGGTCGCGGGGATGTTGGGGCCCTGCATGGCGCCGTCGCGGTTGATGTCGGTGTAGATGATGGCGGCGACGCCTGCATCTTCGAAGGATTTGGCGAGGTCTGTGACCATCACGTCGGTTTCCGTGGCCCAGCCTTTGGTTGCCACACGACCGTCGCGGGCGTCGATTCCGACGGCGACCTGACCGGGAAAGGCGCGGGCGGCTTCGCGCACGAGGTCAGGGTTTTCCACAGCGACGGTGCCCAGAATCACCCGGGCGAGGCCCTTGGTCAGCCAGGCCTCGATTGTGGCCATGTCGCGGATGCCGCCGCCCAGCTGGGCGGGGATGCCGGGGCAGGCGGCGAGGATGGCATCGACCGCGTCGCCATTGACCGGCGTTCCGGCAAACGCGCCGTTGAGGTCGACGAGATGCAGCCATTCACAGCCCGCATCGGCAAAGGCACGGGCCTGATCGGCGGGCTTATCGTTGAAAACAGTGGATTTTTCCATGTCGCCGCGCAGAAGGCGGACGGCCTGACCATCCTTGAGGTCGATGGCGGGGTAGAGGATCATGCGCAGCTTTCCCTGAAATATCTGCTGCGTGTTTTGCATGACGGAACGACAGATGCAACGCGACCTGACGTCAGACTTGATCGGAATGCGGCCTGTTCGCATGGTTGGTGAGAGGACTTTGGGAGGAGTTGAGACATGAAGAGACTGAGTGCGATTGTTCTGACGCTGAGCCTGTGTGCCGGGGCGGTCTGGGCGGACCCGATCGAGGGCACATGGCAGACCGAGCCTGATGACGGGAGTTATGCGCTGGTGGGGCTAAAGCCTTGTGGCACAATGATTTGCGGGACGATTGAGCGCACGTTCAACGCGTCGGGCGAATACAAATCCCCCAATATCGGCAAGGTGCTGGTGATCAACATGGTGCCACAGGGCAACGGCGCCTATGAGGGCAAGGTCTGGCGCCCGTCGAATGACAAGATCTACATGGGCAAGATGCAGCTGGACGGCAATACGGTGAAATTGTCGGGCTGCGTGCTGGGCGGGCTGCTGTGTTCCAAGCAGACCTGGCAGCGGGTTAACTAGATCTGAACGTCGCGGGCGCGTCCATCGCCCATACGGGGGCCGACAGTGCTGTGTCGGCCCCTTTTTCATGTTCAAGCCTTTGGCATTACAGCAAAAACGCGATATGGAAACCGTATGGATTGCGTATGGAAACCGTGTGGCTGGGAGTCGGGTTTGCGTGGCACGTGAGGTTGCTCAAACGTCACGAATATCCTCGCCAGACCGGCCTTTCAGCGCTTCTTGCGCCAAGGTCGGGGGTGCGGAAAATGGGGACTTTCGCTGCGATTTTGCCAATGTCGGCTTTCGTAAATAGAAAGGCGTCAATAAGTTTGGTTCTAACGAAGCTATTTGGCGCATTGGTTGCTGCGCTTGCTCCACTATGGGACATCTCCCAACTAGACGGTTGTGGCTTTGCCGTGTGTTCCGGTATTCTGCGATAGAGTGTATCGACTTTAGAGGAACCATTTCATGGAAGAGAAGGTCAAAGGCCCCGCGTCCTATTTCCCTTCTATCGAGAAGACTTACGGCAAGCCGGTTCAGCATTGGCTCGACCTGATCTCAGCCAGACCCGAAGAGAAGCACATGGAGACGGTTGCTTGGCTTAAGTCTGAACATGGGCTCGGTCACGGACATGCAAATGCGCTCGTGGCTCATTCGCGGGCCTCGAACAATTAGGTGGAAATTACGATTTCGCTCCAGCAGACCCAAAAACCAGACATGTCTTGATGGCGCAGCATCTTTTATTCTGGACTCAGAGCCGCCGTTCTTCGCACTATGACGAACGGTGGCTTCTCCTTGCGCAGAGGCACTCCGGGTCATGATCTGACGCTCAGGCCCATCCTATCCCCTATCTGACCTCAGGGTTTCCATTTCAGGAAGTTGGCGATCATGCGCAGGCCGTTGTCGGCGGATTTTTCCGGGTGGAACTGCAGGCCCAGCATGTTGTCGCGTCCGACGATGGCGGTGATTTCCTCGGCATAGTCCACATGGGCGATGCGCTGGGTCATGTCGGCCATGCGGATCTGGTAGGAATGCACGAAATAGGCGTGATCGCCGGTCTTGATGCCGTCCAGCACCGGGTGCGGGTGGTTCAGGACCAGATCGTTCCAGCCCATATGCGGCACCTTGAAGGAGCGGTCCTTGGGCGCGATGTGCATGACCTCTCCGTCGATCCAGCCCAGACCGTCGGTTTCGGTGTATTCATGCCCCTTGCGGGCCATGAGCTGCATGCCGACGCAGATGCCGAGGAAGGGGCGGGCCTTGACCTCGACCGCTTCGACCATAGCGTTGTAGAGGCCGCTGTCGCCGCGCAGGGCGGTGGCGCAGGCGGGAAAGGCGCCGTCGCCGGGCAGGACGATGCGGTCGGCCTTTGCCACCACATCGGCGTCGGTGGTGACGATGACCGACCCGGCGCCAGTTTCCGCCGCCATGCGTTCAAAGGCCTTTTGGCAGGAGTGCAGATTGCCGCTTTCGTAGTCGATGATGGCTGTCAGCATGGGGTGCCTTGATCCTGTAGTGTCAGTGGGGGCGCGGGGTTAGAGCGCGCCTTTGGTCGAGGGGATGGCCTGCGCTGTGCGGGGGTCGGTTTCGACGGCTTCGCGCAGGGCACGGGCCACGGATTTGAACGTGGCCTCGGCGATGTGGTGGCTGTTGAAGCCGTGCAGGAGGTCGATGTGCAGGGTGATGCCGCCATGGGTGCTGAGCGCCTGAAAGAATTCGCGCACCAGTTCGGTGTCAAACGTGCCGATCTTTGGGCTGGGCATGGGCACATTCCAGATCAGGAAGGGCCGCGCAGAGAGGTCGAGCGCACAGCGCACCTGTGCGTCATCCATGGGCAGCAGGCAGGACCCGTAGCGGCGGATGCCTGTCTTGTCGCCCAGAGCCTTGACCAGTGCCTGACCGAGCGCAATGCCGGTGTCTTCGACCGTGTGGTGGTCGTCGATGTGCAGATCGCCCTTGGCACGCACGGTCATGTCGATCAGCGCGTGGCGCGACAGCTGGTCCAGCATGTGGTCAAAGAAGCCGATGCCGGTCTGGTTGTCATAGCTCCCGGTGCCGTCGAGGTTGATCTCGACAGTGATCTCGGTCTCGGATGTGGCGCGGGTGACGGTCGCGGTGCGCATGGGGCTCTCCTGCCAGTTTGTGGCGTTCGAAGGGCTTATAGGCGGCGCGGGCGGTCGGGCCAAGGGGGGCGGCACGTTTTGCGATTGTGCGGGCGGGGTGGCTGTGCCAGCTTTTGCGCACAGAATTAGGAGCCTTCCATGACCACCTGCGTCTTTGTCCAGATCCGCTGCACCCCCGGCACCACCTATTCGGTGGCCGAAGAGATTGCCCTGCGCGAAATCCATTCCGAATTGTATTCGACAAGTGGCGATTATGACCTGCTGGTCAAGCTCTACGTGCCCGAGGGGCAGGATGTGGGCCATTTCATCAACGAGCACATGAGCGGGATCAAGGGGCTGGAACGCACGCTGACGACGCTGACGTTCAAGGCGTTTTAGGGCGGGACAGGATCGGGGCCTTCGGCTTGACTCTGGTCCGGGTGCTGGGGTGATCCTTTGCTCTAGATCGACGGCGGTCGTTTCAGAACCGGATCAGAGGTCCAGCCTGCTTTGTCGGGGGGGCCAGCAGAGGGGGGCGCCGGTGCGCAGGGCGAGATCGGCCTCTGCCTGTGTCTGCGGCTGATACGAGATGAATTCGCTGCCGGTGCAGGCGGGCAGGTGCAGCGCCTTGATCAGCGGCGCGTCGTAATGGCCCGAGAGCAGCAGGATGCCCTCCTCGGCCAGATGATCGCGTGCACCGCGCCCCTTGTCCGAACGGATGCGGCGCATGAAATCCTGTTGCTGGGCGACCGCCTCGACCACGTCGCGGGTGATCGGCTGGCCGGTGATTTCGCGAAACAGGGTGGCCATGCGCTGATTGCCGGTGCTGCCTGCAAAGATGTGGGTCACGGTCGCGGGCGGTACGTTGCGCCAGAAATTGGCTGGGTAGGGCTGGTGACAGAGCAGCCAGAGGATATGGGCGAAGCCATTGGCCGAAATGGATTTCTTGGCATCCTTGTTCTGGCCAACTGTCAGATAGTCGGGGCGCGCCACGATCAGGCCGAGGTAGCACATGGCGCGCGATTCGTCCGCGGCGACCAGCAGGCAGGGGTGATTGACCGCCTCTGTCGGGATCATCCAGTTGCTGCCCATGGTGTTCTTGATGTCCACATCATGGCCCAGAATGACCGTGTCGAGCCGCCCGCGTGACAGGCGCAGCAGGGCGCGCAGTTCGATCTCGACCCGGGTGCCGATATAGGTCTTTTCGGTCTTTTCCAGCTCGTCATAGGACCTGCGCCCGGTCTTGGGCGTCATGATCACATCGTCGATGCAGCGGCGCAGCATGGCGGGAAAGGCCTCGGCCAATGTGGCAGCACCGCCCGCGCGGCGGGTGATGTCGTCCGCCAGGGCGTGCAGCAGCGGGTGATCCGGGTGGTCCGGGGTCACGAGGCTGGAGGGAAGGGTTTTCTTCATGGGGGCGCGCGACCGAGGTCAGGCGCGGACGCTGCGCAGCACGCGTTTGCGCAGGGCGCGGGAAATCTGGGTCGAGACGGCCTGCGCCACGGGGGGCGGAAAGGCGTTGCCGACCTGACGATAGGCGTTGGTTTTTGCGCCGGTAAAGTGCCAGTCATCTGGGAAGCCCTGAATGCGGGCGACCATGGGTACGGTCAGGCGCGGCATGCCGTTGTGAAACGGATCTGGCGCCTCGGGGGCGATGGTGCGACCCTCGACCCCAAGCGTTGCCCATGCGGCGCGCGCACGGGTCGGGCCAAGGTCGGGGCCGCCGTGTTTTTTGGAGCCGCCAACGATGGTCGGGGCAATCTCGTCCGCCTTGGCCGCCCAGTCATCGGCCCCGCGCCAGCCGCGTTCGGCCATGAGGTCGCGCAGGGTTTCGCCCACGGTGGGCGGGTTGTGCGGGTTGGGATCGGGCCACTGGAACAGATCGGCGCGGGATTTCTGGATGGCGACGATCACCACGCGGGGGCGCAGCTGCGGCACGCCGTAATCCGACGCATTCAGCAGGCGCCAGTCGGTGCGATAGCCAAGCTTGTCGAGCTGGCCTTTGAGCTTTTCACGGTAGTCGTGAAAGACCGCGTCGAGAAAGCCGCGCACGTTTTCGATCATCACGGCACGGGGGCGGGCGGCGTCGATGATGTCGATGGCATCGTTGAAAAGGTTGCGTTCGTCCTGTTCGCCAAGCTGCTTGCCCGCGACGGAAAACGGCGGGCAGGGCAGGCCACCGGCCAGAAGATCAAGCCCCCTGAACGACTTGGCCTGTTCGCGGAACAGGCGCATGTCTTCTTCGAGGACGTTCCATTCGGGGCGGTTGTGGCGCAGGGTGTTGCAGCAGTGGTGGTCGATTTCCACGAGGGCGGCGTGATCGAAACCGGCCTTTTCCAGGCCAAGAGCCTGTCCGCCTGCGCCTGCGCAAAGTTCCACCGATGTCAGCATTTTGCAGGCCCTCTTTTGGCGGATAAAACCCGTTGCGGGCCGCTTGCGCAACCGAAGAATAACATCTTCGAGGCGTTCCGTCTTCGTTCTTATCCACAGGGGGGGCGGCGGGCAAGACACTAATCTGCGGCGCGGTTGGAAAAAACAAAAGCCGCCCCTGAGGGCGGCCTTGTTTTTATTATCGTCCGACTGGAGCGGGCGAGGCGATTCGAACGCCCGACCCTAACCTTGGCAAGGTTATGCTCTACCCCTGAGCTACGCCCGCGCTTCAGTCGTTTCGTCACCATTGGAGCGGGCGAGGCGATTCGAACGCCCGACCCTAACCTTGGCAAGGTTATGCTCTACCCCTGAGCTACGCCCGCTTACCGATGGTGTGGCGGATTTAGTCGCAAGACGCGGGCGCTGCAAGAGGAAATTTGCGCGAAGCAGGAAAAGTTGCGTGCCGCCGCTGATCCGGGTGCAGGGTGAGTCTGCCGCGACCGGAACGCTTGCCCCCGGTCACAGCGATGGTGCCTGAAAGGCGGCTTTATTCCAGCTCTATCAGCAGATCCTTGGCGTCGATCTGGCCACCTGCCTGCACATGCACAGCCTTGATCACCGCGTCGCGTTCGGCGTGCAGGCCGGTTTCCATCTTCATCGCCTCGATCGTCAGCAGCAGATCGCCCTCTTTCACCTTCTGGCCGGTCTTTGCGGCCACGGTTGCCACCACACCGGGCATCGGGGCGCCAATGTGGTTGGAATTGCCGGCCTCTGCCTTGGGGCGTGCGACCGAAGACGCTTTTGCCTTGCGGTTGGGCACGCGGATGGTGCGGGGCTGGCCGTTGAGT
This sequence comes from Puniceibacterium antarcticum, assembly GCF_002760615.1. Classification (GTDB taxonomy): domain Bacteria; phylum Pseudomonadota; class Alphaproteobacteria; order Rhodobacterales; family Rhodobacteraceae; genus Puniceibacterium; species Puniceibacterium antarcticum. The sequence goes on along the minus strand of NZ_AWWI01000131.1, from coordinate 18,973 downwards.
TCAAAGAACACCCGCGCTTCGCCGTCTTCCTGTGTCTCGCCGATGGTCTGCAGGCGAATCTCCATGATCTTGCCGGGGTCGATTTCGGCGGTGATCTCTTCGCCCGGTTCCATGCCGTAAAAGAAGGTTTTGGTCGGCAGCACCCGGACAGGGCCGTAGGTGCGGTGGCGGCCCATGTAATCGAGAAACACCTTGGGATACATGAGGTAGCCCATCAGATCCTCGTCATCGACCTCTTTGCCCTCCATCTCTTTGCTCACATCGGCGCGGATCTTTTCCAGATCGGCGGCGGGCACATGTTTGCCGGGGCGTTCAGTGTTTGGCTTTTCGCCCTTCAGCACCTTTTTGACGATGCCCTTGGGGAAGCCGCCCGGAGGCTGGCCGAGGTTGCCGCGCATCATGTCGATGACCGAATCAGGAAAGCTGACGTCGCTTTTGGGGTCTTCGACCTGCGCACGGGTCAGGCCCTGAGAGACCATCATCAGCGCCATGTCCCCGACAACCTTTGACGAGGGCGTCACCTTGACGATATCGCCGAACATCTGGTTCACATCGGCGTAGGTCTTGGCGATTTCGGGCCATTTCTCTTCGAGCCCCAGCGAACGTGCCTGGGCGCGCAGGTTGGTGAACTGACCGCCGGGCATTTCGTGCAGATAGACCTCTGACGCGGGGGCCTGCATGGCGGATTCGAACGCCGCATATTGCATGCGCACCTGTTCCCAGTAGGTCGACATGTCGCGGATCGCGGACATGTCGAGCCCGGTGTCGCGTTCGGTAAAGCGCAGCGCCTCGACCACGGAACCCAGCGTCGGCTGGCTGGTGTTGCCCGAGAGCGCATCCATCGCGGCATCAACCGCGTCCACGCCCGCCGCGGCGGCGGCCATGATCGAGGCGATCCCGGCGCCCGAAGTGTCATGGGTGTGGAAGTGGATCGGCAGGCCGACCTCTTCCTTCAGCGCCTTGACCAGTGGTCCGGCGGCAGAGGGTTTCAACAGGCCCGCCATATCCTTGAGGCCGAGGATGTGGGAACCGGCGGCCTTCAGTTCCTTGCCCATCTCGACATAGTATTTCAGCGAATATTTTGCGCGGTCGGGGTCGAGGATATCGCCGGTGTAGCAGATGGAGCCTTCGAGGATCTTGTTGGTTTCCAGCACGGCATCCATCGAGACGCGCATGTTTTCCACCCAGTTGAGCGAGTCAAAGACGCGGAAGACATCGACACCCGATTCGGCGGCGCGTTTGACAAAGGCCTGCACCACGTTGTCGGGATAGACGGTGTAGCCGACGCCGTTCGAACCGCGCAGCAGCATCTGGGTCATGACGTTGGGCAGTTTGGCGCGGATGTCGCGCAGGCGCTGCCATGGGCATTCCTGCAAAAAGCGGTAGGCCACGTCAAAGGTCGCGCCGCCCCAGCATTCGACGCTGAAGAGCTGTGGCAGGTTGGCGGCGTAGGCCGGGGCTGCCTTGATCATGTCGATCGAGCGCATGCGGGTGGCGAGCAGCGACTGGTGGCCGTCGCGCATGGTGGTGTCGGTGATCAGCACCTGTTTCTGGGCGGCCATCCAGTCGGCCACGGCCTGCGGGCCTTTTTCCTCAAGCAGATTGCGGGTGCCTTTGGCGATCTCTTCACTGCGCGCGACGGGGGCCTTGGGGTTTTTCAGATCGGCCATGGGCAGGGCGCGGCCCTCGACCTCGGGGTGGCCGTTCACGGTGATATCGGCGATGTAGGTCAGCACCTTGGTGCCCCGGTCGCGGCGTTTCTTGAAGTGAAACAGCTCGGGCGTCTCGTCGATGAACTTGGTGTGGTACTGGTTGTTCAGGAAGGTCGGATGCTTGAGCAGGTTTTCCACAAAGGCGATGTTGGTGGACACACCCCGGATGCGGAATTCGCGCAGGGCGCGGTCCATGCGGGCAATCGCCTTTTCCGGGGTCTGCGCCTTGGCGGTGATCTTGACCAGAAGCGAGTCATAATAGCGGGTGATGACGCCGCCCGCATAGGCGGTGCCGCCGTCCAGACGGATGCCCATGCCGGTGGCGGAGCGATAGGCGGTCAGGCGGCCATAATCGGGGATGAAGTTGTTCTGCGGGTCCTCGGTGGTGATGCGGGTCTGCAGGGCGTGGCCGGTCAGGCGGATGTCATACTGGCTGGCCTTGCCGGTCGCTTCTGCCAGGGACTTGCCCTCGGCAATCATGATCTGGGCCTGCACGATGTCGATGCCGGTCACTTCTTCGGTGACGGTGTGTTCGACCTGAACGCGGGGGTTCACCTCGATGAAGTAGAAATTGCCGTCGTCCATATCCATCAGGAATTCGACGGTGCCGGCGCATTCGTAATTCACATGGGCGCAGATCTTGCGGCCGAGTTCGCAGATCTCCTCGCGCTGGGCCTCGCTCAGGTAGGGGGCGGGGGCGCGTTCGACGACCTTCTGGTTGCGGCGCTGCACAGAGCAGTCGCGCTCGAACAGATGGTAGATCTGGCCATGGCTGTCGCCAAGGATCTGCACCTCGACATGGCGGGCGCGCATGATCATTTTCTCAAGGTAGCCTTCGTCATTGCCAAAGGCGGCCTTGGCCTCGCGCCGACCTTCGCGAACTTTTTCCTCAAGCTCTTTCTCGGACATGATCGGGCGCATGCCGCGCCCGCCGCCGCCCCAGGACGCCTTGAGCATCAGGGGATAGCCGACCTCGGCCGCCTCTTTCTTGATCGCGGCCATGTCGTCGCCCAGCACCTCGGTTGCGGGGATGACGGGCACGCCTGCCTCGACCGCGACGCGGCGGGCGCTGGCTTTGTCGCCCAGCTGGCGCATGGTCTTGGCCTTGGGGCCGATAAAGGTGATCCCGGCCGCGTCGCAGGCATCAACAAAATCGGGGTTTTCGGACAGCAGGCCATAGCCTGGGTGGATCGCGTCGGCGCCAGAGGCTTTGGCCACGCGGATGATTTCCGGAATGCTCAGATAGGCCGCGACCGGCCCCAGACCTTCGCCGATGCGATAGGATTCGTCTGCCTTGAAGCGGTGGAGGCCCAGCTTGTCCTCTTCGGCAAAGACCGCAACGGTTTTTTTGCCCATTTCATTGGCAGCGCGCATGATGCGGATGGCAATTTCGCCACGGTTCGCAATGAGGATCTTTTTGAATTCGGGCATGTGGGTCTTCCTGAGAATGAGGATTGCCCGAAGGTTACGCAAGAAATCTAGGGTTAACAACTGGCCGAAACGGGTAGGTCCCCATTGCCCGAACGGATGCCTTTTTTTGCGGCGCCCGAACTAGACGAGGTGGGCGCGTCCGCGCAGATCCGTGGCGCGCGCCACACCAAGCTGGCCGAGGTTGGCGGTCATGTCGCGTGACAGGATGTCGATCAGATGGGCGGGGCCGTCGGCGCCGAGTGCTGCGAGCGCATAGTGAAAGGCGCGGCCCAGCATGACAAAATCCGCGCCCTGTGCGATGGCGCGCAGGATATCGAGCCCGCCTTCGATCCCGCTGTCAAAGATCAGCGGCAGGGTGGTGGCGGCGCGGATGGCGGGCAGGACGTCAATGCTGGCCGGGGCGGCGTCAAACTGACGCCCGGCATGGTTGCTGACCCAGATCGCATCGACACCGGCCTGTTCAAGGCGGGGCACGTCATCGGGGTTGAGCACGCCCTTGACCACAAGCGGGCCATCCCAGTGGTCGCGCAGCCATGTGAGGTAGTCCCAGTCGGGTGAGGTGCGCAGGAGGTATCCCACATGGGCGGTTGAGTCGGTGGAGCCTGTGTTGCTGGCGTAGGCGTCGAGTGTGCGCATGTGCGGCATGCCCAGTTGCGCGGTGCCGATGGCCCATGCGGGGCGCAGCGCGACCTGTGCCAGCAGGCGCGGGGTCAGGCGGGGTGGTTGCATCAGCCCGCCGCGCAGCTGGCGTTCGCGGCGCGAGGCGACGGGCACATCGACGGTGAGGACCAGCGTGGAAAAGCCCGACTCGCGGGCGCGGCGCAGCATGTCCTTGCGGATGTCGGTATCGCGCGGCGGATAAAGTTGGAACCAGCCCTTGCCATTGGTCAGGGGGCCGATGGTTTCCGGCGTTTGGGTGGCGACGGTCGAAAGGCCGTAGGGAATGCCCGCATGGGTTGCGGCGCGGGCCAGCAGCTTTTCCGCATCAGGCCAGATCAGACCCGACATGCCAAGCGGCGAGATGCCCACCGGCAGGGGATGTGATTCGCCCAGCAAGGGCGTGGTGAGGTCCGACGCGATCTCTCCGTGCAGGATGGAGGGCGTGAACAACACGCGGTCGAGCGCTGTGCGGTTGCGGCGCTGGGTGGCTTCGGTGCCGGTGGCCGAATCGAGGTATTCCCAGACAAAGCGGGGGATGCGGTGACGGGCGCGGGCGCGCAGGTCGGCGATGGCGGGATAGCGGCTGTTCATGTCCATGGCGCATGATTGGCGGGTTGCGCGGGGGGCTGCAAGGGTGCTTGCGCGCTGCTGCGGGGGCGTTCGGATTTTCTTTGCCGGGGCTTGGGAACAATTCCTGAACATGGCTTTATCTCGGGGCGCGGGGGCGCTATCTTGTCGGGTATGAGCAGTTTCGATGAAATGGACGCCTTTGAAGGCGCTTCGCTGTCCGCGCGTGCCATGGCCGCCCGGCCCGCGCCCTATCTGAATGAGCTGAACCCCGAGCAGCGGCTCGCGGTCGAGACGATGGATGGCCCTGTGCTGATGCTGGCGGGCGCCGGCACGGGCAAGACCAAGGCGCTGACCGCGCGGATTGCGCATCTGCTGCACACGCGGCGCGCGCGCCAGGACGAGATTCTGGCGGTGACCTTTACCAACAAGGCCGCGCGCGAGATGAAGGAACGTGTGGGCCGTCTGCTGGGCGGGACGGCGGATGGGGTGCGCTGGCTGGGCACCTTCCATTCGATCTGCGTCAAGCTGCTGCGCCGTCATGCCGAGCTGGTGGGGCTGAAGTCGACTTTTACGATTCTGGACACTGATGACCAGATCCGCCTGCTGAAACAGCTGATCAGGGCCGAGGGGATCGACGAAAAGCGCTGGCCGCCGCGGTTGCTCGCCAACATCATCGACGGATGGAAGAACCGCGCGCTGACGCCGGACAAGGTGCCTGCGGCGGATGCGGGGGCCTATAACGACAAGGGACCCAAGCTGTATGCCGCCTATCAGTTGCGGCTGCGCGAGCTGAACGCCGTCGATTTCGGCGATCTGCTGCTGCATATGGTGGTGATCTTTCAGACGCATCCCGATGTGCTTGAGCAGTATCAGCGCTGGTTCAAATACATCCTTGTCGACGAATATCAGGATACGAACGTCGCGCAGTATCTGTGGCTGCGGCTGCTGGCGGCGTCACACAAGAACATCTGCTGCGTGGGGGATGACGATCAGTCGATCTATGGCTGGCGCGGCGCCGAGGTGGGCAATATCCTGCGGTTCGAAAAGGATTTTCCCGGCGCGCATGTGGTGCGGCTGGAGCAGAATTATCGCTCGACCCCGCATATCCTTAAGGCGGCGTCGGGGGTGATCAAGGGCAACAGCGGCCGGCTGGGCAAGGAGCTGTGGACCGAGGTGCCGGATGGCGAGAAGGTCCGGCTGATCGGCCATTGGGACGGCGAGGAAGAGGCGCGCTGGATCGGCGAAGAGGTCGAATCGATTCAGTCGGGCACCCGCGGGATGCGGGGCTATTCGCTGGACGAGATGGCGATCCTTGTGCGCGCCTCACATCAGATGCGTGCGTTCGAGGACCGGTTCCTGACCATTGGGCTGCCCTACCGGGTGATCGGCGGGCCGCGATTCTATGAGCGGTTGGAAATCCGCGATGCGATGGCCTATTTCCGGCTGGTGATTTCGCCCGAGGATGATCTGGCGTTTGAGCGGATTGTGAACACGCCCAAGCGGGGTCTTGGCGACAAGGCGCAGCAGACCATTCAGGTGACGGCGCGGGCGGCGGGCGTGTCGCTGGTCGAAGGCGCGCGGCTGGCGGTGGATCAGGGGCTGATCAAGGGCAAGGGCGGGTCCGAGCTGCGCAAGCTGGTCGAGGGGCTGGCGCGCTGGAATGCCAAGCTGCGCGGTCCGGTGCGGCCCGTGGGGCTGGGCGACGAGGATGTGCTGGACGATGGCGCTGAGGGTCCGCAATACGAATACGGCCCCCCCGAGATCAACCATATGGAGCTGGCCGAGATCATTCTGGACGAGAGCGGCTATACCGCCATGTGGCAGAGTGACAAGACGATCGAGGCGCCGGGGCGGCTGGAGAACCTCAAGGAACTGGTCGTGGCGCTAGAAAAGTTCGAGAACCTTCAGGGGTTTCTGGAACACGTCAGCCTGATCATGGACAACAGCACCGAGGATGTCGGCGAAAAGATCTCGATCATGACGCTGCACGCGGCCAAGGGGCTGGAGTTTTCCGCCGTGTTTCTGCCCGGCTGGGAGGAAGGCTTTCTTCCGTCTCAGCGGTCCATGGATGAGAGCGGCGTGAAGGGGTTGGAGGAAGAGCGGCGGCTGGCCTATGTGGGGATCACCCGGGCGGAGGAGCTTTGCACGATCACCTTTGTGGCCAATCGTCTTTATTTTGGACGATGGCAGTCTCAAATGCCGTCGCGGTTTATCGACGAGCTGCCCGAGGAACATGTGGATGTGCTGACCCCGCCCGGCCTTTATGGTGGTGGCTATGGGGCGGCGGGCATGGGGGGCGCGTCCTCGGGGCTTGAGCAGCGGGTGATGGATGCCAATGTCTACAACTCGCCCGGCTGGAAGCGGCTGCAGGAACGGGCGTCGACGCGGCCTGTGGCCCAGCCCAAGGAAAGCCGGAACACGACCATCGATCTGAATGCGCTGTCGTCTTATGTGATGGGCGAGCGGGTGTTTCACCAGAAATTCGGCTATGGCGCGGTGGTCGGCATCGAAGGCGACAAGCTGGAGATCGACTTTGAAAAGTCAGGGCCGAAGAAGGTTGTGGCGCGATTCATCTGTGCGGCCGATGACGTGCCGTTTTAAGAAGGCTTGATCCGGTGGAATGCGCCTGCGGCGCATGCCGGTGCTCTCGTCCGGGGCCTTGCGGCCCCGTCCTCGTTATACACTGCACCGTGACGCTTTTGCGTCTGGCGTGGTGCCTGTTGCCGGGTCAGGCCGGTTTGGCGGTCGGGTCGCGGCGTTTGTCGGCGTGGAGCGCGCGGCCACGCTGTACCGCAGGGCGGCTGCCGACCGTGTCGATCCAGCGGGCAAGGTGAGGTTTGTCATCCAGCGTCTGTTGCTGCCCTTCCCAGAGAGAGGCCCAGCCCCAGATGGACATGTCGGCGATGCTGTAGTCGGGGCCTGCGACATAGGCGGTCTGCGACAGCTGGTGATCAAGGACCGTATAGAGTCGCGCGGTTTCGGCGCGATAGCGGTCCTTGGCGTAGGGAATGTCCTGTTTCGCGAATTTCAGGAAGTGATGCGCCTGTCCCGCCATGGGTCCTAGGCCGCCCATCTGCCACATCAGCCATTGATCGACGGCGATCCGGTCGCGTTCGGTGGCACCGCAGAACAGGCCGGTCTTGCGGGCGAGGTATTGCAGGATCGCGCCGGATTCAAAGATGTGGATCGGCGCGCCATCCGGGCCGTCGGGGTCGGTGATCGCGGGGATCTTGTTGTTGGGCGAGACTTTGAGGAAGGCCGGGGCCATCTGGTCGCCCGCCGAAATGTCGATGAGGTGGGTTGTGTAGGGCAGGCCCATCTCCTCAAGCGCGATGGAGATTTTCCAGCCGTTGGGCGTGGGCCAGTAATAGAGGTCGATGGGGGATGTCATGGGGGTGCTCCGGATCTGGGTGTCCGGATCATGCCCTATTCGTGTTGGGGGGCAAGGGGGCGTTCTTGGCGGCGTTGTCCTACGGTGCCCCGGCTGCAGTGGTTGTACCAGGCCGTTTCGCAATGCGCCACCTCGCCCCGGAAGGCGGCGCAGTAAAGGTCGATCACGGCCACCATACCGCGCCAGATCAGCCGGGATGGCGGAAAGCGCGCCTGTGTCGTGGTCTGATGGCAGCGGGCGGAAAATGTCATGTCATGGGCGCCGCCGGTCAGCCGGTTGAGGCGGATGGAGAGCACGAAAAGCACCGCCTCGGTGAATTCATCCTCAAGCGTGTTGTCGGGCATGGCGCGCATCACAGCCTCTTGCAGGCTGAGACGCAGGCTGTCGAGGCCCATCATGTTGGTGAACAGCCCACGAGAGGTGTTGTCAAAAAAGGACATGGTCGGACCCCGCAAAATCGTGTCGATGAACGATAGCCCATGGCTACGAAGCCCGCGTGAAGCTGCGGTTACAGCAACGTGACGGTCTTGACCCGTTGCGCAACGGCGCATAAGAGGATCGCGTGGCGATTTGTTACCGGATTGCGGGCCACTCGGGGGGCGGACTGACGCTGGTCAGGGCACCCTTGGAAAACACGCTAAAGAGGTCAGACGACGAGGGAGCCCCCTTGCGCTTGGCCGCGACGGGGTTTTTTTGTGGCCGATGGGCCGGGAGACAGCACAATGAAAAAGCGCACGAAACTGGTGCATGGTGGAACGAAGCGCAGCCAGTGGGGCGAGCTGAGCGAGGCGATTTTCCTCACCCAGGGCTTTGTCTATGACAGCGCCGAACAGGCCGAAGGGCGGTTCATCGAATGCGGGCCGGATGAGTATATCTATGCCCGTTACGGCAACCCCACGGTGCGGATGTTCGAAGAGCGGATCGCGATGCTGGAAGGTGCCGAGGCGGGATTTGCCACGGCGTCCGGTATGGCGGCAGTCAACGGTGCGCTGGTGTCGATGCTGAAGGCCGGGGATCATGTGGTGTCGGCCCGCGCGCTGTTCGGGTCCTGTCTGTATATCCTTGAATCCATCCTGCCGCGGTTCGGGGTTGAGGTGACATTTGTGGACGGCGCCGATCTGGAGCAGTGGACGGCGGCGGTGCGGCCCAACACCAAGGCGGTGTTCTTTGAATCCATGTCCAACCCGGCGCTGGAGCTGGTGGACATTGCGGGTGTTGCGGAAATTGCCCATGCGCAGGGGGCGCTGGTGCTGGTGGACAACGTGTTTTCCACGCCGGTCTATTCCGATGCCATCGCGCAGGGGGCGGATGTGGTGATCTATTCCGCGACCAAACATATCGACGGGCAGGGCCGGGTGCTGGGTGGCGTGATCCTGGGCACCGAGGCGTTTATTCGCGGCACGGTCGAGCCTTACATGAAGCACACCGGTGGCTCGATGAGCCCGTTTACGGCCTGGGTGCTGCTTAAGGGCATCGAGACGATCGACCTGCGGGTGCGGGCGCAGACCGAGAATGCAATGCAGGTGGCGCAGGCACTTGAGGGCAAGCCCGGCATCGCGCGGGTGATCTATCCGGGGCTAGAGAGCCATCCGCAACATGCGCTGATGCTGCGCCAGATGGGCAAGGGTGGCACGATGCTGGCCATTGACCTTGAGGGGGGCAAGGCGGCTGCATTCCGGTTCCTGAACGCGCTTGAGGTTATTCTGATCTCGAACAACCTTGGTGATGCGAAATCCATTGCAACCCACCCGGCGACCACGACGCATCAGCGTCTGCCGGCAGAGGTGCGCGCGTCGCTGGGGATCAGCGAAGGTCTGATTCGTCTGTCGGTCGGCATTGAGGATCCCGAGGATCTGGTCGATGACGTGCTGCAGGCGCTGAACGCGGTCTGAGGCTGCGGCCTTTGATCGGGTCAGGTAGAACAACAGGCGTGCCGATCCGGGTTGGCGCGCCTGATAGGACAGAACCTGACGGCGCAAGCCCGGTATGTTGCGGGCGCGAGAAATTTATTCCGATCTGCCCGCGATTGCTCTGTCAAACGTATTCCTTCGTATTACTTTAACGACATGGAATTCTGTCACAGGAAGGCCTAAGTGATTATGGAATGCCGAGGCAAGGGGACCCCCTGATGAATATTCACACGCCAGAGATGGATCGCAAGCCGAGCCGCGAAGAGGCGGAGCAGGCGCTTGCACTTCTGCGGCAATGGGCCGGCAAGGCCCATGATGCCGAGATCGAAGCGCTGGATCCGGTGCTGGCGCGGCTTGTGCCGGATGCGCCGGTGGACAGCTATCCGGTTCTGTCGCGCAGATATCCCGAGGCGTTTGGCGTCACCTCAGCCTACAAGGACACCCTGCCGGATCTGCAAAACGGTCCTTCGGCGCTGATCAAGGGCGCGAACAGGTCGATCCAGCATGTGGGTATTTCGAATTTTCGTCTGCCAATCCAGTATCATACGCGCGACAATGGCGATCTGACGCTGGAGACGAGCGTGACCGGCACCGTCAGCTTGGACGCGGACAAGAAGGGCATCAACATGTCCCGGATCATGCGCTCCTTTTATGTCTATGCGGAAGAGACCTTCAGCTTTGGCGTGATCGAGGCGGCTCTGGAAGATTACAAGACCGATCTGGAAAGCTTTGACGCCCGCATCAACATGCGGATCAAGTTCCCGGTGAAGGTGAGCAGCCTGCGCTCTGGCCTGTCAGGGTATCAGTATTACGACATCGCGCTGGAGCTGGTCGAGAGCAACGGTGTGCGGCGCAAGATCATGCATCTTGACTATGTCTACAGCTCCACCTGCCCCTGTTCGCTGGAGCTGTCGGAACATGCGCGGCGCACCCGCGGTCAGCTGGCGACGCCGCATTCGCAGCGGTCCGTGGCGCGGATCTCGGTGGTGCTGAACGAGGGCGAATGCCTGTGGTTCGAGGATCTGATCGACATGTGCCGCCGCGCCGTGCCGACCGAGACGCAGGTCATGGTCAAGCGCGAAGACGAGCAGGCCTTTGCAGAGCTGAACGCGGCCAATCCGATCTTTGTCGAGGATGCGGCGCGGCTGTTTGCCGAGCAGCTGCAGGGTGATCCGCGGGTGGGTGATTTCCGGGTTCTCGCCTCGCATCAGGAAAGTCTGCACAGCCATGATGCGGTGTCGGTGCTGACCGAAGGCGACACCTTTGCCAACGATTCGCTGGACCCAAAGTTGTTCTCGACGCTGTTCCACGTCGGCTGAGCCCGGTGCATCCCAAGTCCGGGGGCGCTGCCCCCGTCTGCACTGGCCCCTGCGGGACCAGCGCAGCCTCCCCCGGGATATTTGGGGGCAGATGAAGCCGGGCGCGCGCTTTGCCATTTCTGAAGGGTGCCACGATGCTGGGTGCATCGGCTTGACAGCGGAGCGCTGCGCCGCCAACGCTGAGCGTCATGTTTGATCTGCGCCCCGTCTGTTATGTGATCGGCCTTCTTGTGACCATTCTGGGCGCCACGATGCTGTTGCCGATGCTTGTGGATATCGTCGAAGGGCGCGATGAATGGCCGGTTTTCGCGCAAAGCGCCATCGTCACCATGTTCTGCGGCGGGCTGATTGCGCTGGCCTGTGTCAATGCGGTGCCGGACAGGCTGTCGATCCAGCAGACCTTTCTTCTGACCACCGGGGTCTGGGTGTTCCTGCCGATCTTTGGCGCCTTGCCGTTTGTTCTGGGAGCGACGGAGGCGAGGTTTGTCGATGCGTTCTTCGAGGCGATGTCGGGCATGACCACGACCGGCTCGACCGTGTTCACCGGGCTCGAGTCGCTGCCCAAGGGCATCCTGTTGTGGCGCGGGCTGCTGCAGTGGCTGGGGGGCATCGGCATCATCGTGGTGGCCATGGTGTTCCTGCCCGAACTGCGGGTCGGGGGCATGCAGGTTTTCCGGTCCGAAGCCTTTGACACCATGGGAAAGATCTTGCCCCGGGCGACACAGATCGCTTCGAGCATTTCGACCATCTATGTCAGCATCACCCTGAGTTGCGCGCTGGCCTATCTGGTCTGTGGAATGAATGCTTTTGATGCTGTGGTGCATGCGCTGAGCACCGTGTCGACGGGGGGATTTGCCAATTACGATGCGTCCTTTGCGCAGTTTTCGGGACCGGCGGAATATGTCGCCTCGGTGTTCATGGTGCTCGCCGCGCTGCCGTTTGTGCGGTACGTGCAGATGGTGAATGGCAATCAGCGGGCGATCTTTCGCGACAGCCAGATCCGCACCTTTCTGATGATTGTGCTGGTGCTGGTGCTGATCATGGTCTTTGTGCTGCTGCAGATCTTTCCGCATCATCCCGAGCAGGCGTTCCGCGAGGCGCTGTTCAACGTCACCTCGATCATTTCGGGCACCGGTTATGCCTCGGTCGATTACATGACCTGGGGGCCGTTCCTGATTGCGATGTTCTTTTTCATCGGGCTGATCGGCGGCTGCGCCGGGTCGACGACCTGTTCGGTCAAGGTGTTCCGATATCAGCTTTTATTTGCCTCAATCAGGGTACAGCTGCGAAAGATCCGATCGCCCCACGGCATTTTTACCCCGCGTTATGAGGGGCGTGTGGTGGATGAGGAGGTGATGTCCTCGGTCATTTCGTTCTTTGTGTTCTTTGTGGTGACGCTGGGTGTGTTGTCCGTGGCGCTGAGCATGACGGGTCTGGATTTTGTCACCGCGATTTCGGGGGCGGCGACGGCGCTGGGCAATATCGGCCCTGGATTGGGGGACCGGATCGGGCCGGCAGGCAATTTCCAGGGGCTGAACGATACAGCAAAATGGATCCTGATCATTGCCATGTTATTGGGAAGATTGGAACTTTTATCAGTCTATGCGATTCTCACGGTGCGATTCTGGCGCGCGTGATGGTTGCGTAACGGTGCGGCCCGCGGCGTGTGGGTTTGGATTTTTGAAAACATAGCAAAGAGAAAAGCGCCCGCGCCCAGGGGGGAGGAAGAGGGCGGGCGCTTTTCTGACCCGAGGAGGGTCGAACCGTTTCTGGCGGGCAGAGCCGGTTCCTGTCTGCGCAGTGAGAGCTAACAGACAGGCGTTACCGATTGCCTAATGCGGGGATCAGCCCAGTTCGGCGAGGCGGGCGAGGGCGGCTTTCAGTGTCGCTTCTTCTTCTTCGCGCGCATTCAGGTTGTCGCGGGCCTCTTCCACCACCTCATCCGGGGCGCTTTCGGCGAATTTGGGGTTGTTGAGACGCCCCTTGAGACCGCCGATTTCCTTGGCCAGTTTGCCAAGGGTTTTTTCCAGCCGGGCCTTTTCTTCCTCGACATCGATGATGCCGGCAAGGGGCAGGCCAAAGGTGCCGCCCGCGACGGGGACCGTCACGCAACCTTTTGGGAAAGCGTCGGTTTTGTCGAGGGAGTCGATGCGCGCAAGGCGTTTGATCAGCGCCTCGTTGCGGTCCCACGCGGCCTGTCCGGCGACGTCAAGGTCGGTGACCAGCATGGGCACCTTGAGGCCTGCGGGCACGTGCATTTGCGCGCGGGCAGAGCGGACGCCGTCGATCAGGGAGATGACCCAGTTCATTTCGCCGTCTGCCTGCGCATCGACCAGATCTGCGGCGGTGTAGGTCGGCCAGTCGGCGTGGATCAGCATGGTGTCGCGTTTGGCGAGCGTGCCCCAGAGTTCTTCTGTGATGAAGGGCATGATCGGGTGCAGCAGGATCAGACACTGATCAAGGACCCAGGCCATGGTGGCGCGGGTTTCCGCAATGATTTCAGCATCCTGACTGTCGAACAGCGGCTTGGAGAATTCCACGTACCAGTCGCAGACCTTACCCCAGACAAAGGCGTAAAGGGCAGTGGCAGCATCGTTGAAACGGTAGCTTTCGAGCGCCGCATCAACCTCGGCCAGGACCTTGGCGGTTTCGCCGATGATCCATTTATTCGCCGTCTGGGAGGCATGTGGAATCGATATGGACTCCGTATGGGTTCCGTATGGCTGGAACACCTCGTTCATTTCGGCGAAACGGCAGGCGTTCCACAGCTTGGTCGAAAAGTTGCGGTAGCCGGCGATGCGCTGGGTGTCGAGCTTCAGCGCGCCCCCAAGGCTCGCCATGGCCGCATTGGTAAAGCGCAGGGCGTCGGCGCCGAATTCGTCAATGAGGTCGAGCGGATCAACGACGTTGCCGAGGGATTTCGACATCTTCTTGCCCTTGGCGTCGCGCACGAGGCCGTGCAGATAGACGGTTTTGAACGGCACCTGATCGACGACGGTGAGCTGCATCATCATCATGCGCGCCACCCAGAAGAACAGGATGTCGGTGCCGGTGATGAGGTCGCTGGTCGGGAAGTATTTTTTCAGCGCATCGGTCTGGTCGGGCCAGCCGAGGGTGCCGATGGGCCAGAGACCGGAGGAGAACCAGGTGTCGAGCACGTCGGGATCGCGGAAGAATGGGATCGCCTGCGGGCGGCGGCGCTGATCGACGCCTGTGTAATCGGTGCCCTGAGACAGCAGGTCGGCCAGCATATCCTCGGCCGCGTTGGCGTCTTCGACGAGGAGGAATTCAGCCTCCTCACCAAAGAAGTCGTGCATCTGTTTGAGGGCCTCTTGCTCGGTCGCGGCGCAGAAGCTGCGCCATTCACCGCCCGTGCCCGGCGCGTGCCAGACCGGGATCTGATGCCCCCACCAGAGCTGACGCGAAATGCACCAGGGTTCGATGTTTTCGAGCCAGTGGAAATAAACCTTTTTCTCGCGCTCGGGGATGATCTGAGTCGTGCCGTCGCGCACGGCGTCGAGCGCGGGTTCGACGATTTTCGCGGTATCCACGAACCATTGGTCGGTGAGCATGGGTTCGATGACAACCTTTGAGCGGTCGCCAAAGGGCTGCATGATGGTCTTTGCCTCGACGAGGGGAACGAGTTCCTCCTCGCGCGCTTCGCCGCCCTCTTCGGGGGCGACGGGTTTGGCGGCCTTTTTGCCAAGGCGCGGATCGTTCCCCTGGGTCATCACGGCCAGACCTTCGGCGGTGATGTCAGCGACGACCTTGTCCCGCGCGTCAAACCGGTCAAGACCGCGATAGGCCTCTGGCACCAGATTGATGGCATCGACTTCGGCTTCGGTGAACTCGGCCCCGTCGAGGATCTTTTGCGCCTTGGCGGCTTCGTCGGCATAGGGGGCACCGTCGGCGCGCATCTGGGCGCGGGTGTCCATCAGGCGGTAGCAGGGGATATTGCCGCGTTTGGCGACCGCATAGTCGTTGAAATCATGCGCGCCGGTGATCTTGACCGCGCCTGACCCGAACGTGCGGTCGGGGTATTCATCGGTGATGATCGGGATCAGGCGGCGGTGTTCCTTGGGGCCGACGGGGATTTCGCAGAGCTTGCCCATGATCGGCGCATAGCGTTCGTCGAGCGGATGCACGGCAACCGCGCCGTCGCCCAGCATGGTTTCGGGGCGGGTGGTCGCGATCGAGATATAGTCGCGCGTTTCGGTGAAGAGGGTGTTTCCGTCTTCGTCCTTTTCCACGTACTCATAGGTTTCGCCGCCAGCGAGCGGGTATTTGAAATGCCACATATGGCCCGCGACATCGATATTCTCGACCTCAAGGTCGCTGATCGCGGTTTCGAAATGCGGGTCCCAGTTGACGAGGCGTTTGCCGCGATAGATCAGCCCTTTGTTGTACATCTCAACAAAGACCTTGATGACGGCATCGTGGAAATTGCCCTCTTCCCCGGCAGGGGCACCGGGGGCGCCGGACATGGTAAAGGCCTCGCGGCTCCAATCCAGCGACGCGCCAAGGCGTTTGAGCTGACCGATGATGGTGCCGCGCGAATTGATCTTTTGCTGCCAGACACGTTTGAGGAAATCGTCACGGCCCATGTCGCGGCGCGAGGGTTCGCCATTGGCGGCCATGTCGCGTTCGGTCACCATTTGCGTTGCGATCCCGGCGTGATCGGTGCCCGGCTGCCAGAGGGTGTCAAAGCCCTGCATCCGTTTCCAGCGCACGAGGATGTCCTGCAGCGTGTTGTTGAACGCGTGGCCCATGTGCAGAGACCCGGTCACGTTGGGCGGCGGGATCATGACGCTGTATGGTTTTGCGTCGGCATTTTTGGTCGCAGGGCCAGCGCCGGCGGCAAAGGCACCGGAGTCTTCCCAGGCCTTGTAGAGCCGCTGTTCGGCCTCGGCCGCGTCGAATGTCTTTTCCATCGCCATGGGGTTTGGTCCCGTTCTTCATAAATCCGTTGCGCGACATCTATCGAAGCCACTGGCCAAGGGGAAGCGGGCGCCGGGGAAAAACCGGGGTGCGGCGGGATTGTGTTGTGCGCCGGGGAATCGTCAGGGGGATGTGGGAGATAAAAAAACGGCGGTGCGAGGGAAACTTGCACCGCCGTTTGAGTTTACGGCGACCCGGGAGGAGGAGTGGGCCGCCGAACTGTGGTGGGAGTGGGCCCCGAATGGGCCGATCCCGAAACTGAGGTGCGGCGACACCAGGGAGGAGGAGAGGTGCCGCCGCGATTTCGACCGACCCAGGGAGGAGGAGAGGGCCGCCGAACTGTGGTGGGAGTGGGTCCCGAATGGACCGATCCCGAATTAGGTGCGGCGACACCAGGGAGGAGGAGAGGTGCCGCCGCGATTTCGACCGACCCAGGGAGGAGGAGAGGGCCGCCGAACTGTGGTGGGAGTGGGCCCCGAATGGACCGATCCCGAAACTGAGGTGCGGCGACACCAGGGAGGAGGAGAGATGCCGCCGCGATTTCGACCGACCCAGGGAGGAGGAGAGGGCCGCCGAACTGTGGTGGGAATAGGTCCCGGTGGACCGATCCCGAAACTTAGGTGCGGCGACACCAGGGAGGAGGAGAGGTGCCGCCGCGCTATCGAGGACCCAGGGAGGAGGAGAGGGCCCCGAACTGTTGTGGGACTGGGTCCCGCTGGACCGATCCCTAAATTACGAGCGGTGACACCAGGGAGGAGGAGAGGTGTCACCGCGCTATCGAACGACCCAGGGAGGAGGAGAGGGTCGCCGAATTCTGTACTGGAACTTTATGTTCCGAGAGTTTGTTCCAACGCCAGATAAGAAGTCCATCTGCCGTTGCGTCATGCAGGCGGCTTTCTGCCGCGCTGCAAAAATCTTAGGCTTGGTTCGCCGCTTCGTAGGCGATCCGGCGCAGCATCGAGCGGTGCAGGCCAAGGTCGGCCAGTTCACGATCGTTGAGCGACTGAAGTTCGTTCAGAGTGTTCCGATACAGCTTGCGCTTGGCCATGCCAGTGCGCAGAGTGTTCAGAACTGCAGAAAAGCGCGACGCTGCTGCGCCTTGCGATGCTGTATTGATGTTGGTTGCGTAGGCCATATTGCTTCGCCTCGGTTCATGTGTCTCGTTTCGTTGAGCCCAAGATGGGGCAAATGCTGCGGTTGCACAATGACTTTGGTCTCAATGCTGCTATGCAGAAACTGCATAGGGATTATTGACCTATTCCAGTCATTTGCCACTTTATTGGGCGCAAATGGGGGCGCTAACATGGGAAAATGGGACCGCTAACATTGTTCGCGTTAATACAAGATTCAGACACATGAAAGTGAAGGCGGATTCGCCGGGAGAATGGGCATGAGTGACATCGAAACTGCGATTCGGGCGGAGCTGGCGAGGCTTGTTTTGCCGGATGGGGGGGACCTCATTTCACGTGACATGATTCGTGCCCTCCATATTGAACAGGGAAAAGTGCGTTTTGTGATCGAGGCGCCGTCGCCGGAAATCGCCCGTCAGATGGAGCCGCTGCGGCAGGCTGCGGAAAAGATCGTTGCGGGGGTGGCGGGGGTCGAGAGCGTTTCGGTAGCGCTGACGGCGCATGGTCCGGCGGCAAAGGCGCCGTCGCTCAAGATCGGGGGGCATCCGAAACCGCAGGCGGGGCCGATGAAACCCGCCGGGGTGGATCGCATCCTCGCCGTTGGGTCAGGCAAGGGCGGCGTGGGCAAATCCACGGTGTCGTCGAACCTTGCTGTGGCGCTGGCGCGTCAGGGGCGGCGGGTTGGTCTGCTGGACGCTGATATATACGGCCCCAGCCAGCCGCGCATGATGGGGGTCAGCGCGCGCCCCGCGAGCCCGGATGGCAAGACGATCATCCCGCTGGTGGCGCATGGCGTCACGATGATGTCCATCGGGTTGATGCTGCCCGAGGACAAGGCGGTTGTCTGGCGCGGCCCGATGCTGATGGGCGCGCTACAGCAGATGCTGGGGCAGGTCGCCTGGGGAGAGCTGGATGTGCTGATCGTCGATCTGCCGCCGGGGACCGGGGATGTGGCGATGACCCTGTGCCAGAAATCCGATATCACCGGGGCCATTGTTGTCTCTACCCCGCAGGATGTGGCGCTGCTGGATGCGCGCAAGGCGCTGGACATGTTCGCGACACTCAAGACGCCGGTTCTGGGGTTGATCGAGAATATGTCGGTGTTCCATTGCCCCCATTGCGGCGGAGAGAGCCATATCTTTGGCGAGGGCGGTGTGCGCCGTGAGGCCGAGAAGATGGGGCTGCCGCTGCTGGCGTCGCTGCCGATCGATCTGGAAACGCGGCTGGCGGGCGACGGCGGCGTGCCGGTGGCTGCGGGTGAGGGTGTGATGGCCGAGGCCTATGCGCGGCTGGCCGAGGGGTTGATCAAGGGCGGCATGGCCTGAGCGGCCTTCGCGTTCAGCTGAGCACGCCCAGCGCCTGGAACAGCGGGCCGTCTTCGGTCAGGTGGACGCGGGCGCGCAGGTGAAAGACTGTGGCGAGGGTGTCGGGTGTCAAGACCTCGGCCGGGGGGCCGTCGGCATAGAGGTGTCCCCGGTGCAGCACGAGCAGGCGGGTGCAGTAGCGCGCGGCCAAGCTGAGGTCATGCAAAGAGGTGAGCACGGCGCGGCCTTCGCCCGCGAGGTCGGCAAAGACCTGCAGGGTGGAAATCTGCGCGGCGGGGTCGAGGCCCGCAATCGGTTCATCCGCCATCAGCAGGGGCGTGCCTTGGGCGAGCGTGCGGGCGATCAGCACGCGGGCCTGTTCGCCGCCCGAAAGTTCAGTGGCCAGACGGTGACGGAAGGGGATAAGCCCCATGCGATCCAGCGCTGTGTCCACCGCCAGCTGATCTTGCGCGCGCAGGCGTGTCCCGCGCGGCAGATGCGGCAGACGCCCGAGGGCGACGACAGAGTCGACGGTGACGGGCCAGGCGATTTCGCGGGCCTGCGGCAGCCATGCGGCCTGTGCGGCACGGGCGCGCGGCGGCATCCGG
>NZ_AWWI01000130.1 GCF_002760615.1 Puniceibacterium antarcticum | reverse complement strand
GACGTGAAGACAAAGTCGGATGATAGCCCGGTCACAGCGGCGGACGAAGCGGCGGATGCGCTGATTTCCGCCGGATTGCGCGAAGCGTTCCCCGATGTCGCGCTGGTTACCGAAGAACAGTCCGACAGCCATTCCGAGCAGGCCGATACCTTTCTGATTGTGGATCCGCTGGACGGCACCAAGGAATTCATCAACCGTCGCGGCGATTTCACCGTGAACATCGCGCTGGTAGAAGACGGCTGCCCGACGCGTGGCGTGGTTTATGCCCCCGCCCAGGGCCGGATGTTCTATACAGACAGCGTTGGCAATACGGTCGAAGAAATGGGTCCCTTCGACAAGGACACGGTGGGCGAGACGAAGCCGCTGCATGTGTCGACCCCCAACAATGACGCGTTGATGGTGGTGGCGTCGAAATCGCACCGCGATCAGGCCACCGATGATTATATCGGCAAGTACGGCGTCAAGGACATGACCAGCGCGGGATCCTCTCTCAAGTTCTGTCTGGTCGCGACGGGTGAGGCGGATCTCTATCCGCGCCTGGGCCGCACGATGGAATGGGACACGGCGGCCGGACATGCGGTTCTGGCCGGTGCCGGCGGGCGTGTTGTGCGCTTTGATGATCACACGGCGCTGCGCTATGGCAAGGAAGGCTTTGCCAACCCGTTTTTCATTGCCTATGCCCCCGGCGTCACGCTGAAGGACGGCTGAGGCACATCGCTTCACC
>NZ_AWWI01000129.1 GCF_002760615.1 Puniceibacterium antarcticum | reverse complement strand
CCATGCCAACATCCTATGCCCTTCGGGCTGTGGGTGTCGCACTTCAATCTTGAGACCAAGCAGTATCGGCGGTGATAGTCGTATTGATCGCAATCTTCTTCCAAGCATTTTCGGTCAGAGTCACGGAACTACCGTCTTCCGATACTTGGGCTGAGCCCGCATCCTGAACGCTGTATCCCGCAACATCCGCGCTCTGTGTGCCGATCAGCAGGCGTGGACTTTCGCTCAGGGATATATTGCGGAAACTGCTATCTGCCCCCACTCCTGCGTCATCATCCATGGCAAAAACTATGCGGTCGAAATCGCCCTGAAAGTAATCCCCGACACGGATGGAATAGCTCTGGTAGCCCGAGCCGGTGATGTATTCGCCGTTGACGGCCTGAAGCCCCCATCCCCACTGGGTCCCATCAAGCTTGAACATCCATTCCGGCGAGACAGTGTCATCTGTATCAAAGCCGATCCCGTGGATCTCGCCGCGAACATCGCTCTTGAAGTCAAAGGTCAGCACCGTATCTGCAGTTATAGTCGTATCGATCGCGACTTTCTTCCAAGCATTGTTCGTAAGATGCAGCGTACTGCCGTCGGCAGACACCTCCGCACCTCCAAAATCTTGATCGTAACCGTAAGACGAAGGTTTAGCAACTTGGATGCCGTTTATTAGAAGCCCCTCAATATCTGGTAATGGCGAAATCTGAACAACTAAGCGAATTTGGGCTTCATCGTAAAAGCCTTTTCCATCCGTAATGCGATAAGTAAAATTGACATTTTCTTCCGAATTCCCCGAGAAATCTCCCAAAGGATCGAAAATAATCTTATTGTTGAAAATATATGCCAAACCAGAAGACGGCTGAGACGTGATTGCTAAAATTGTCAGATTGTCGCCATCTGGGTCCGTATCATTCAACAGAACATCTAGAAAAATTGGCCCCAGAGCTGAAATCTCAAACTCATCGTCAGCTGCTGACGGAGCAGTCGAAAGTGCATCATCAGCTTCAATTCTAGCATTTGCGAACTGTAAGAATTCTGTTGAGGCAAGAAGGTCCCTGCCGTCTGGAGAAAAAGGCCTATTATCTACAATCTGAAGATCGAACTCTGGATTTTCAGAGACGGTGATAGTGTAGTCGGCTCTATTGCCTGAAAAAACTGCTGTGTCTGTCGAGGAACCGCCGTAAATTTCATCATCCCCGCTTCCACCGATCAGAGTGTCGGCTCCTGTACCGCCAAAGAGCTTGTCGTTACCAATCCCACCAGACAGGTAGTCATCGCCTTCGTTGCCCTTAAGCGTATCGTTGCCCTCGTTGCCTTCAAAACGGTCATTGAATAGTGCACCCTCAAGCCAGTCATCTGCGCTGCCCCCTAGAACTGTGAAGCGTTCTACATTGCCGTACAGGATGCCATCCCCGCCTACGGTATTGAACGCATGAGTAGGGCCAATTCCCGAGCTGAAACCGCCACCGCCCGATTGAATTTCAGTTGTAAAGGCACTGAGATCTAGTATCCCGTGATCTATCCCGCCACTCCCATCGAAGACGTGGATCCCACTCCCTTCTTTGAGAATGTATGTTACGGTGTCATTCTCAGCTCCAGACCTGAAGTCCAGGCGCTCAATACCCACGACCGTGGTGCCATCAGATAGAGAGAAACCGGCCTCTGAGCTTTGATCATAGGTGAAGCTCACACTGCCAAGATCGTTTCGCATCAACAGAAGTGTGTCAAAACCCTCACCGCCATCGATTGTGTCAGGACCGCCCGATCCGGCTTCAATTTCATCATCCCCGCTTCCACCGATCAGAGTGTCGGCTCCTGTACCGCCAAAGAGCTTG
>NZ_AWWI01000128.1 GCF_002760615.1 Puniceibacterium antarcticum | reverse complement strand
GCTCTATGTCCAATAACCTTGCGTTATCGGACGTAAAAATGATATGCTCAAAAACATGGGTAGTCTCACAAATAGCAGCACCAAAATCGAGGGTTCGGGCGGGTCAGAGTCCGAGATTTCGAGCTCAGCGTCCTATGACTCGTTGAACGGTGACGAACACGACGAGAGAACCTCTCGGGACCGAGCCTCAATCGCCCTGCCCGCCAATGTGGCCAGTTCCGGCGCGCTCGACCGGCTGATCGATACCGCCCGGGACTACGCTGAGGCCTCGACGGCTGGGAACACGAACAAGGCCTACGCGGCCGACTGGAAACACTTCACCCGCTGGTGCCGACTGAAAGGCACGGAACCTCTGCCCCCCTCGCCCGAGATGGTCGGGCTTTATCTGGCTGATCTGGCTGCACCGGGTGGGAAGGCCCCTGCCCTCTCGGTTTCCACGATTGAGCGTCGTCTTTCGGGGCTTGCCTGGAACTACAGGCAGCGCGGGTTCACTCTTGATCGCAAGAACCGCCACATCGCCACGGTTTTGGCCGGGATCAAACGCAAGCATGCGCGCCCGCCGGTCCAGAAGGAAGCGATCCTGCCTGAGGACATCCAGGCAATGGTGGCCGCCCTGCCCTACGATCTCCGCGGGCTCCGAGACCGGGCGATCTTGCTTCTGGGCTATGCAGGTGGCCTGCGCCGTTCGGAGGTGGTCTGCCTCGATGTGCACAAGGACGATACACCGGACTCCGGCGGCTGGGTCGAGGTCTTCGATGGCGGCGCCCTGCTTACCCTCAATGCCAAGACCGGCTGGCGCGAGGTCGAGGTCGGGCGTGGCTCAAGCGACCAGACCTGTCCCGTCCACGCGCTGGAACAATGGCTACACTTTGCCAAGATCGACTTTGGCCCGGTCTTCGTGCGCACCTCACGGGACGGCAAACGTGCCCTCGTGACCCGCCTTTCCGATAAGCACGTCGCCCGGCTGATCAAGGCGACCGTTCTGAAGAGTGGCGTCAGATCTGATCTGCCAGAGGCAAAACGGCTGGCAATGTTCTCCGGCCATTCCTTACGTGCCGGGCTCGCCTCGTCGGCGGAAGTCGATGAACGCTACGTGCAGAAACAGCTCGGCCATGCGTCCGCCGAGATGACCCGGCGCTACCAGCGCAGGCGCGACAGGTTCAGGGTGAACCTGACCAAAGCCGCAGGGCTGTGAAGCTCGGGAAACTTGGCGCACTGGTGAAGCGCTAAGCTGAAATTCCAACGCTTCAGTTTCAGCTTACTGCTTCAATTGAAATCGGGAATTAAACGCGACAACAGGTCGTCTTCAGACGTCTTTTCAAGCCCCTCCGATTCCGTAAGAGGATCGTCAAAACCATCATACTGTATAGATGCTTGAGGCTTCATATGTGCAAAATACAGCGATTTTGCATTTTACCCAAGGGTTTTCCGAGCGGGTGCCCACTCACCTTATATAACACGCGCGTGGGACGGTCTGCGAGAACTCTCGGATCACGCTCAGCGTATGGAAACCAAGGGGTTTCGGGTGAACAGCGCCATAGAGCACGCTCTTGCATCTGTTTACAAACGGTCGTTTAGTAATGATATACGAAACTGCAAAAGGCCTGTTTTGATGCCATTGATAGGCTACGCGCGCGTTTCAACAGAGGATCAAACCCCCCTGCCCCAGTCGCAGGCCCTGAAATCTGCTGGTTGCGCCGAGATCCATGAAGAACAGGCCTCGGGCGGCAATCGTGCGCGACCGGTGCTTGCGCGGGTGCTGGAACGCGTATCCAAGGGCGACACGCTGGTCGTCGTGCGGATCGACCGCCTTGCGCGATCCCTGTCGCATCTGCTGGAGGTGATCGAACGGCTGGAGGCCAAGGGGGCGTTCTTTCGTTCCATTCAGGACCCGATCGACACTGGATCCCCGCAAGGCAAGTTCACGCTGCAGGTTCTGGGCGCCGCGGCCGAGTTCGAGCGGGCGCTGATCCGCGAACGTACCAAGGCGGGGCTGGCGAGCGCCCGTACCAAGGGCCGGGTCGGCGGGAACCCTGGACTGCGGGCCAAAGATCCTGCCGCTCTTCGTAAGGTGCGGTTGGCGCGACAGGACGGCTACATGGAGCGTCTGAACGAGACGGCACAAGATTGGGTGCCCCATGTGCGTCGGTTGCGCCCCGACTTGGCCTGGGAAGACGTTGTGCGCATCATCAACGGCCCCTTGCCTGAGGCGCGTCGCTGGACCCAAAGCCGTCTCTTGCGCGCTGTGAACGCCTACGTCCGCGATGGGTTCCTCCCCGCGACCGTGCTTGATCGCGCGGGCCCGCGTGCGCGAGATGATCGCCTGCCCGCCATCGTCGCGGGTATCAAGGGCGCCGATCCCGACATTACGCTTCAGGCCATCTGCGCCCGCTTGGAGAACATGCGTGAGCGCACACCCCGCGGCCGGACAAGCTGGCAGCCATCATCAGTGAAGATGTTGCTGGAGCGGGCGAAGCGGCTTGGGATACTATGAGTGAGTTTTGACGCTAAGCCTGTTCGTCACATCAGGCGACATCTCCAATTGAGTGGCAACTTTACCCGCTAAGCAGTTTATCCTTGCAAATCTTCCAGCGTGTGGAGTAATTGCAAGGTATGTATAAGCGCCAAACTCATCACTTTGTGCAATCCGCGCTCGAGAGCCAAGCTGCTGTTGTCCTCCTCGGCCCCCGGCAGGTTGGGAAAACCACGCTCGCTCTAGACATCGCTTCGGAGCAACCATCGGTATACCTTGATCTAGAACGAGATGCGGACAGGCAGATCCTGACCGAACCGGATCTATATCTGGATGAACAGGCGGGAAAACTCGTCATCCTCGATGAGGTGCAGCAGATGCCTGGCCTGTTCAAGAGCCTGCGTGGTCAGATCGACCAGCGCAGGCGGGCCGGTTTTCGAGCGGGCCAGTTTCTGCTCTTGGGATCAGCCTCCAACGTCCTACTCCAACAGTCGGCAGAATCCCTTGCTGGACGTGTCAGGTATATCGAAATGCCCCCTCTACAGCTTACCGAGGTGGGGGCTGATCAGTTGAATGCGCTCTGGCTGCGTGGTGGCTTTCCTGACAGCTTCATGGCTTCAAGCGATCAAGCCAGCATGGATTGGCGTCTGGATTTTCTGCGTACATATCTGGAACGTGACATCCCTGCCCTCGGACCGCGTATTCCAGCCACAACCTTGCGGCGCTTCTGGACAATGCTTGCGCATGTGCAAGGTAGTCTATTGAACGCTGCAGCCCTCGCCGAGGGGCTGGGCGTCTCCGGCCAAACGATTGGACGCTACCTCGATCTGCTCGTTGATCTCATGCTGGTGCGGCGACTGCAGCCCTGGCATGAGAATGTCGGCAAGCGTTTGGTGAAATCGCCAAAGGTTTATGTCCGCGACAGCGGGGTCGTGCATGCCCTGTTAAGCATTGGGACAATCGAGGGCTTGCTCGGGCACCCCGTCGTTGGCGGCAGTTGGGAGGGGTTCTGTATCGAGGCCCTTCTTGCCGCTGCACCAACCGGCACCGAACCCTTCTTCTATCGCACTTCTGCCGGAGCTGAACTTGACTTGGTCCTTCGCCTGCCTGGGGGCGACATCTGGGCCGTTGAGATCAAGCGCACGACTGCGCCAAAGGTCTCGCGCGGGTTCTATGTGGGCGCGGAAGACATCAAGGCCAGCCGGAAGCTGTTGATCTACGCCGGAGAGCATGACGTCCCCGTGGCCGAAGGCGTTCGTGCAATGCCTCTTGAGCAAGGGATCGGGCTGTTGAGAGCACTATAGCGCAACGCTTGTTGCGCGCGTGCACGAGAGTAAGGGGTCTACTTGTTTTGTTCAGTTTTAAGTACGCCGCGCATTTCCCTGTGGCATTTTTTCCGGTCCCCGCAGGTCTCCCGGTGCGTACCGGTTGCATGGAATGCACATCGCAGCGGCCGCCCCGTCTACAACGGCTGTGGCCCATCTTCCTCCCCTACCCTTCTATGCGGCGCTTCGCATCCAGCGTGGTCAGGCCTTGGTCAACCGCGCAGCTACCCTTCGGGCTGCATCAGTTTCACAAGCGCCGACAATGAAACCGCCAAAAGCTTCGGCTCAATCTCCATCTTGACCTCCGACCTGGAAATTACCATCGAACCCGTCGCGAGGTCGAACAGGACGGCCTTCGCGCAACGCGTCGCCGGACGCTCCCCGTGAGGCAAGCTGACCGAGTGCGGCGGCATCTAGAAGATTCAGAAAGGGGAGACCGGCGCTGGCTACTTCACGGTGAGCATCTGTGATCACGGCTTCAACGCAAACATGGGCAAAGCCACCAACTAGGACGGTCATCTCCTGGGGTCCGAAAGACGCGGCGTGAAACATGCATGGTTGATCGGCTTCGCTCTCGTCAGCCGACTTAAACTCCAATCTTGAACGCGTTCAAGATTGGAGTTTCTGGAGCCACTGAGCCTCAAAATAAGCGCCTGAAACCTATAGGCGCGTGGTATCTTTATCTTTTACTCAGAACCGTGCTACCATTGAAGCAGAATCGAGTCGAACTCGGACCCAACCGAAGTCAGGGCTTATAAATGAGCGGTAGTTTAGAACAGTTTTTGACGGATCTGTCACGTGGGCTTGAGCGCACGATGGTGGCAGTGAACAAGGAACTCACCTTGCGTCAGCGCATCAAGCGAACCTGGTCCATGCGCCAGTGCGCTAGGTTTCTCAATGTGAGTATTCAGTATCTGACCAAGTTCGCCAATTCGAGCGATGACTTTCCCGCAGGAGAATATGTTGGAAGAGAGCGTGTTTTCACGCTTTCAGAATTGATGCACATGCGGGCCCTTCTGGCAGCCTCGGCAAAGCGGCCGTACGACTACCTGGCCTGGCGGAAGCCTGACGCACCTTTGCCCGTCATCTCGTTTGCAAGCCAGAAAGGCGGGACCGCCAAAAGTCTGAGCGCCGCGCATTTTGCCCAGTATCTCAGCTTGCACTACGGCATGCGTGTCGGTGTTATGGATGCTGACCCGCAAAGTACAATAACGCTCTACTTCGTCGGGGGAGAGGGCCTTCCCCAAATGCCCGACGAAAACACCGCCTCCATGGTGGACTTTGCTGGACTCTTTCAGTCGGAAGACGCGCCATATACCGACCACGATGCGCAAACGCTCGATAGCTTCCTTCTCAAGACCTCCTGGCCAGGCCTGCGTCTGCTTCCAGCTCACGGCGAAACATCCGAGGGTGAGATCCAGATTGCGCGGCTTGTCCGCGAAGCCCCCGCCGGAAAGAGCTTTTACCGCTACCTACGCGATGCCATCGACCGCTGGAAAGCGGGCCACCCACCGAAAACGCTACCCAACGAATTGGTAGTCGACGGCAAGGTCGACCAGGAGCGGCTCGACACCGCACTAGCGGAGACGCTGGATGTCATCATCATCGACTATCAACCCGCGCTCACACTGTTCCAGTTGAATAACGTGATTGCGTCTACTTCGCTGGTCATACCGCAAACCATGAAGGGGTTCGACATTGCGACGTTGTCGACCTTTGTGACTGGCCTGCTTGGGATGCTTCAGCACATCCTGGCCCATGAAAGGATCGAGATCGGAACCGGTGCGAACATGCTGTTGCCAACGATCGTTCAACGGTCCAATGCGCAGGATCTTAACCACATCGGAAACCTGCTAGAACATTGCCCCACGGAGATTCTGCCCGTGTTTTATTTGCGTTCCGACGCGATCTCGAACGCTTCGGACGTCTATCAGTCCGTATACGAATACGAGCCAGACACGCCGGGAAAGCGCAAGGGGATCAACCGGTTCATCACGAATGCCGACGCCGTGAACGACGCCATAATATCGCGACTCTGGCCAGGACTCGAACGTGGCTACGCCAATACTTGGATGGACGAATTCTATGAAGATGACGGCGAGGGTGAAGCATGAAACGCAGTATTCCAAGGTCGCTGGTCAGCAAGGCTACCAATCTCGATACAAACAAGGAACGTGCGAGCGGCTCCGAAGGCAGGACAGAATCGAGTGATGCTGTTTCGACTCCTTTCAAGGGGGCCGGCAGTGCCTGGAAATCAGGAGCGCTTGCGCAGTCGCAAGCTGCAGTAGAGCGAAGCAGAGCCGAGCTTTGTTTGGATATCCTCAACGGTCGCCATGAGATAAGCCTGTCGCCAGATCAAATCTCCGATCCAATGGGAACCGACCGCCGACAAGACTGGATGTCCCAGGAAGCCTTCAGGTCTTTGGTAAACAGCATCGCTTCGAACGGGCAGGACACGCCCATTCTAGTGTGGCCGGGGGATCCGGATTGGCAGCCGGATCCGTTGGACCCGTCGAATATCGCGGGGGTTCCATTCGTGATGCTGACAGGACGCCGCCGACTGGCTGCCGCGTCAGAGCTCGGTGTACCCCTTCGTGCAATACTTGCTCCGCCTGACGCGCGAAACGCTGAGAACAGCAAGTTTGAAATGTTGTTTCTGCGGTTTCGCGAGAATGAGGAGCGCGAGAATCTCAGCCCTTTTGAGCGATTGGTTTCGATTGGTGAAATGTATGAGACGCTGGCTTCTGGCGAAGAGAAACTGACAGCTGTGGCCTTCGCCAAGAAAATTGGTGTGCATGAGAGCCTAGTCTCGCGAGCACGGTCCGTTTTCGCTGCGCAGGATCAAATCTTGAACACGTTCAAGAACGTCTACGACATGAGCTTTCGCGATTTACAGGGTGCCATAGCGAGCTTGGAGAGAACGAACAAAGCCAAGCCAAAACCAAAGACAAAGCCCCAAAAACTCACCGTAAAGCGCAAGGTGGGCAACCGAAATCTTTCGGTCACTTCCGTCGATGGAAACCTATCAATCAAGGTTGCAGGAGTGCCGATTGACCAAGAGCGTCTCGAAAAGCTTGGAGACTTAGTCGCAAGCTATTTGAACGTCGAAGACGCGGAGAAGGATACCGACTGAAGACAGCGTTGGTGAGATGTTCTTCGGAACGATGAGGCAAGGAGCAAAAAAGGAACGACAAGTGAATTAACGGCAAAAGAAAAGCCCCCAAGCGGTGTGGCCTGAGAGCTGATCTTAATGGTTTGGTCACCTTCAAGATAAGTCTCACAGGATTCACTGTCAACGACGAACGCTTCTGAGCGAACGGCTTTCTTTTGCCTCCACACAACCGGAGGTGAGATACAGGCATGAAACATACAGGTTGGCGCAAGCCGACACCGGGTCTTGGGGTTGCTGAGCAGCTTGCCCAAGCCGGTGAACGGGTAGCAGTACCCAAGACGCGGGCATTTGTCGCGCTCAAGCGCGTTGGAGCGCATATCGGTCTGAAGGCCGGCGACATGATGCTCCTCGATACACTGGGGGCCTTCACGCAGGCCCAGGACTGGGAGGAGGGGCAGCGCCCGATCGTCTGGGCCTCTAACGCCTATCTGATGGAACAGACCGGCTTCTCTCTGTCGGCACTGAAGCGTCATGCGCGGCGTCTGGCAGAGAACGGTGTGATCTCTTTCCAGGATAGCCCGAATGGCAAACGGTGGGGCCGCAGAGACGCTGAGGGGCGTATCGTCGAGGCCTACGGCTTCGATCTGTCGCCGCTTTCGGCTCGAGTCGAGGAGTTTGAAGAGCTGCAGGCCGAGTTGCAGGCCGAGCGCGAGCTCTGCCAGCGCTTGAAGCGTCAGATCACGGTTGCGCGCCGGATGATCCGCGCGCGGATCGAGGCGGCGGTAAGCGGCGCGTTGCGCGGGCCCTGGACGCAATTCACGGGTCTCTTCGAGGAGCTTCTGGACCGACTTCCGCGCCGCCATCAAGCCTCTGAACAACTGGAGCGACTACTGGCGTGGTTCAAGGAACTTCAGGAACGAGTCGAGGCGGCCTATCTCAAGGCGACTGGTGCGATAAACCCTGTGGAAAACACCGACAAAAATGACGCCCAAGTTATGAAGAAGACTCAAGAAATGAACCCCAGGGAGGTCATTCCTGAACCTCATATACCAATTACAAATCAACTTATTCCTGTAATAAGTAATTCCTCTGAAAAAGAGGAAGCGGCGGATGTCGTGCCCAATGCACGACCCGAGGAGCGGGTTGATGGGGAACTGGAAGACTGGGTTGCAGAGGTGCGCAAGAAGCGAACCGCGCTTGACCTACCAACAATCATGCAGGCCTGTCCAGAGTTCGCGTCCTGGGCGCGTAATATGGGCGGATTCCTGAAGGATTGGGGCGATCTGCATCGGGTTGCCGGGCAACTCAGGCCGATGATCGGGATTTCGGAGCATGCTTGGAACGTGGCTCAGGACCGAATGGGCACTCAGGTGGCCACGGCTGCGTTTGCACTTGTGTTCGAGAAGCACAGCGCGGGCGAGGTTGCCTCACCAGGCGGATATCTGCGCGGCATGGTCGAGAAAGCCGGGGCAGGGGAGCTGCATCTTGAGCGTAGCTTTTATGGCAGGCTCAGCGGGCAAGCGGCGTAAGAGGGTAAGATTAAAAGATGTTCCGCATCCGCAGATGTAGGCAGGGCTGTAGAAAAATATCTTGCCGATCTGCTGATCTGCTGATCTGCTAAATATCTGCCAAGTAACGATAATTTAGCAACTTGTGCAAGATTTTGCCGATTCCCGTTGCCGATTTTGCGTCCCCAGATGCCTCTGCTGTTCCAAATCAATGGCTTCGACAAAAACGCAGGCATGGCGCGGTGTGGTGAGGATCCGCTGAAATTGGCCAGGACAGGGTCAATGCCCGAAAAAAGTGAAAGTGTCCTTCGGGTTTTGTGACTGACGGATGAGAGCCTTTGGGGTCCCTCAGATGGGTCCGGGCCGGATTCCGGTCTGTCTTTCCTCATGAAGGGCATTCCCATGCAAACAGGTGTCTTGCGCGTGTTGCGCGCGACCGCTGCTTCGTGGTGGCGACACAAGGAACTGCACCGAACCGGCCAGTCACTGCTGGCACAGCGGCTCGAACGCGAGGCCGTCCTGCGTGATCTTGGCTATCTCAGGCAGGCGGCGACGCTGCCGAATGCCCATGTGATCTGCGGAGACGGCGGCACGTTCATCCATCTCGGTTGGTCCACCGTCTCGACCCTCGCGCCGATCGAGCGCTTTCCCTTGGCCACTCTTGCGGTCGCACGAGGGACCCCGTTCATCGATACCCGGCCCATCACCAATGTCATCGCCTTCGCGAACCTACCGCGGGTGGCGCGGGACGGATCGGACGACTCTGAACTCTGGGGCCTTGGCAGGTCCGTCTCGCTGACCACCTACATCGACACGATCGAAGCCCTCGGTGCCAGGATCATCAACGATCCACGGCCCCGTCAGTCAACCTGATCACCATTCCCTCTCACCAAAACTCGAAAGGAGGCCAGCCATGGCCCGATCCCGCACGCCCAAATTCGATGCCTCCGAGGTCATCACGAACGAAATCATCCGTATCATCGAGCGCGGCGTCCTGCCGTGGCGCAAGCCCTGGACCGCAGGTGGCAGTTCTCGCCCCCTGCGCGTGGGCGGCGAACCCTACCAGGGAGTGAACAACTTTCTGCTGACGATGCGGACCGTGATGGCGGGCCACAGCTCTCCCTTCTGGATGACGTTGCCGCAAGCCAATGCGTTGGATGCAAAGGTCCGCAAGGGCGAGAAGTCCTCTGTCGTTGTCTATTACGGTCAAAGCCGGAAGGACGCGGGCGGCGAGGACGACCGCAGCGATGGCGATGATCGCTCCGAGGACGCCCGCATCTTCCGCTTTCAGAAATCCTACCGCGTGTTCAATGCCTGCCAGATTGAGGGCCTGCCCGACAGTTTCTACCCCGACCCGGAGCCAGCACCTGAACATCCCCCGTCCGAGCCCATCCCGCACATGCAGGCGTTTTTCGATGCCATCGACATCACAACCGTCTTCACGGGCACGGAGGCGT
>NZ_AWWI01000127.1 GCF_002760615.1 Puniceibacterium antarcticum | reverse complement strand
GCACCGGCGCCCTGCTGATCGCTGCCTGGGGCATCAATATTGTCGCGCCGGACGGGGTCGCCCACTGGGCCTTTATACTCGCCACGCTGATCGGAGTTGCGCCGATTGCCTGGCGTGCGCTCAATGCGGCACGTGCGGGTATGCCGTTCACCATCGAAATGCTGATGACCATTGCCGCCACTGGCGCACTTGTCATCAACGCCGCCGAGGAAGCGGCGCTGGTCGTGTTTCTTTTTGCGGTGGGCGAAGTGCTGGAAGGGGTCGCAGCGGACAAGGCACGCGACGGGATCAGGGCGCTGGCGCAGCTTGTTCCCAAGATAGCGCTTTTGGAGACGTCCGGGCGGACGCGTGAGGTGATCGAAGGGGTGTCGGGCGTGGACGAAAGCCCGGTTACGGGCGAAAGCGTGCCAAGCCTGAAAGAGCCCGGTCACGCGGTCTTTGCGGGGTCGATCAACACTGAAGCGGCCCTGCGCGTGCCGGTAGCGTCCGGTGCCAGCGTTTTGATCGGCTTGATGTAGCTGCGTAATTTATCCGTGATCACGACCCTCGGCGCGCCGAACTGAGTGATCAGCCCTTTGAAAAACCGCTTTGCTGCCTTTCCGCTTCTCCGCGTTTGCACAAGTATATCGAGAACCTCGCCATTCGCGCCAATTGTGCGCCACAGCCAATGCTTCTTGCCGCGGATCGGGATCACAACCTCATCCAGGTGCCATTTGTCGTTGGGACGAGGACGATCGCGCCGGATGCAATTCGCAAAATGCCGACCAAATCGATTGACCCATAACCGGACGGCTTCCCGGCTGACAATCACGCCCCGCTCCGCCAGAAGGTCCTCGACGTCAGCCGTGCTCAGCGCGAAGCGATGATAAGCACACACTGCATAAGCGATGATCTCACGTGGAAAACGGAAGCCCTTCAGGCGCGGCAGACTGGTTGGTATTTTCATGGAGTACGCCATAGCCCGATTAGGCAAGCCAGACAATTTGGCAATGCCAGACAAGCCCTTGACCGGCGCTGATAGCCGCAGTCATCGATAGGGCAGGGGGGCAAGGTATGAATCGCACCTGGCTTGCGCTGGCAGACAAGATCAGGCCGCTGTCGGGAGATCCTACGGGGCGCGCGAAGGAACCAAAACCATGCTAACCGTCTCCAAGGCAGGAGGCCCAGGCGCGAGATGATCAGGCCACGATCGTCGCCACTATAATTCTCCTCCATGTGCTCGACCTCAACGCTGATGGTCAGTTGTTCGAGGCGCCAGTCGGTTTCCCCATCACCTCACATCTGTCTCATGAGGCCGAGCGAAATGAACTTCGCCACGGGGGAGAGAAAAGCCCCGATCCGCTTTTGAGTCAGTGATCAGATGATCGACTTCTTCCGGGCGGCATATCGCAACGCGGCTCTCCATAGTGAGCTTGTCCGAGTGACAGAGCATGATGCAACTTTTCGAGCACCTTATCATCCGACGGGCGACTTCGGCCTCGTGCAGTTCATAGTCGGTCGCGCCACGCGTCGGATGGAAGCCAACTGGAGAGATCACGGCAAAATCCGCAAGAAATCGGTCCACTTCGGAAAGTGTGAGTTCGCCGTATGTTGCCGGGACCTCGGCATGCGGTTTGCCACCGAGCAGCAACACTTCCAGGTTTCCCGTTGGGGCAACCAGTTTTGCGATCTCGATCGAATTCGTGATGATCCGAACGTCACGGTGGAATAATATCTCGCGCACGAAAGCGAGCGTCGTGGTGCCGGCGTCTATAAACAGTGTCGATCCGGGTTGAATGTGCGCAGCGGCCTCTTTGCCGATATCACGCTTTGCGTCGGCATTTGCAGTCAAACGATCTGAGAACGCGGGTTCCGGTGCGATCTGTCGGCCCGACAACACAGCGCCGCCGTGGACACGTTTGAGAGTTCCGCACTCCTCAAGGTCGAGAAAGTCGCGGCGGATGGTTTCGCGGGAAACGGACAGCAAGTCAGCTAAAACTCTCGTGTTCACTTTCCCGCTTTTCGACAGCTCTTCTATGATTCTGGAATGGCGCTCGTGCGTCCACATGACTCGTTCTCCGTTTTCGACACGTCTTGCCTGTCTCGCTGTGCAAATCCACAAATTTATTTGAATTTGTGGATTTTATGGCATTAAAAGACATATTATGACAGTATTTACCTCATTATCTCCCATATTTAGCGTAAAAACAGAGCACAATGTGGGAAGTCGTGCTTTTGTGTTGTTTTGTGTGGATTTTTGCTGAGCCTGGCTGCAGCTTGGATTCAATCGGCCCATGGGCCTGAGGAATGCCAAACTGATGAGAGGTGAAGATGCTCGATTTGCGAGATGCCTTGGAATTTGCCAACCAAGCAGCCGATGGGGCCGGCGAAATCGCGCGCTCTTACTTTCGACATGCGTTGCAGGTTGAACACAAGAGTGACGACAGCCCGGTTACGGTCGCGGATCGCGGAATCGAGACCTTTCTTCGCGAACAAATAGAGCGGGCATATCCAGAGCACGGAATTTTCGGTGAAGAGCACGGTGTGCAAAACCTTGACCGGGAGTTCGTGTGGGTCGTGGATCCGATCGATGGCACAAAAAGCTTTGTAACTGGCCACCCGCTTTTTGGCGGCCTCATGGCGCTGTTGGAACATGGTGAACCGCAGCTTGGTCAAATCGACATGCCCGCCATTGGCGAGCGTTGGAGCGGTATAAAAGGTGCCGACACAACTTTGAACGGCAAACCTGTGACGACAAGCGAGTGCAAACATCTGGCATCTGCCTATGCCTACACCACTGATCCGATCTTGTTCTCGGGCGAAAAGACACCGGTTTACGACATGCTGCGTGACCGTGTGCGTCTGCTTCGGTTTGGCGGGGACTGCTATAATTACGCCCTGCTGGCCTCAGGTTTTTGCGATCTCGTGCTGGAAACCGGACTCGAGCCCTATGACTATCTTCCCGTCGTGCAGATTGTGCGCGGCGCAGGCGGAGTGATTTCCGATTGGAACGGAGATCCACTCAACGTTGGATCTTCTGGCGATGTCCTGGCCTCTGCCACACCCGAATTGCACGCAGAAATGCTGAGAGAGCTGGCTTTGCTGCGCGCGGCCCAAGCGGCGTAAAGACCGCAATTTTCCAAATCATCAAAGGCCCCAGCGGGCCACAACAGGAGAGTGACACAATGGAAAGACGAGATTTCCTTCGCTACGGCATGATGGCGGGTGCCTCGGCGGCCGCTATGCGCCTTAATCCCGAATTTTTCTTCAGTTCGGCCTTTGCACAGGAGGCGCGCCCGCTGACCTTTCTGTCGGCTGAGAACATCACAGGTAACTGGGACCCGATGGCGCATACGACGCTGTCGCAGTTCAACATCGAAGGCTTCATCATGGGGTTCCTCACCCGGTCGCCGATGATGCCAGATAACCCCGATGAAGTGGTCTATGAACTTGCCACCGAGCTCAACCTCATCGACGCGACCCATCTTGAGATCAAGCTGCGCGAGGGTGTGACGTTTCACGACGGCGAGCCTTTCTCGGCTAAGGATGTCAAGGCGACCTTTGAATATGGTGCACAGCCGGAACGCGCGCGTCAGGTCTATCCGGGCTTTGCAGACACGTTTGAGGTCACAACGCCCGACGATTACACCGTGATCGTGGACACGACCAAAGGCGGATATGGCGCGGCGATGTTCATCTTCCTTGCCTCTTATCTTCCGATCATGTCCATCAAGGACATCGAAGGCGGTCCGAACGGCGCGCTGTCTCAGCGACTGAACGGCACTGGCCCTTTCAAGTTCGTAGAGCAGGATGGCAACGACACCGTCATGGAAGCCTACGCGGATTATTTCCGTGGCACACCCAAGGTGCCGGGCGTGCGGTTCTCTTTCGTGGGGGATTCCACCACACGCATGCTGTCGCTGATGAACGGTCAGGCCGACGTGATCGAACGCCTCGAACCGGAACAGGTCGAAACGCTGCAGGGCGAAGACGGCATTGTTCTCAACCGGGCCGTCTCTGTGGAAAACAAATACCTTTGGTTCCGCTGCTCCAAGCCACCGTTTGACAACCCGCTGCTGCGCAAGGCGGTCTGTCACGCCATCGACCGCAGCATCATCCTTGATGTCATGGGGACCGCAGGGGAGCCGTCGTCCAACTTTGTCTCCCCGATTAAGTTTGGCTACATCGCGCTGGACAACTACCCGGAATACGATCCGGAAGAATGCCAACGCCTGCTGGCCGAAGCGGGCTATCCGGGCGGGCAGGGTCTGCCAGAGATCGAATACATCACCTCCACGGGCTTTTATCCCAAGACGAAGGAATATGGCGAGGTCATCACCGCGCTTCTTCAGGAGCAGGGTTTTCCCGTGACGCTCAACGTGATGGAAGTCGCGGCGTGGAACGAACGCCTGTATGACCGTCCGGGCGGTGGTCCCGGCCACATGATTGACTGCGGCTGGACCAGCGCCTCCCCCGAGCCAGATCTTGTTCTGCGCACTCACTTCCACTCCACCTCAAAGCGCATTTGCGGGATCGACGATGCGGAAATCGACGCAGCACTTGATGCCGAGCGCGATGCGCCTTCGCTTGAAGCCCGCAAAGAGAGCCTTCAGACCAATCTGATGCCTCTGCTCGCCGAAAAGGTGCCTGCCTACAGCCTGTTCACTTCCGTGCTAATGCATGGGGTGCGCGCCGACGTGAAGGACCTCTTCATCTATCCGGACGGGACAATCGACGCCTCTGAGGCAACCAGGGCCTGATCACGCCAAGCCGGAGCCCGACTATTCCGGGCTCCGGCCTTTTTTCGAAAAACCTACCGGAGGGACCGATGTTCATCGCCAGTTTTCTCGCGCGAAGGCTATTTCAGGGCGCACTGATTGTTCTCCTTGTTTCTGCCATCATCTTCACTTTGCTGCGCGTCGTTCCCGGGGATCCTGTCCGCCTCATGGCCGGAGGGATGGCGCCAGAGGCGCTGATAGAACAGATCGCAGAGGACATGGGCCTGCGGGATCCGATCTATCAGCAATTTGGACGTTATGTCGGCGGCATGCTTCAGGGCGATCTGGGCCAAAGCTTTGTACGCCCGGCGAATGGGGCCTCTGTCGGTGGAGCAAGTTTTGACGACAATACCCGCAGCGAGCGTGCCGAGGTCTGGGACTTGATCGCCAATACCGCACCGATGACATTGCAACTGGCCCTTTTGGCCATGGTTTTCGCGCTCATCATCGCTGTCCCGATCGGGGTGTGGGGCGGGCTCAGGCCTGGGGAGTTCCCAGACAGGTTCGCCCTGTATCTGTCGTCTGTATTCGTCAGTCTGCCGAATTTCTGGCTTGGGATCGTCCTTGCCTTGGTTCTCTCGGTCAAGCTGAAGCTCCTTCCGGCGATTGGGTATGACGGGTTTGCCTACACAATTCTGCCCGCTCTTGTTCTGGCCGTGGAAATTGCTCCCTTCATCATCCGCACATTGACCGTCTCGGTTGCCGGGGTGATGGGGCAGAATTTCATCGACATCGCTGCGGTGCGGGGTCTCACCCGGAACCAGATCATTTTTCATCATGCGCTGAAAAACTCGGCTGTGCCGCTTCTGAATTTGCTGGGCGTGCAATTTTCGATGCTTTTGGGGGGTGTTCTCGTGATCGAGTTTATTTTCGACTACCCGGGCCTTGGCCTTCTGACGATTAACGCAGTCATGCAACGTGACTTCCCCCTGATCCAAGGTATCGCCATCGTCACCGCCGCCGCATTCGTGCTGATCAACATCGTTGTCGACCTGTGTGCGACAGCGATTGACCCGAGGCTGGAATACTGATGAGCTATCTTGAAATCACCCCTGACCTCTCAACCCCGCGCAAGGAACGCAAGATTGCCGCGCGCATCTGGTCCGAAGCCTTTGCCTCGGTCGAGTTTAAGATTGGCCTCGTCGTCTTTGTCATCCTGTTACTGTCGGCTATCTTTTATCCGATGTTTTCCGGGATCGACCCGACAAAGATGAACATCTCTGCCAAGCTCTCGCCGCCAGTGTTCTTTGGTGACGGCTGGAGCTGGGTTCACCCCCTCGGTACCGATCAGCTGGGGCGCGACATGCTTTCACGCGCGCTGGTCGGTTTGCGGTATTCGTTGTTGATCGGCGTTTCGACCACGGTTGTCATGCTGGCTGTCGGGGCATTGGTGGGCCTGTTCTCGGGATATTTCGGCGGCAGTGTCGATACCGTTCTTATGCGGCTGACCGATGCACAGCTTTCTATCCCGATGATTATTCTTGCGATCACCATCTTGGGTGTTTCGCGCCCTACGATCCCTTCCATCATCCTCGTGTTGGGTCTTGCGGGTTGGCCTGTCTATGCGCGGGTGATGCGATCAACTGTCATGTCCGAGCGCAAGAAAGAGTTCGTGCGCGGCGCGATGGTGTTGGGCGCGACCGATTGGCGGATTATGTTTTCGCTCATCCTGCCACTGGTCCTGCCGCCCATCGCCTTTGTCGCGGTTCTGGATATCGCGCGCATGATGATCTTTGAATCCGTGCTCGGATTTTTAGGGCTCGGGGTGCAGCCGCCAACGCCGACCTTTGGCAATATTATCGCTGATGGGCGCAAATATCTGATGAATGCATGGTGGATCGCCACGATGCCGGGTGTGTTCCTTGTGCTGACACTGACCTCGATCAACTTGATGGGAGCAGCACTCGAAAGGGCGCGAAACAAGATTTACGGAGGTGCATGACATGGCTCTTGATACGGCACATTCGACCGAGGCCCTTCTGTCCGTGCGGGGGCTGACAGTGACCCTGGAAAGCGAGGGGAAAACCCGAGCCATTCTTGAGGACATCAGTTTCGACCTAAAACCACGCGAAATTTTGTCCGTGATCGGGGAAAGCGGATCAGGCAAGACAGTGCTTGCACGCGCACTGGTGAGCTGGCTTTCGGCCCCGCTCAGGGTCACCTCGGGAGAGGTGCTGTTCAGCGGTAGCGACCTGATCGCCGACAAGGCCTATGCAAAAAGCCTAGCAGGCCGGGAAATCGCCTATGTGGGCGGCAACCCTGCGGGCGCGCTTGATCCGACGATGACGGTGGGCGCGCAACTCGTCGAAAAACTGCGCGCCGTACGCCCCGATATTTCGGCGGCGGATGCCAAGGAAAAGGCTATTCGACTGCTTGGCGCGGTCAAAATTCCGTCTGCCGAGAGACGCTATCACGAATATCCGTTCCAGTATTCTGGCGGGATGATGCAACGGGTCATGATTGTGGATGCGCTGATTTCCGATCCCGCTCTTCTGATCGCCGACAACATCACACAGCCGCTTGATGTGACGGTGGCGGCGCAAATCCTCAAGCTGATGCGCGAGCTGAACGCAGATTTTTCGACCGCCATCCTTTTTATCTGCTCCTCGCTGCCGGTGGCCTGCGATGCGGGCGACGAGGTGATGGTGCTGCATGCAGGCCGCGTGGTGGAACGCCAGAGTTCGGCAAACCTTGTCGCCAAGCCCGAACACACCTACACGCGCCAGCTGATCGAAGAGCTGCCAACCCTTTGGGCCGACGACCGGAAAGGGCGGGACACGCCCCCGAACCGCGATCAACAGGCGATCATGTCCGTGCGAGGTGTTGCCAAGTATTACGCGACCAGAGGCAAGACCGGAAAGGCGCTCGTGCAGGCCGTACGTAATGTCGAGTTCGACGTCTTTCCGGGCGACAACTTTGGCATTGTCGGAGAGTCTGGTTGCGGTAAATCCTCGTTGTTGCGTCTTTTGACAGGGCTGGAACGTCCTGATGCGGGATCTATCTTTTTCGAGGGTGAAAATGTTGGCGAGGCGAGCTCTAAACGCCTGCGTGCCTTGCGACGTCACTTCCAGCTTGTCCTGCAAGATCCCTATGGTTCGCTGCCGCCGCAATCTGCAATCGGCTCAATTCTCGAAGAACCGCTGAAAATCCATGGCATTGGTGACCGCAAGGAACGCCGCGAACGTGCCCGCGCTGCGATGAGCGAAGTCGGCCTGAACGAGGCGCTCTACGACAGCCTGCCCACCGGGCTGTCCGCAGGCCAGCGCCAGCGCCTGAACGTGGCAAGGGCGATGATCCTTGAGCCGCGTTTGCTGATCATGGATGAAACTCTGTCGGCGCTGGATCAGACCGAACAGGGCAAGCTTCTCGATCTGTTCGAGCGGCTGCAGGCGCAGCATGGATTTACTTATATCTTCATTTCGCACGACCTGACCATGGTCCGCAGGGTCTGTTCGCGCATCGCGGTGATGTATCTGGGGGAAACCGTCGAGGTGGCGCCCAACGAACGGCTGTTCTTTGATCCGGGCCACCCCTATAGCCGGGCGCTTCTCTCGGCAGCTCCGACTCTGGAAGAACGCCGTTATCGTCCCGAAGATTGCCTTTTGGAAGGCGAGCCGCCCTC
This sequence comes from Puniceibacterium antarcticum, assembly GCF_002760615.1. GTDB lineage: Bacteria > Pseudomonadota > Alphaproteobacteria > Rhodobacterales > Rhodobacteraceae > Puniceibacterium > Puniceibacterium antarcticum. The sequence goes on along the minus strand of NZ_AWWI01000127.1, from coordinate 26,006 downwards.
GCCGATTGACCTGCCGCCCGGTTGTGCCTTTGCCAGCCGTTGCCCGCATGTGTTTGAACGCTGCCACAAGGAAAACCCTGCACTTACGAGCCGTGGCAATCACGCCCTCGCGGCTTGCTTTCTCGATAGCAATACCGGAGCCAAGGATAGCATCCATGACTGAGAGATGTGACATACCTCGTATCGACACCACGCTGCTGCACGCGCTGATGGAAAAAGTGTCGGAGTTCGGGGACACTGCTGATGGGGGCGTGGACCGCCCCGTGCTGACCGATGATCACAAGGCGGCCCGTGACTGGTTCTGCGGCGAACTAAGCAGCCGTGGTTACAAGGTGCTCGTCGACGATATCGGCAATGTCTTCGGGCGGCTGGATCTGGCTGGTCCCGACGCGCCAGTTGTGATGATCGGTTCGCACCTCGACAGCCAGCCAAAAGGCGGACGCTTTGACGGTGCCTATGGTGTCGTCGCGGCACTGAGCGCTGTCGAGACCTGGCGCAAGGAAGTCACGGAGCGCGGTATCACGCCCAGCTGCAATTACGTGATTGTAGACTGGATGAACGAGGAAGGCGCGCGGTTTCAGCCCTCACTTCTAGGCTCCTCTGTCTATGCCGGATCGCTGACCCGGGATTTTGCGCTCTCGCGAATGGATCGCGATGGCAAAACAGTCGAGCAAGAGCTGCGGCGCACCGGTTACATGGGCAGTGACCCGGCACCGAGACCCGATTGCTACCTAGAAGTCCATATCGAGGGTGACAGCGAAATGGAAAAGGCCGGAGCGCGGATTGCCCCCTTTATCCGACATTGGGGAGCGCTGAAGGTCCGTATCGAAGTGACCGGCAAGCAGAATCACACCGGCCCGACCCCCATGAACGAACGTCAGGATGCCGTACTGGGCGCAGCCTACATCATCGCCAAGGTAAGGGAGCTGGCCGATACCGCTGCAGATACGCTCTACACCTCTGTGGCCCGCGTCGATATCTCACCGAACTCGCCCAATATCGTGCCGGGCAAGGCTGTGCTTTTCGCCGAACTGCGCGCGCCTGAACCCGATATGCTGGACTGGTCCGAGGCGGAATTGCGTGCGGCGTTGCCTGTTCTGGCACAGAAGGCAGCTGTCTCTGCTGAAGTGGTCGCGGTGGACCGACGCCCGGCGGGTCGGTTCGACAGCCGCCTTGTCAGCCTTGCCGAAGCGGCGGCTGATGATTTTAGCTATCCTAAGATGCAGCTTGATACGATTGCCGGCCACGATGCCGTTGCCGTGAATGCGACACTGCCCGCGATTGTCATCGCGGTGCCCTCTGTGAACGGCGTCATTCACCGCAACGATGAATACACTTCCCCTGAGGATCTCGCTGCTGGTGGCGACGTGCTCGTGAACATGATCCGCCGGATTGATCTGGCAGGTGGATCTTTGGACAAAGCAGCAGGTGCGATATGACCGGACTGGTTAGCGATGAGATGATGAAAGAGGCCGTCGTCTCGGCCGGTTTTTCGATGGAGGGGGCAAAGGCTGGACCTGCCGCGCTGGCCTCTCCCAGTTGCCAGGCGCTCGACAGCCGTTCGGTTCTGACCGGGGCGGCTTTTATCAAGCGATTGCATCCGGAGATGCGGGCAGGGATAGATTTTGAGCGCTCGGTTCAGATGGCCACTCAGGCTGGTGAGGTTGGTGCTGGACCGAAGGTTCTCTGGAGCAATGCCGATATGGGCGCCGTCGCGATGGACCCTCTTGATGCAGGCTGGATCACAGCCCGCCAGCATGATCTCCAGAATTCCGAAGTCATTGCTGCGGCCATGAGCGCGATAAAGGCACTGCACGGGACTGCGGGTCTGCCGGGCCGTTTTGACGCCTTTGCACGGATCGACGCGTTGATGGAAGCGCACCGGGCCGAAGGCGTTGAGCTGCCGCATGACATTCTTTGGCTGCGCCGCGTGATCGGCATGGCCCAAGGCTTGCTTGGCGGTTCCCCCCTTGTGCCCTGCCGCAATGATGGTGCGTCCTCCAATCTCATGGTCGGGCCGGAGGGGCAGGTCCGGTTGGTGGATTACGACACTGCGGGAATGAACGATCCCATGTATGATGTTGGTTGTCTTCTGGCCGAGATGACAGACCACGAGCGCGACATGAGGGCGGGGTTCGTCGCCTATGCTGGCGTGTTTGATGAAGTTCTCTTTGCGCGTGCACGGCTGTGGTCTCATGCGGACGATATGCTGCAGGCACTTTGGGCGCGGCTCATGGCGCGTCGCTCGGAACGCAAGGCCGTCGAATGGATCAAATACGGTGAATGGCGCCTGTTGCGCCTGCGCTTGTCTTTGGGCCATCCGCAATTCGAAGAGAAAATCCGCATTACGGGAGAGGCAGCATGATGATGAAACCTCTGGGCAGTGCGAGTGATCCGATGGAAGACACCATCGAAACGATGATCCGTGACGCGGCGCTCTTTGGCGGCGGTGTCGGCCTGGTCTACGGGCCTGTGTCCGGCGGTATTTCAAACGAAAACTGGCGGGTGCAGGATCCGAAGGGTGCAGGCGACTGGTTCGTGAAGGTGCCCGGAAACGGCACTGAAATGTTCATCGACCGTGCGACCGCGCTTGAAGCCTCTCAGAAAGCCGCCGCCGCAGGGCTAGGCCCTCGTGTTTATGACGACCTCGCCGATAGGGGCGTCGAGATCAACGATTTTCTTGCCGACCGCCGCCCGTCGAACCATAGCGATTTTGCCGATATTGATATGTGCAAGGCGGCGATCGGTGCCTATCGTACGCTGCACGGGCTTCCGGCGCTTGGCCTGACCAAGACGGTATTCGACATGATCGACGAACATCTCGGGCAGGTGCGCGATCTGGGGGCGCCTATGTATAGGGATGGCGACTGGGTCTTGCTCAACACGGAGCTTGCAAGGGACGCCATACACGCCTCTGGTCTGGATCTGGTGACGTCGTTCAACGACCCGATGCCTGGCAACTTCATGATCGGTGGCGACAGGTCCATCATGCTGATCGACTATGAATACGCCTCGATGAACGACCGCTGCTACGACCTCGGCATCTGGTTTGGCGAGATGTTCTTTTCCCCGGAAAGAGAACTTGAGCTGATCGAGGAGTATTTCGGTGAGGTCCGCCCGGACATTGTCGCTCGGGTAACGGTGCACAAGGCGCTTGCTGATGTGAAATGGTGCTTGTGGTCTATGGTTCAACTAAAAGTGTCGCGCCTAGGTTTTGATTTCCACAAATACGGAATGTGGAAAAAGATGCGGGCGCGCTCCATCATGGAACATCCCGACTGGGCAACCTGCCTGCGGAGGCTGTGATGCCCACCTATTGCGCGACCGCGCGCGCGGAGCGGTTTACCTTCAGCTCTCTGGCTCATGTCCTTGCAGCCGCGACACCGGAAAAATCAGGTGACCAATTGGCAGGGATCGCCGCAAACAGCGCGCTCGAACGTGTCGCGGCACGCCGTGTCCTGCTTGATCTGCCGCTTAAGACTTTTCTCAATGAAGTCGTCATTCCCTACGAAACCGACGAGGTGACGCGGCTTATTTTGGACACGCATGACGCCGCGGCCTTTGCCCCCTTTTCGTCAATGACTGTCGGGGAGCTGCGCGACTGGCTGCTGTCACCGGTGGCCACGGCACAGACGTTGACCGCAGCAGCGCCCGGCTTTACGCCGGAAATGATCGCCGCAGTGTCCAAGCTCATGCGCAATCAGGACCTCATCCGTGTCGCACGAAAAGCCGAGGTCATCACCGCCTTTCGCAACACGATCGGGCGCAAGGGCACGCTTGCTACGCGTCTTCAGCCCAACCACCCCGCAGACGATCCGATGGGAATTGCGGTGGCCGTGCTGGACGGTCTCTTTTTCGGGGCGGGCGATGCGGTGATCGGCATCAACCCGGCGTCAGACAACATCGCGAATTGCCATAGCCTGCTGTCGTCTCTGGATGATATCCGCGCACGTTTCGACATTCCCACCCAGACCTGCGTCCTGACGCATGTGACGAATGCGATTGAACTGCTTGAGGCAGGCGCGCCCGTCGATTTGATCTTCCAGTCCGTGGCGGGCAGTGAGGGCGCAAATGAAGGTTTTGGCATATCGCTGTCTTTGCTGGGTGAAGCTCATGAGGCGGGTCTGGCCGCTGCTCGTGGGACAGTTGGTCAGAATGTCATGTATTTCGAAACGGGGCAGGGGGCGGCCCTGTCAGCCGACGCCCACCATGGCGTGGACCAGCAGACCCTCGAAGCCCGGGCATACGGCGTTGCACGCGCCTTTAATCCGATGTTGGTCAACACGGTGGTCGGGTTCATTGGGCCCGAATACCTTTATGACGGAAAACAGATCATTCGGGCGGGGCTGGAGGATCACTTCTGCGGTAAGCTTCTTGGCCTACCGATGGGAGTCGACGTCTGCTACACGAACCATGTTCAGGCAGATCAGGACGACATGGATACGCTGGCGACTCTGTTGGCCTGTGCGGGCGTGAATTTCCTAATCACCGTGCCAGGAGCCGATGACGCGATGCTGGGGTACCAGAGCCTTGCCTTTGAAGACATTGACTATCTGCGCGAAATTTCAGGACTGAAAGCCGCGCCGGAGTTCGATGTCTGGCTGCGCAGGGTCGGTTTGGGCGGACATTCCGGTGCTCTGCCCAATCCTGCAGATTTTATCACGAAAATGGGGCTGATGGCATAATGGGATCTCTTGAGAAACGCTTGACCTCGCTCAAGACTATGACGCCTTCGCGTGTTCGTCTGGAGGCAGAGGGGGGCCCCTATCCGCTGTCCCGGCTTATGGCCTTTCAGGAAGATCACGCCGCTGCACGCGATGCCATTTTTAGAGCGCCCGATTGGCAAAGCCTAGAAACGGACCCCTCGATGGTCACGCAGCGTGTCAAAAGCCGCGCCCAGAATAGGGCGGTCTATCTCAAAAGGCCCGATCTTGGCCGTCGGCTCGCGCAGGGCACCCACCTTGAACGCACGCATCCGGCCCTCGCGATTGTCATTGCGGATGGATTGTCACCGCCTGCGCTTTCGGCTCATGCCGCTCCATTGGTTCACGGCCTGAGGGCGGTCTGCCAAATCGCGAAAAGCGCGCCGATCTTTCTTGCAGAGCAAGCTCGCGTCGCAATCGGCGATGAGATAGGAGCCATGACGGGGGCTGAATTGGTGCTGGTTCTGATTGGCGAGCGTCCGGGGTTGACGGTGTCAGACAGCCTTGGAGCCTATCTTTCCTGGAAACCAAACATTGGCACCCGTGACAGTTCACGAAACTGCGTGTCGAATATCCACGCAAACGGCGGCTTATCTTATGCTGTTGCTGCGGCGCGGCTTGCGTGGCTTATATCGCGTGCAAGGGATATCGAGACAACAGGGATAGGCCTCAAAGACAATAGCCCTGAGCTCAGCGTCATAGCAGGGCGAACAGCGCTATAAATTACATTGCCGCTCAGGATGGCTTTGTTGATGGCGTGGATGCCCCTCGTAACGGATATAGAAAAATACCGCTTACACGACGACGGATTTGAGGTAGTGGCTGCCTTTGAAATCAATTGTCTCCATCTGATACCTACCCGCCAATTCAAAGGGCGGCTTGTATCAAAGCTTGGTAACCAAGCCCAAAATCAAAAAATTTGCGACAGAACCTTCCCAACCGGTGCAACCTAGCGTAACAACACGCGAACGGTCCGTTTGGATCAGATCCCAATATCGGACAGGATACGGCACACATCGCCAAGCTCGTCCGCGCTGAACGCTTCGGCGACATGCTTTTCATGGTCATCACCGACGCCTTCAAGCTGTCGGCACATCGCAACGCCGTTCGATGAGAGCGCCACGCGCACCTTGCGACGGTCCTTATCATCGGGAACGCGGAAGACCAGCGTTTCGCGCACCATTCGGTCGATGATCTTGGTCAGTGTCGCCGGTTCCACCAGCACGCGCTCGGCCAGACGGCCCATCGGCAGCGGGCTTTCTTCTTCAAGAGATTTGAGCACGCGGTATTGTTCTAGGGTGATGCCATTCGCGCCGAGGCGCTTTGACAGATCTTCTTCGATCAGGCGATTGGCTCGCGAGATCAAATAGCCCAGCTGCTCGGTGAACTTCGGGTCTGCCATTGTGCCTCCGCAAATAACCTGAATACTAATAATTAGATCTTTAGCACCCACGGGTGCAGTAATCCATAACATTTAAAACGGCGACTATTGCCACTCAGAATCTTGGCGGCGCAAATGTCACACCTGAGAACGGCAAAGTTCAGGTGAAGAAAGACCGCCTGACAATGAAATCGACCCCGTCGGCTTCGGCCAACCGCACCCCCGCATCGGCATGCCCAATCATCCTGTACGCATGATCGCGCTGAAGACGCGGGCGCAGGAAATGCGCCATGCTCGATCCATCAACGCGTCCCACCTGCCGCGCCATCGCTGCAACCAGATAGATCGCGTCGTAGCATTGGACCGCATTGGCGGTCATCATCGGGCGCTGCCCCGAAAAGCAGGCATCGTATTTTTCGACCAGCGAATCACGGTCCAGACCGCGGCTTGTGTCAAAATAAGATTGCGCAGCAAACAGGTTTTCGGTGCCGCTGTCGGCCAGCGCGAGCAGCTGCGTTTCGTCAAAGGCAAGGTTCAGCCGGATGATATTGCCGCTCAGACCGTCATCCGCAAAGGCCCGGTTGAAGCAGACAGAATCCTCACCCAACATCGCGATTACAACAACGTCGGGCCGGGTCTGCCGGATTTTTTCAAGAACCTGATCATAATCTCTCTGGCCCAGAGGCAAAAGCGCTGCACCAACAAAAGTGCCGCCTGCCCTCTGCACCGCCTCACTGGTGGTACCATGGGCAACGCGGGGCCAGATGTAATCGTTGCCGACAAAGAAAAAACGTTTCGCGCGGCGGTGAGTGGTCATCCAGTCCAGACTGGGATTGAGCACCTCACTGTCGGTGATGCCAAGCTGGGCCGTGCCTGGCCCGCAAAATCCGCCCTCGTAATGCGGCGTATAGATATAAGGGGCAAGCCCGTTCAACCCACGCCTTACGGCAGACCGAAGATTGCTGGATTGCAGGCCTATGACGGCGTCCACATTCTCATCCAGCGCCAGCCGCTGTGCTGCCCTGAAGGCGCTGGCTGGAGACTCTCCCGAGTCGATCTGGACAAGTTCGATCTCTTGGCCAAGCACGCCTCCACCGACGTTCAGCTCTGCAGCGGCAAGCAGCGATGCCCCCTGGCAGCCAAGGGTCCAGAGTCCAGCCAGCCCTTCGTGTGAGAGGATCAAACCGATTTTCATGGGTTCTATCAGTAGCGCAGGTTGAATTTCCCCACAATTTTTGCAGAGGGTCGCAACCGCTTTTCAAGCTCACTTGCCTGTTTCCTGTGCGCTTAGCTCTGCCTTTTTGTTCACGCGATGTCGATACGCACTTCCGCTCGATGCATGCTTGCATTTTATTTATTATCCATTTCAAATATTGCAAAATATAGAAGGTATCCCCCCATGAACGTGCCCATAAAAGTAATAGACCTATCCACCCGCAACATCCCGGACCTGACGCTGACCGAGACCAGCGCGCTGATCGCGGGCGGCCAGGCGACCCCGCTTGAGGTCACGCAGGCGGTGCTGGCTCGTGTCGATGCGGTTGAATCCAAGCTCACCGCCTTTATCACGCTGACGCGTGACCGGGCGCTGGAACAGGCCGAAATCGCCACCCGCGAGCGCGCCACCGGGCTTAACCGGGGACCTCTGCATGGCATTCCCTTCGCGCTCAAGGACCTGTGCGAGACTGATTTTGCCCCGACATCCGCCGGGCTTGCGTTGCTGAAGGACAATCAGACCGGGCGCAACGCCACCGTGACGACCCGGCTGGAACAGGCGGGCTGCGTCATAATGGGCAAGCTAGGCATGACCGAGGGCGCCTATTCAGGTCACAACGACAAGATGGTGGTCCCGAAAAACCCATGGAACCCTGCCTGCTGGGCCGGATCGTCCTCTTCGGGATCAGGTGTGTCGGTCGCGGCGGGCATGGCGTTCGGCGCGACCGGATCGGACACGGGCGGGTCGATCCGCTTTCCTTCGGGCTGCAATGGGATCACCGGGATGAAGGGCACCTGGGGGCGTGTCAGCCGCCATGGAGTGTTCGCGCTGGCCGACAGTCTGGATCACGTAGGACCGATGGCGCGCAGCGCCGAGGATTGCGCCGCGATCCTTTCGCTCATCGCAGGACCCGACGTCAACGACCCCACCGCACTGATGGCGCCGGTGCCAGACTACCTTGCCGCCTGCAAGGGGGCGATCCATGGAATGCGTATTGGCGTGGACCGCGCGGCGGTGATCAACGAGGCCTCCCCAGAAACGGCGGCGGTCATCACCGAAGCCATCGCGGTCTATGAATCCCTTGGGGCACAGATCGTTCCTGTGTCCTTCCCCTGGCCATCCGATGCGGTGGATCAGTGGACGGTGCTCTGCGCAATCGAGGTCGCGCTGGCCCATCAGGGCCGTTTCCCCGAACAGCGGGACGGCTACGCGCCACATCTGAGCGAACTTCTGGACTACGGACTTGGTCTGAGCGCGAAAGAGGTTGGCGAGGCAATGCAGTGGCGGCTGGTCTACAACGGCTCGGTTGCGCAGGCGATGCATGGGCTGGACATGGTGCTGTTCCCGATCACTAGCGCGCCGATGCCTGAGCTGGACAACCCTTACGGTGCGCCGTCGGCGGGCAAGAACGAAAACCTTGGCGACATGCTGAAATTCACTGCCCCTGCGGATTTCACCGGATTTCCGTCGCTGACCCTGCCTGGCGGGTTTGACAGCCGCGGTGCGCCGATCGGCTTTCAGCTGATGGGCCCGGCGCTGACGGAATCCAGCCTTTTCAAGGCGGGCGCGGCGTTCCAGCGGGTGACCGACTGGCATACGCGCCGACCCGATCTGTCACAGTTCATGTAAGGCGACCGCGAATCTGCCGGAAGGCGCGGTCAAGCGCGCCTCCGGTCCGGGCCGAAATACGCAGGATCACGCCCGCGCCACCACGCGCTGCGCCGCTGGCGGCATAACAGTCCTCAAGCGCGAGCGGTCCTGCCGGAAACACCGCAGCATAAGCGCCCGGGTCGCCCAGAAGCATGACCGTGCCGAATGCTGTGGCGCCACCGTCCAGCTGTGCAAGCGCCAGAAGATCGGCTTCGGTCGCGTACTGGTGATCGCGTAACAGGATCTGGCCCTCCGAGTCTGACACGATCATGTCGGACTGCCAAAATCCACACCTATCCTCGGCCATTGGCGAATGGCGGCAGAGACCATCAAACACCACGGCACGCGCGCCGGCGGCCAGCGTCAGCTCGACCCGCTGGCGCAATCTCGCTCCGGGCATCATCACATTTGGGTCCGGTAGATGGCGCAAGATCGCATCCGGTTCTGCAATCAACGCCCAGTCGGAACGGGCCACACGCCCGCGCCGTGCGTCAGCGTGGACCATCAGCGCGCCTGCGCTTACCAGATCCAGCTTTGCTCCTTCCTGCACCGTCACTTGATGCCGCCAGTGATCGCCGGGCAGCAACGCCGCACCTGCGCATTGCGGCAACACCGTAAGCGGCCCTTTCAGGCCATCCCGCCTATAGCCGCGCTGAAGCGACCAGGGCCATTCGATATGCCGCGCCAAGATCGCCGTGCCGCCATCGGATGCAAGACCGCAGGTCAGCGACATCTGTGGAAGAGCCTCGGCAAGATCCTTCACTTGAACAGAACCTCGCGGCGCAAGTGGGCGACCACATCCGCCACGCCGTCCCCCTTGCGGCAGATTGTAGGCAGCACCGGCGCACCGCTGCGCACCATCCGTGCCTCGGCCAGCATCTTTGGAAAATCGACGCCCACATGGGGCGCAAGATCGACCTTGTTGATGATCAAAAGGTTGGCCTGCAAGATCCCCGGCCCCTTCTTGCGGGGAATGTCATCGCCCCCCGCCACATCGATCACGAACATCCAGAAATCCACAAGGTCGGGCGAAAAGGTCGAGGCGAGGTTGTCGCCGCCGGATTCGATCAGGATCAGGTCCAGCCCCGGAAAATCGGCTTCAAGCCGGTCAGCGGCGGCCATGTTCAGCGTCGGGTCTTCACGGATCACCGTATGGGGACAAGCCCCGGCCTGCACTGCGCGCACCCGGTCGGGGGGCAGTTTGCCACCCCGGCGCAAACGTTCGGCATCCTCGTCCGTCACCAGATCGTTGGTGATCACGGCGGTGTCGATGCCCGCGTCTGCCAGCTCTTGCAGCATCGCTTCGATCAGGGCGGTTTTGCCAGATCCGACCGCAGACCCGCCCGGCCCGCCGATGCCCACGCGCGCGGCGGTCATCGCAGGAAATACCGGCGGGCGAGCGGCACCTCGCGTGCCGGCTCCACGATCATGGGCACGCCGTCGGCTTCAACCTCAAATGTTTGCGGATCAACCGTAATTTTCGGCAGCGCGGCATTGCGAATCATGTCCTGCTTTCCCAAGCCACGAGTGTTCTTGATCTGGAGGAAATCCTTTTGCACACCCAGCTTTGCTTGTGTGCCGGCCTCGATGGCGAGTTTTGAGACAAACGTCACCCCAAGCCTGTGTTTGGCGCTGCCCAGAGATCCCCACATCGGGCGGTGGATCATCGGTTCAGCTCCGGAAAAGCTGCCGTTGCCGTCTCCCATCGTCGCCCAGACGATAGTGCCAGACTTGATCACGGTTGTGGGCTTGGCCCCAAAGAAGGCGAACGGCCAAAGCACGATATCGGCCATCTTGCCCGGTGCAATGCTGCCGACTTCGTGGTCGATCCCTGCCGCGATGGCCGGGTTGATCGTGTATTTCGCGATGTAGCGCAGAATGCGCTGGTTGTCCGCACGTGCGGTGGTCTCTTCGGGCAGGCGCCCCACACGGTCCTTCATCACCGAGGCAAGCTGCCAGCATTTCGCAAGGTTCTCGGCAAGTCTGCCCATGCCTTGCGTGTCGGTCGCAAAGATCGAAATCGCGCCCATGTCGTGCAGCATATCCTCGGCGGCCATGCTTTGCGGACGAATTCGGGCTTCGGCAAAGGCCACGTCCTCAAGCAGATCAAAGCTCATCATGTGGGCGAGCATGGTCATCGGAACACCCTCTTCGAGGGCAGGCAGCGTGTAAGGGTTGGTTGGGTTGGTCGATGAGGGCAGCACATTTGGATAGCCATTCACGACGAGTATATCAGGGGCATGGCCACCCCCCGCGCCTTCGGTGTGGTACATATGGATGGACCTGCCCGCGATGGCCTCCATCGTGGTTTCGTAAAACCCGAATTCGTTGATCGTGTCAGTGTGCAGATGCACCGAAAAATCGGCCCTGTCCGCAGCGGTCAGCGTGCCGTCCAGCACCGCCGGAGAGGCGCCAAAATCCTCGTGAATCTTGACACCAAGTGCGCCGCCGCTGACGCTTTCGGCAACCGCTTCGGGATTGGAATTGCCGCGCCCGAGAAAGCCAAAGTTCAGCGGGTATTCATCCGCCGCCTCAATCAGCTTGCCCAGCACGTTGGGCCCCGAGCAGCTGACATCGAAATTCGGGCCCGGGGACATGCCGATCATTGTCGTGCAGCCCCCGGCCAGCGCGTGATGGCATTGTTGCGGCGACAGGAAATGGGCATGCGCCTCGATCGCGCCGGCGGTGACGAAATGGTTGTCGCCATGCACCACGGTGGTGTTTGGGCCGGTGATCATACCGTCGGTCACACCGTTCATGATGTCGGGATTCCCGGCCTTGCCGACCCCGACGATGCGCCCGTCGCGGATGCCGATGTCGCCCTTCACGATGCCAAGGCAGGCGTCGATTATGACGGCATTCATGATCACCATGTCCAGAGCGCCATTCGCCGCCGTGCCAGTGGTGCAGAACCCTTCGCCATCACGCATGACCTTGCCCGCCCCTGCGGTCAGTTCGTCGCCGGGGTGGGTATGGTCGTATTCGACTTCGGCCAGAAGAGAGGTGTCGCCAAGGCGCACCATGTCACCCGCGGTGGGGCCGTAGAGCCTTGCATAGGCTTCGCGTGTCAATTTCATTCCATGTACCCCCGCGCTTTGGCCGTCTTGAGGGCGGCGGCAAGCCCGCCTTCGATTGGCCCTTCGGTCAGCCCGGCAAAGCCGTGCACAATTCTTTTGCCGCCGTAGGGGACAAGCACGACCTCTTTCTCGATCCCGGGATCAAAGCGTTCGCCCCCACCCGAGGGGCGGTCGAGACGCATGCCAAAGGCCGCTTCTCGGTCAAATGACAGCGCCGGGTTAACCTCAAAGAAATGCGCATGAGAGCGGACCTGGATCGTACGGTCACCGGTGTTCAGCACCATCAGGCTGCGCGCAGCGCGGCCTGCGTTGATCTCGATCTCGCCACTTGCCGGGATGACCTCGCCGGGGATCGGATCGTCGGGGGCGGGGGCGATGGGGTCAAAGACGGTGATCAGCTTGGTGCCCTCGGCCATCGACACCTCGACCGAGAAGGTTTTCAGCATATGCGCAACGCCAGGTTCAACCTGCGCGGCGGTCAGGATTGTCGAGGCATGGCTGATGATCGCGCTGTGGGTGTGGCCAAGCCGGGCAAAGGTTAGCAACTCGTCCGCCAGCAATGCCACCGCTTCGGGATGGGCAAGGCGGATGCCTTTCGACAGATAGCGCCGGGCGAGGTCGGCAGCCGTATAGATGGTCAGACGTTCAAGTTCTGTGGGGGTCAGGTGCATGTCTGCCTCTGTCAGTTGATAAAGAGCCGCCCCGACACCGGGCGCATCAGCGCCACGTCAGACAGCGGCATGAATCCCGACGGCAGATCACCGTCTTTGGGCAGGTCCGAGGCCAGTTCCGCAATCAGCGGGGCAAGTGCCAGAAGGTCGCGCTGTGTGGTGATCGCACCCGACACGCCCAGCCTGACGGCAGTGGAAAAAGCCCCGCGTGCCATGCCATAAGCCGATGCGGCAAGCGCCCCGCTCAGATCCAGTCCGCATCCGCGCATAAACGCCCCATGCGCGGGCGCGAAATGACCGATGCCGTTCTGGTGGGCTAGCAAGGCACCGTCGTCCAGTCCGATGCGCAGCGCGCGGGCCGACGCAAACAAGGCGTCGCCCGCCTGCAGGGAATGGCGTCTGAGCTGTTCCAGCGGCATCAGCGTGTCGATGGTTTCGAACCAGTAGCCCAGGGCAGTGTCCCTTCGCTGGTAGCCGCCCGCAAGCGCGACCCTGTCAAAGCGATACCAGCGGCTGCGCAGCTCTGTGGCGATCCAATCGCCAAGCGATTGTCGGCTCACCTGATTGTCTGCCAGCGCGCCTTCCAGCCCCCAAGAAAAGGCGAAGACGCCGCTGGGAAAGCCGCTGTCTGCAAGCTGCATGGCGCGGATGACAGAGGGCGTGCTCTGGTTCATTCTGGGCCCATGATTTCAAAATCCGCAAGGCCATGCAGGTCGCGCAGCCGGTCAAGGTAGCGCTCGGATGGGCCGTCCAAGATGATGTCCATGACGCCATCGCCGAACACGACCTTCCAGTGCAGGTTGCCGCACCAGTGTCCCAGCCGCATGGCGTCGCTCACTGTTGCCGGTCGCAGGCGCATCCGCGCCGCGCCGTCGATCCGCACCACAATCGCCAGCTGCCCGTCATGGAAGAGGACCGCGCCGTCGCGCAGAGCCTGTTCACGCGGTAGCGCGATGGCGCAATCCCGGCCCCGGTCGGTGGCAAGGCGCAGACGCTTTCGGGCTGCGCCCGCCTCAGGGATAGAAATATATTCCAGTGCGCCCTTATGATCCAGCACGTGCAGCAAGTCGTGCCATTCGGGCTCTGATGCCAGCCCCAGAACCGTTTGCAGCATCAGCGGAGCCGAGGGCGAATGATCGTTCATTTTTACAATCCTTCGGGAAAAGGGCCCGCCCCCATCCTGCAGGGGCGGGCAGTCTCACCGGGGGGTACTCTGTTCGCTTACCAGTTCGTCCAGTCGCCCGATTTCTCGAACGCGTCGGCAAGTGTATAAAGCGTGCTTTCGTCCCACATCTTTCCCACAAGCATCATACCGACCGGCAGGCCATCGACCTTGCCGCAGGGCACCGATATTGCCGGGTGGTGGGTGATGTCGAAAGGTGCTGTATTCGCGAGAATTTCAAAACCACGCTGGATGATTTCTTCGCGGCTGGCATCGGGGGCAGGGATCGGCGTCGCAACCATCGGCACAGTCGGCATCAGGATCGCGTCGTAATCCGCCAGCACCGCATCATAGGCGGCGCGAAGTGTTCTCACGATGTTATGAGCCTTGCCGTAGTACCGCTTGCCGTGCTGATCGTCGGCGTATTGCGCGAAGAGCATGCCGCATTTAAGCGTCTCGGACAGCTCATCAGCACGTTCGCGCCAGCCGCGATGAAAATCCATGAAGCTGGTCACATATAGATCGGGACGCGAGGTTCCGTAGCCGTCACCCAGCATCATCGTCTGTGTCAGACCTTGAAGGCCGATGGGCGTCCAGATTGCCGGACCCATCAGGTGCAGGGGGATCGATACCTCTTCCACCGTTACGCCGAGCGCCTCAAGCTTCTTTGCCGCTTCGCGCACCTTGTCGTCGGAGGCGGATTGCGAATTGGGATGGTCAAAGCCTTCCTTGAGGATGGCGACCTTCATACCCTTGACAGGTTTGTCCAGCGCATCCGTATACTGAGATACGGAAATGTCGATCTGGCGGCTGTCATAGCCATCCGAGCCAGCAAGCACTTCGAGCATCAGCGCGCTGTCGGCAACGGTCGCCGTGATCGGGCCGGTATGGTCGATGGTGATCTCGATCGGCACGATGCCGGTATAGGGCACAAGGCCATGCGTCGGTTTCATGCCAACGGTGCCGCAGAACGCTGATGGCATCCGGATCGAGCCACCCTGATCGCCGCCGATGGCCATGTCTACCTCGCCCTTCGCGACCAGCGCGGCCGAGCCCGAAGACGATCCGCCTGCCGATTTCGTAGGGTCATGCGGGTTGCAGACAGGTCCCAGTGCCGAAGTGTGCGACCCGCAGGACATGCAGAAGCATTCGCAATGCGCCTTGCCGACGATGGTGGCGCCAGCATCCAGCAGCCGCGTCACGATGGTGGCATCGACGTTTGGAACGTAGCCTTCGAGCGTGGAAGAGCCGTTCATCATCGGCACGCCCGCGAGCATGACGTTGTCCTTGAGAACGACGGTCTTGCCCTTAAGCTTGCCTTCGGCTGCGCCGGTTACGGTGGATTTGACGTACCAAGCATTCAGTTCGTTGTCTTCGACCGGCGGGCGCACGCCGGGGGTGCGGGGATAAGTGACCTCGGGCAGAGGGTCGATCATCAGATCAACCACGTTATACGCATCGACATAGCCCTGCATCAGCCCCTGGAAGGATTTCACATCCTCGGGCGACAGGTGAAAGCCAAGGCGGTTTGCCACATGGGCCAATTGTTCTTCGTTCGGAAGTTTCACAGACATCCGGTCAGTCCTTGTATTGATGGAAATGGTCGCGTCCCTGCCGGGGCGCTGACATGGTCAGGCGGTGAAGCCCATAAACGCGCTCACGGCACTGGAATCGGTCAGTTCGCTTTTGGGGATCTCACGTTCCAGAACACCGTTCGAAATGGCGTAGACCCGATCCGACAGGCCGGTGATGAAATCGAGATTCTGTTCCACCAGCACGATGGTGATGTCGATCTTCTGGGTCAGTGCCGCGAGCGTTTCCGAAATCTCGTCGATGATCGACGGCTGTATCCCTTCGGTCGGCTCGTCCAGCAACATCAGGCGTGGGTGCCGGGCAAGACAGCGGGCCAGCGCGAGAAGCTGCTGTTCGCCCCCCGAAAGCGCCCCACCGCGCCGGTCCAGCAGACGCTTGAGACGCGGAAACAATTCGAGCATTTCGTCGGACGTACGCACGACCTCGGCCTTGGTACCAGGAATGGCGACATGCAGGTTTTCCTCGACCGTGAGGTTGGGAAAAATCTGCCGCCCTTGCGGAACAAGGCCAATACCCATCTTGGCACGTGCGTTCACGGCTGTGCCAAGAATAGAGGCGCCGTCGAATTTGATTTCGCCCCCAGTGACCTTTACATAGCCCATGATGGAGCGCATCAGCGTGGTCTTGCCCATGCCGTTGTGGCCAAGGATACCGACCACCTCGCCCGCTTTGGCGTGGCAATCGACGCGGTGCAATGCAGGCACCAGCCCA
Organism: Puniceibacterium antarcticum; assembly: GCF_002760615.1. Taxonomy (GTDB): domain Bacteria; phylum Pseudomonadota; class Alphaproteobacteria; order Rhodobacterales; family Rhodobacteraceae; genus Puniceibacterium; species Puniceibacterium antarcticum. The sequence continues at coordinate 9,842 of NZ_AWWI01000127.1, read as the reverse complement.
TAGGCCGCCGACAGGCCCTTTACCTCAAGCAGCATTTGCCTGTTTCCCCAGATAGATCTCCTGGACCTCGCGGTCCTGCATGATGTCCTCGATCATCGCCTCGCGGAAGATGGCGCCGCGATTGAACACTGTGACGAACTTGGCGATCTGGCGAATAAAGGCCATGTCGTGTTCGACCACCACCACCGCGGCAGATCGCGCCGATTCCAGCACCAACTGCGCCAGCCGATCGCGTTCATCGCCGGTCATCCCGGCCGCGGGTTCGTCCAGCAGGATCAGTTTCGGCTCCCCCGCAAGCACCATGGCCAGTTCGACCAGCTGGCGTTGGCCGTGCGACAGCAGGCCTACCTCACGCTTGGCAAGATGGGTGATTCCGCAGCGTTCGAGCGTGGCATGAGTCAGTTCTCGGGCAAGGGGCGCAAGGTGCTTGCGCCGGGCCGACAGACGGACATTTTCATAGGCGGAGACGCCGTCGAAGACATTGGGCACCTGGGTCTTGATGCCGACCCCAAGATTTACGATCTTGTGCGTCAACGCCCCCGTGATCTCTTGCCCAGCAAAAGTCACGGTCCCTTTGGTTGGAGTTAACTGACCGGTAAGGCATTTGAAGAATGTCGATTTCCCGGCTCCATTCGGCCCCAGAAGACAGCGTAACTCACCTTCGCGCAGGTTGAAATCGACGTTGTCCACCGCTGTCACCCCGCCAAACTGCATGGTCAGCCCGCGCGTTGTCAGAATGTTATAATCGTCACTCATGTTTCACCGCCTTTCGTGTCACCGCGTCCCGATTCGGGCGACGATTCCACAGTGTCCAGCCGTTCATTGCCAGCATCTTTGCCGTCGGAACGATGCCTTTGGGCAGTGCCAGCACCAGCACCATCATGATCGCGCCAAGCACGGCGATGGAATTCACCACATCCACAGTACCCAGTTTGAGCGTCAGCCATTGCAGCAGGATGCAGCCGATGATCGGCCCTGCCAGTGTGCCCACACCGCCAGCCATGACCCAGACCAGCGCCTTGGCCGACATTTCCATCGACACCGAGTTTGGGTCGATGAACGATTGATACGTGGCCCACATCGCCCCGGCGAGCCCCGCAATGCCGCCGCCGATGGCAAACACGATCACCTTTTGGAGACGCACGTCATAGCCCAGCAAGGAGGCACGGGTTTCGTTTTCGCGGATACCGATCGACACGCGTCCAAAGTCGGACGCGATCAGAAACCGCAGTGCGATGTAGATGATGATGAGTATAGCCATAAAGACCTGAAACATCTGGGCCGGGTCGAGCCATGCGCCGGTATCGCCCGGAATGTGCAACGTCGGGATCGACGGGATGCCGTTAAAGCCCCCAAGGCGCGCCTTGCCGATCGAATACTCTGGTCCCGCAGTGTGGTTGATTAGCTTCCAGAAAATCAGCGCCACCACCAGCGTGACGACGCCAAGGTATACATCCGACAGACGGCCATAGAACATGAAATACCCAAGGGCAGCGCCAAAGATCGTCGGGATGATGAAGGCCAGCACCATCGGGATCGTAGTGCTGCCCATGTTGATCGAGGCGACGGCAAAGGTATAGGCGCCAAGGCCGAAGAACGCCGCCTGACCAAAACTCAGAATACCACCGAAGCCCCAGATATAGCCGAGCGACAGCGCGAAGACCGACAGGACGACGTATTGGGTAAACTGCATGATCGTGAAGAGATCCAGCATCACCGGAGCAATGAACATTACGGCGAGGCCGATCCCAACCATGACGTAGAATCCGGGATCGCGGATAACAGATTTTTCCATAAGTCCCAGTTCCTTACAATGATTTCTTGAAGATGCGGCCGGTGATGCCCTGCGGCAGAAGTCGCAGCAGAACGAGAGCGGCCAACAGCAGAGCGGCATCGCCATAGACCGGCCCAGTGAGGAAGGTCATGCCCTGGCTGATCGACCCCAGCAGCCCCGCAGCCGCCAAGGTGCCTGTGATGATCGAAGCACCTCCGGTGATCACGGTGATGAAGCTCTGGGCGATGAAATTGACCCCCATGGTCGGCACCACGCCGGTCATGGGCGCCAAAAGCGCACCGGCAAAGCCAGTGACCGCTGATCCGATCCCGAAGGTCGCCATGTAAACCCAGCGCGTCGGAATACCCAACGCCTCTGACATGTCCGGGTTCTGCATGGTGGCGCGGGCGATCAGCCCCGCCTTGGTAAATTTCAGCACAGCCCAGATTATCAGCAGCAGCGCGATGGCCGCAAAGATCAGCACGAAGTTATAGCGCGGCACCTGGTAGGCGCCGATGCTCATCCCGCCCAGCGGCGTCGCAACACCTGTGACCGAATTGCCGAAGATCATCGTCACACCGCCGATCATCAGCATCGAAAGCCCCCATGTCGCCAGCAGGCTGTCAAGGATGCGCCCGTAAAGCCGCTGGATCACCAGCCGCTCGACGATGACGCCGAATATGCCCACAACGATGGGCGCAAGAACAAGCATGGCCACCCATTCGTTCACGCCATGGCCGGTGGAAATCACCACCGTATACCCGCCAAGCATGAGGAATTCCCCATGGGCAAAGTTGATGATGCGCATCATGCCAAAGATGATCGCCAGCCCCGAGGACAGCAACACCAGCCAGGCAATGGCGCGCACCATTTCAAGGGCGATTACAAGTGTATAATCCATTCTCGTCTCCTGCGCCCTGCGTTATCAGAGGCTGATTTCGAAGTGCTGGTTCGAGTCGGGGTTGGCGACCAGATCACAGACCATCTGCGTGTCCGCAGGCGGGCTGTTGGGATAGCTTTCGAGGATGTTGAAAATTTGATCCTGCAATTCCGCGATGTAGACGTCGCGGATGGCATGCTGGGTCTTGGGGTCGATTTTCACCTTGCCCGCAGGCATGTCATAAGTCTTGCCCGAAGTCAGCACCTCGAGCAGCGCGTCGCGATCAGTTGTGCCCGCATCTGCGACTGCATCGGCCCACATCTTGACCCCCTCGTAGGTCACTTCCGAAATCTCGGACATCACCCAATCCTTGTCGGGATAGGCCGCCGCAACCTTTGCCAGGAAGGCTTTGTTGGTCGGGTTGTCGATTTCCTCGAAATAGCCAAAAGACGCGGTGATACCGTTGCCTTCTTCTGCGGTCAGGATCAGCTGGTCGGACCCGCCTGCGCCAAGAACGGTCGACATCACCGGGATTTCCGACTTCATGCCTGACGCCGCCCACTGACGGTAGAACCCTAGGTGCGAGGTGCCAACCAGTGCTGACAGCACGAAATCCGGCTTGGCGCCCTGGATCTTGGAAATGGTCGCCCCGAACTGTGCAACGTCCAGCGGAAAGAATTCGGTTTCAACGACCTCTCCGCCGTTCTCTTCGACGTAACGCTTAACCCAGGCCGCGGTGATGTGGCCATAGTTGTAATCCGCCGCGATGGTATAGACCTTCTTGCCATAAAGCTTCATGCCATAAGGGATCAGGCGGGCGACGGTCTGCGCTGGGGTGGTGCCAAGCGTGATTTCGTTGCGATCACACACACCGCCTTCGTATTGCGTGTTGTAGAAATAGAAAGTCTTATAGCGGTGAAAAATAGGGCGAATGGTTTCGCGCGATGCTGATGTAATGCCGCCCATGACCACGTCAACACGGTCCTTCAGCGCCATCTGCGTGGCGTACTGAGAATAGAGCGACATATTCGACTGCGGATCGTAGATCACTGGCTCAACCATCTTGCCAAGCAGGCCACCGGCCTCATTGATTTCGTCAATGGCAAGTTTGAACACCTGGTTCATCGGAACACCGACCGAGTCGAGAGCACCGGACAGGTCGTGAAGACCGCCAATCTTGATCGTGTCACCGGCTGCGCGCGCGACGAGAGGCGCAGCCAGCGCTGCCGCGCCCGCCATGCCGGTGGATCGCAGGAATGAGCGTCTGCTGAACTTGGTCATGTCTGTTCCCTGTTGATGTATGGTCGATTTTTGTCGTTCTGCCTGACGCTTCCTCATCTGCTTGAAAATACAAATATCTATTTCGTTAAATTAATGCATTGTACGTTTGATGAGTGCTTTTTGAGCATAGTTCATAGATAAATGTTTTAAAACTAAGCACAACTGCACTATCAGAAACACTCTGGCGCGCTCACGAGCTGATTTTCAGCACCATCCGCAGCCAAATCAAGGTCTAGATCCACGGATTGCCATGAATGGATATAATTGCCATTTCAATAACACGGGGATTTCAGTCAGTGATCAGGGCACAGCTCCTCCGGCGCAGAGCCTGCCAGTCGTCATTCTGCTCGAACAAGACGGCATCAACGAGACGCATAATGTCCTCCTCGTTCGGAAATATCCCGACGGCATCAGCATGCCACTTCATTGCCTTGTTGTGACGTGCCAGTGGGTTCGTGTTGTGTAAGTTGTCCGATGTGGAGCAGGGAGGGCGATGTAGGCCAGCGAGATGAACGACCGCGAGCGTCTGATGTGGTGGAACGAACCCGCAGGAGCCCGTTCCTTTTTTTCGCTAATGCGGGTGTGCAATCGGAACCGTGAGCTCGTCTTCATCCGGGCACATCTGGCGATGATAGCGGATCAACGCGTCAGCTGAGCGGAAATGTTTCGGCACGCCAGAGGTCGAGGTGAACACGGGTTGTTCGAACTCGTCCGGGTGAACGCCAAGGACCACCCAGACCCGCTTTCCGGTTATTGGATTTTGTTGGGCTTCATAGCGCAGGCGCCCGCCGTCTTTGATGAAGCGGCGCACCCTGTTGCCAAGCAAGAGGGCACGTTTATGAGAGGCGAGGGTGTCACTAGAGTGAGTCATGATCTGCTCCTTCCTGATCATTCAGGTGCTGGGTCCGCCAAGATATCGGCGGCGCTCCATTCTCCTTCGGTCTCTGGCTGGCTGGCCGCTCTGGACAGGCGGTTGACGTGAAACAGAGCGGTGATCTGTCGGTCTCGAGCCTAAGCTGCAAGTTGCCTTTTCCACGCAGCTGAGCGTCGGGTGGAGATCAACATGGCACACCGATCTGTTGTTAGACACTGATCTGATAGGATATTTTGCCCCAAGGCTGAACCAAGATGAGGCGCGCTAAGCAAAAAGACGCCAATCCGCGTCAGGGCTTGCGGACGCGCCGATGACAGACGGCCGCATGTGCGCAGGATGCCGAAGATGCTATGGCGACGCCTATCCTTCGGGCAGCCACCCCGGAACCGCCCGAACAGCGCCGCGGCGTCACTCTCGTGAACCCAAACACCGCGGACCTTTGTCCACGAGAAGTCGACGGGGGCAGGCTATTCTTTGGTTCGCCCGGGGGTCTCGCGATCACGCGCATATTGCTCTGCGAGTGGTAGCGGCGGCAGCCAGGATTCGCGCCGGATGGTCCACAGTTCGTAGGTTGGCACAAGTTGATCCGGTATATCCAACGCACCAAGATGCACTTCGATTTCGTCCAGAGATCGTGAGAAGACCGACGACCCGCAGGTTGGGCAGAAGGCCCGGCCAACGTAATCGCGGATTTCGCCCTCCATCTTCACGGCATTTTCCGGAAAAACTGCAGAGGCGTGAAACACGGCGCCATGATGTTTGCGACAGTCGAAACAATGACACATGCCAACACGCAAGGGGCTGCCAAAGGCTTCAATGCGGACCTTGCCGCAGAGGCAACCACCGGTGAACCTTTGCATGCTGTATCTCCCTTGGCCTCGAAACCTGTCGCAGCACATTGCCTATGGATATGGATATGGGCCTGGGCAAGCGTCACGGGCCGTCTGGTGCGCCACAGCTCTGTGTTGTCTAGAATTGCAGCTGGTCGGCTCGGGAGTTACGCCGAATGCCGTGTTCGGTGCGGCCCAATGGATCGAGAGCGGAGACCCTGACAGACCACGGGTGTGACCCTTCCAAGTAAAGGCACCAACAGGTTAGGTGCTGTCGAGGTGAGATACACCCATTGAGCAAGTCTTCGTGCAAATCCCTTCGGGTCGCGGCCGTGGGCTGCCGCCCAGATCCGTGACCCGAAAGGACCGGGCCCTAGTCTTCGCCCGGCATACCGGCCGAAGACGCGAGCCTTTGCGCCTGACCTCCCTGCGGCCCTGAGGCGGCGATGACTGTCTTTACAAGCCAGCCTTCGCCGCGGCCGCAAGTCGGGCAGACCCAAAGTCTCGGCCCATTCGGGTGACGGTCTTCCCTCGCGGGGCTCGGCCTTTTGCAGGCGCTGTCCTGTATTCCAAGGTAAAATCCAGACGCTCGGGTTATCCACAGTTTCTGTGGATCGAACGGTGGACAGTGCGCTGAAGCGCCAGGGCTGGCTGGCCCTCCCGGCCATGCCTGCATTTTGAGCACTGAGAGGAATCTGGAGAGAGCCGCGCGGGCGCGCGGCTCGCATTCCTCCAAAGTCAGGGTAGGGGATCGACGCGGGCTCTGGCCCGCGCTCACCCCCACCCTGGCATGTTTCATGAGTTGGTCCGCCCAACAGACCTGCCCCGGAAAGTCAAAAGACAAGCGCCGCTGCGCGTCGTCTCCGACAGGGGCCGTGTCCTCGGCCCTGTGCCTGCGGGCCTGATGCCCCCTTCACGGCCCTCTACGGGATGCTCTGACCGACCGCCGCCTGTGCGCGTCTCGCATCTCACGTGGAAACTCGGGCCCAGGCTGGTTTTGGAGTCCAGAGGCGGAGATGCCCGAGGGCACCCCCGCCTCTGGACGTGCGCTGCTCGCGCGCAGGCCGCGAGGCGGCGAATGTGATCCGGGACCACATTTTGGTTTGGGGAGGAGACGAATGCAGGATAGGCTAAGCGCCAGCATTGTGACACAAATTGATGACATGCCGCAAAAGACAGAGACCGTCAAAACCCGCGCCCCCCCCCGATCTTCGCGCCAGTCTCGAAGCCGTGGCAGAGGGAGCGGGGCTGACCACCTCGGGGCTTCTGCGGTTGCTGCTCGAGACTGTGACAGAGGATGCAGACACCCCGTCAGCGCCCCCGCGGCTTGCCTCAAAGGCGCGACGGGAAGGCAAGGTGACGGTCCGTCTGGCCGAAGATGTGCGCGCCAAACTCGAGACGGAGGCCAGGGGGCAGGGCGTCGCGGTGTCCACCTGGGCCGCCACGCTTCTCTCGGCGCGGATGCGGCAGGAGGCCTTAAGCGGAGTTGTCACATAAACTGAACATGGTCTGGTCGGACGCGATTACGATAAAGATCACGCGATGCTTGCTGCCGCTTTCCAAGCATCGAATGCTTCCATCCGATGGTACCGATGGTCAGGGCCGCGCGACGGCGGGATGGTAGGGCAAAGCGATTGCGGGTGGCTGAGAGGATGGAAACGAAGCGTTGCAACCCGCCGGGCGTCCGGACCCCCTGCATCGATCGCTCGTGTTTTCGGAAAGGCAAATGGCAGTTCTCAGCGCGATTATTCAGTCCCTTGTGAGACCAATGATCGAGACCGGACGCGACAGAGGTGTATGCATGACGATAGCTATGTCCAAACACCGACGCGAGCAACCGAACGCCGGTTAACGTGACAACGCCTCCTGAGCAGTTCGGGCCGGTAGATGATCCCCGCGGAGTACACTCTCAGCGGATGGGCCATGTTGATCAGCCGTGACCTCGCCAAAAATGGGGAGTTGTCACGGTTAAGATTCAGTTCATCATCGTGAAGTAAGTTTTAAGCCGAGCGGTTGCCATGACCGCACCAGCACGATGTAATTTTGCGGATATCAGTCATTGCAGGAGCGAGGCGTGTGAACCAACCTTTATTGCGGTCAGAAGAGCGCTTTCACGACCAGAGCTTCCGGTCAGTTGCCCTACGCACGCTCAATGCCTTCGCCGTTGATGTTATGACCATACCGAATGCGAACGACCTGTTCTGGTATGTCGCTCAAAACGTCGTCGGAAAGCTCAACTTCGTCGACTGCGTGATCTACACGTGCGATCTTGATGAAAAGGTCCTGACACAGTCCGCAGCGATGGGCGAAAAAAACCCTTTCGGTCGCAGCATCGTCAACCCTCTGCGAATCCCATTTGGTCAGGGCATCACAGGTTGCGTCGCACAAAACCGAGAAGCGATCATTGTCGAAGACCTGCTTGAACATCAAAGCTACATCTTGGATACCAAGCCGGCGCGCTCGGAAATCTGTGTCCCGATGATACTGGGTAACCGTGTACTCGGTGTGATCGACAGCGAACATCCCGACGTGGGCGCATTCGGGTCGGCCGAGCTCGAAATCCTGACCACGGTCGCGGCGATGACCAGTGCAAAGCTCGCACTTCTGGAAGAGGCCGAGCTCTCAGAGAGGCGCTACCGAAACCTCGTCGAAGCGCATGCGCGGCTATCTCGGGAGACTTCTAACCGCCAGGCACTGGAGGCCGAACTTTTCGAAGCGAGGCGGCTGGAATCCATCGGCAGGCTCTCCGGCGGATTTGCCCACGACTTCAACAATATTCTGACTGTCATATCGGGTAATCTCGATCTATTGGACGAGATTGGCACCGCCAGTGATACAACTGCAGAAACATGCCTTTTGGATGCGCGAACGGCAGCAACCAAGGGGGCCGGGCTGATACGTAGCATGTTGGCGTTCTCCCAACGGTCCCGCCTGGAGCCCGGGCCCGTTGACCTGCAAGATCTGGTTCAATCCACGTTGCAATGGAGCAAGCAGATCTTGCCCGACACCGTGAATGTCACTGTACAAGCCGCAGACACTCTTTCGCGGACCCAAGTAGACAGAAACGCCGCCGAGGGTGCCCTGCTGAACCTTATACTGAACGCACGGGATGCGATGCCGGATGGCGGTCATCTCGCCTTCGAGATCGACAATTTCACTTACGCCTTCCAGCAGTCTGGCAGATTTTCCACTCAGCTCAGCCCGGGCGACTATGTTCGGCTGAGCGTTCATGACACCGGGATCGGGATCGCGGAACATAAAATTCAGCAGATCTTCGATCCGTTCTACACCAGCAAGCCAACCGGTTCCGGCCTCGGTCTTTCGACCGTTTACGGTTTCATGCAACAGTCGGGAGGCGCAGTGACCGCCACATCGGCTCTGGGCGAGGGCACCACGTTCCACCTTTACTTTCCAGCTGATGTCCGAACTGAAGTAACCTCTCGTTAGTCTTCTTCATGCTTTCCATGGGTCTGTCGGGTTTACGAAAGACTGGAGAGAATCATGGACCAACCGCCATTAATCAGCTTGTCGGTATTGCACAGCGAGGATCTGGATCAATACCAGCGGCTCTGCAACGAGATTGGCGTCGCCGCCAGAGAGTTCGGTTTTCTGCGCATTTGTGACCACGGCATTGATCTGAAGCTCATCGAAGCGACCTACGCGTGCGCCGAGCGCTTTTTCAGAATGCCCGATGCGTTCAAACGGAGCTACTATATCGGCAACAGTTCCAACCACAGGGGCTATGTTCCATTCACGGAAAAAGGAGACTATCCCGACGAAGTAAGTCGGAATTACGAGGCGTTTGATCTCGGCCTCGACCTTCCTATTACGGATCGGCACTACCTCGTCGGCAACCGGCTGCTCGGTCCGAATGTCTGGCCCGATATGTCGGAGTTCAGGGGCACCGTTTCCGAATATTACAGGCAAATTTCGGCTCTTGGGCGGTTGCTGTGTGAGTGCCTGGAGGCATATCTTGGTCTGAGGACCGGATCGATCACCAGCCAGATGAGCAAGCCAATCTCACAACTTCGCCTGCTCCACTATGTCCGCAACAGCGATCTGCGAGACCACAGGTCCGTAAACATGGGCGCGCATACGGATTATGAGTGTCTGACCCTTCTGCACACGCGCAACGAGGGCTTACTGTAGAGCGTCAACCACCTTGTCCGCGGGCGACAACCAATTTGGCCGGTTTTGAGGCCG
>NZ_AWWI01000126.1 GCF_002760615.1 Puniceibacterium antarcticum | reverse complement strand
CATTACCCACAGACTTATCCACAACACCAACCAACAGAACACACAACACAGGAGGGAAAACAGGATGTGACGCAGTGCTTCAACCGACTTGTTGGGTGCAAAGAATCGCCCCAGGGGGCGATTTCGAGCAAGACGGTCTAAAATACGGACCTCAGGCCATTTGCCTTCGGCGGCTTGGGCGATATCGCAGCACCAGCAGCACCAGAATTGTGCCCATATAAAGCAATGGCTCGATCTGAAAGCCTTTGACCAGCATCACGAAGTGCAACGCCCCCAGAAGAACCGCCGGATAGACCAGCCAGTGAAGCTGCCGCCATTTCGCCCCCATCCGCCGGATCGACCACATGTTGGAGGTTACCGCTAAAGGGATCAGCAATGCAAAGGCTGCCATGCCTACGGTGATATAAGGTCGTTTGAGGATGTCGGCCCAGATCTGGCTGGGAATCTGCACATCCAGCACCAGCCAGACCAGCAGGTGTGCACAAACATAAAAGAAGGCCGCCAAACCGACGAGCCGACGGAACTTGAGCAAGTTGAGCCCGAGGTATCTGCGCATCGGGGAGATCGCCAGCCCCGCCACCAGGAACTGCAAGGCCAACTCGCCCAGACGGTGTTCCATCACCTTGACTGGATCAACGCCCAGCGCTCCGGATAGCCCCTGAAACAGGAACCAGAACGGAGGCAGTGCGCACAATATGTAAAAGGGCCAAGTGGGAACCTTGCGCAAAGCACCATTTATCCTACCGACCAGATCCATCAGAAGTTCTTTGCCAGATCCATGCCATCGTAGAGGCTCGCAACCTCATCATAGCCATTGAACATCAGCGTTGGCTGGCGTTTTGCAAAAAAGCCGCCGCCAATTGCCCTCTCGGTCGCCTGACTCCAGCGGGGGTGATCCACCTCGGGGTTCACGTTGCTGTAGAACCCGTATTCGTTCGGCCCGGCCTTGTTCCAGCTTGTGGCTGGCTCTGAATCCGTCAGAGTGATCCGAACAATCGACTTGATGGATTTGAAGCCGTACTTCCACGGCACGACCAACCGCAATGGCGCACCATTCTGGTTAGGGATCGGCTTACCATAGATACCAGTCGCCAGGATTGTCAGCGGATGCATCGCCTCGTCCAGACGCAGACCTTCGACATAGGGCCAGTCGAGTACACGATAGGCAACACCGGGCATCTCATCTGGGCGCAGGGCAGTTTCAAACGCCACATATTTGGCCGAGGACTGCACACCTACCATGCTCAGAAGATCGGCAAACTCAAACCCGTTCCAGGGCACGACCATCGACCAGGCCTCGACACAGCGGAAACGGTAGATGCGTTCCTCGATCGTCATCTTGGCCAGAATGTCCCCTATCGAGAAAACGCCGGGGTTATCGACCAGCCCGTCGATCTTGACCGACCAGGGCGAAGTCGTCAGCGCATCGGCATAGCGCGCCGGATCATCCTTGCCTGTGCCGAACTCATAATAGTTATTGTAGCTGGTGATCTCTTCATAGGTGTTGGGCGTCAGATCCGTCCCTTGGGCAAAAGTTCTGGTGCCAAGTGCACCCATGATCGCCCCCGCACCCAGAGCGGTTATCATCTGACGGCGATTCAGGAAAAGCGCTTCGGACGTCACGTCGGCGCGGGTCAGGTCGGGTTTCCAGCGATATGCCATTCGGCTCTCCTCGTTCTCTCGCATATGACTTAGGCTAAGTGCGGGAATTCTCAAAACCACATCACGTCACGTTGCTGTGGAGGGGCTGAAACGTTTGGGGGAGCGCTGGATTGCAAGGCAACCAGTTTACGAGCCTTTCGGGACGCGGGCGTCCACAAACTTTGCAGCACAACCGCATTCAGGCATAAACTAGACCGAATGCACCCGGGGAGGAACGACAATGAAACGGCTTATTCTGGCTCTTACAATTATGGGGGCGCCCGCGCTGGCCCAAGACGTCATCACCTATGACACCGAACAAAGCTTTGACGATGTTATTTTTGGCCTGGAAAGCGCGATACTGGATCGCGGGCTGGTCGTTGATCACGTCAGTCATACAGGCGAGATGCTCGAACGCACCCGGGCCGATCTTGGATCGGATATGGTGCTGTTCACTCAGGCGGATGTCTACAGCTTTTGCTCCGCCAGCTTGTCGCGCAAGGTGATGGAGGCAGATGTAATGAACATCCAGTTCTGCCCCTACGATATTTTTGTCATGGTGCAGACCGACACACCAGACAAAACAACAATTGGCTTTCGCAGCTTTCCCGAGGGTGCGATGAAAGAGGTAGAAGCTCTTTTGGACGGCATTGCCCGGGGTGCCATTGGGCTGGATCAATAGCGCAAAGCTCACAAGCTTTCGCTGGACGCTTCCCCCCTTTCGGCAAACCCGCCGAAAAAGGCCCACCAATCGGCGGGCCTTTCCATTTCGCTCAGGGGGCCTTCAGTGAACGACGGCGTCATCTGGCCTCGGCCGGTTGGACGCAGCCACCCGGTCGCCGATGATCAATCCGTCTGGTCCTGCACTTACCGGCACCATATCGCCGTCGTTGATATCCCCAGCCAGCAGCATCTCGGCCAGCGGATCCTGCAAGGCACGTTGCATCACCCGTTTCAGCGGGCGCGCCCCGAACACAGGATCATAGCCCTCGTCAGCAAGCCACTTCAGCGCCGCAGCATCCAGCTGCAACTCGACCTTACGAGCCGCCAGACGTTTGAGCAGCCGCGCCATCTGGATCGTAACGATGCCGGTCATGTCCTTGCGGTTAAGGCGGTCGAAGATGATCGTCTCGTCCAGACGGTTCAGGAACTCTGGCCGGAAGTGGGCCCGAACCGCATCCATCACATCGCGATGGACCGAGGCATTATCTGCCCCCTCGGGCAGTGTACTCAGCGCCTGCGACCCAAGGTTGGACGTCAGGATGATGAGCGTCTGCTTGAAATCCACGGTGCGGCCTTGGCCATCGGTCAGCATACCATCGTCCAGAACCTGCAGCAGCACATTGAACACGTCGGGATGCGCCTTTTCAACTTCATCGAAGAGCACGACCTGATAAGGTCGACGCCGCACTGCCTCGGTCAGCACACCGCCCTCGTCATACCCGACATAGCCCGGAGGGGCACCGATCAGACGGGAAACCGCGTGTTTCTCCATGAACTCGGACATGTCGATCCGCACCATGGCGCTGTCATCGTCGAACAGGAACTCGGCCACTGCCTTGGTCAGCTCGGTCTTGCCGACACCCGTCGGCCCGAGAAAGAGGAACGATCCCAGCGGCCGGTTCTCGTCGTTGAGACCGGCACGGGCACGGCGCACGGCATTGGCGACGGCGCGCACCGCGCGGTCCTGACCGATAACCCGCTTGTGCAGACCGTCTTCCATACGCAGCAACTTGTCGCGCTCGCCCTCCAGCATCCGGGTCGTCGGGATACCGGTCCAGCGTTCGACCACCTGCGCGATCTGTTCGGGTCGCACGGCCTCTTCGACCATGAGGTTGCCTTCGGCCTCTTCGGCAGCACCCAGTTGCTTTTCAAGCTGCGGAATCACACCGTAGGACAGCTCGCCAGCCTTGGCCAGATTGCCCTCGCGCTTTGCGATCTCAAGCTCGGCGCGGGCCTGTTCCAGCTTTTCCTTTAGCTGACGAGCTGCACCCAGCTTGTCACGCTCTGCCTGCCATTTGGCAGTCATCTCGGCGGCGCGCTCCTGCACCTCCGCCAGCTCTTTCTGAAGCTTTTCAAGCCGGTCCTTACTGGCCTGATCGTCTTCTTTTTTCAGCGCTTCCTGCTCGATCTGCATCTGCAGAATATTGCGGTCGAGTTGATCCAGTTCTTCGGGCTTGGAATCCACCTCCATGCGCAGACGGCTTGCCGCCTCGTCCATCAGGTCGATCGCCTTGTCGGGTAGGAAGCGGTCGGTGATATAGCGATGGCTCAGCGTCGCCGCCGCAACAAGTGCGGAATCCGAGATCCGCACGCCATGGTGCAGCTCGTACTTTTCCTTGATTCCGCGCAGGATACTGATCGTATCCTCGACCGTCGGCTCGTTGACCATCACCGGCTGGAAACGACGAGCCAAGGCCGCGTCCTTTTCCACGTGCTTGCGATACTCTTGCAGCGTCGTCGCGCCAACACAGTGCAACTCGCCCCGGGCCAATGCAGGTTTCAGCAGGTTGGAGGCATCCATCGCGCCATCCGCCTTGCCCGCGCCCACAAGCGTGTGCATCTCGTCGATGAACAGGATGACCTCACCCGCCGCCGTCGTGACCTCATTCAGAACCGCCTTCAGGCGCTCCTCGAACTCACCACGGTACTTGGCACCAGCAATCAGTGAGCCCATGTCGAGCGCCATCAGACGCTTATTGCGCAAACTCTCAGGCACGTCGCCGCTTATGATACGAAGGGCCAGACCCTCGGCAATCGCAGTTTTGCCCACGCCAGGTTCGCCGATCAAAACAGGATTGTTCTTGGTCCGACGACTCAGCACCTGCATCGTGCGACGTATTTCCTCGTCACGGCCAATGATCGGGTCAATCTTGCCCTGTTCGGCTGCCTCAGTCAGATCGCGTGCGTATTTCTTGAGCGCATCATAACCCTCTTCAGCGCTCGCAGAATCTGCTGTGCGCCCCTTGCGGATATCGTTGACAGCTTCGTTCAGCTTTTGCGGCGTCACCGCTCCTGCTTCGAGCGCGTCCTTGGCGGGCGATTTCACCATACCCAGCGCCATGAGGATACGCTCGACCGGGACAAAGGAATCGCCCGCCTTTTTGGCGATCGCCTCGGCCTCGTCCAGAACTTTGCCGGTCGTGGAATCAAGATACACCTGACCGGCGTCGCCGCTCACCTTGGGGATTTTGGTGAGGGCAGTTTCCACCGCCTGCATCACTCGCAGAGGAGCACCGCCTGCACGGGTGATCAGATTGCTCGCCAACCCCTGCTCATCATCAAGCAGTGCTTTCAGGATATGTTCCGGGCTCAGCCGCTGATGGCCTTCCCGCATCGCAATGGTTTGTGCGGCCTGAATAAAGCCGCGCGACCGTTCCGTGAACTTCTCCAAGTTCATGGGCCTTCTCCTTTGCTAAAAGCGCCCCGTTCCCGTGATGCCCGTCTTTTGGCGCATCCCCTTTGGGGCCTCGATTAAAACATGGGCACCCCTCAGAGGATCTGCAAGAGAGCGGTGCTGCGAAAAGGACACGGCGCGGGGCAGGCTTGCGCCATCAACTCGTCAGCTGAAAGGTGACACGTCAAGCCACGTGATCGACCCGAACCGCTCCGGTATGGAAACCTCGGTTTCTTTCGTTTAACGCAAGATCGACTGACCGACGTTGATCCGCATCAACCCCACTCCGGAGCCAGAGCCATGTCCTACCCCACTGAAACAACAATCCCCGTCGGCGATGATCGCCTGATCGTCGCACTGGACGTTCCCAACGCCCTTGCCGGTCTTGCACTGGCAGAACGGCTTGGCAACGCCGTGTCTTTCTACAAGATCGGCCTGGGAATGCTGACCAGTGGTGGCCTCGCGCTCGCCAATGAGCTGAAAATGGAACACGGCAAGCGCATCTTTCTGGACATGAAGCTGTTCGACATAGGCGCGACGGTCGAACATGCGGTACGCGGCCTTGCGCAGTTCGACATCGACTTTCTCACCGTGCATGGCGATCCGCATGTCGTGCGCGCGGCAATGCAGGGTGCCGCAGGCAGTGATATGAAGATTCTCGCCGTCACTATCCTAACATCTCTGGACCGCGCGGACCTGGACGATTGCCTGATTCAGGCAGGCGATATCCCCGAACTGGTCACCACCCGCGCCGCCCGCGCGCTTGAGGCCGGGGCCGACGGCGTCATCGCATCCCCCAAAGAGGCCGCGCTGATCCGCGCCCTGCCCGAAGCAACCGGCAAGCTGATCGTAACCCCAGGCGTCCGCCCTGTCGGCGCCGACAGCGGCGATCAGAAACGCATCGCCACACCGCATCAGGCAATCACAGACGGGGCGGATCACATCGTTGTCGGCAGGCCGATCTGGCAGGCCAGCGACCCAAGGGCCGCAGTGCGGGACATCCTTGCATCGCTTCCCTGACCAGTCAACCAGCGCCATCAGCAAATTTGTGCAGATGGCGCAACCCCCTAAAACATCCCCTGTGAAACTTTTACCAAAGTGACGCGTTAAGGCATCACAAGGACCAGCTAACAGGTGCAACATGCAGACGAGCAGGACGCAGATCGGCGACGTGACCTATAACGCCGCAACCCAGAGCTATGAGGCGCTCGTGACATTCCATACGCAGGCCGGACGGGTCAGCGTCGCCGCAGCTTTCCCGGCATCTCTTGCGGAAGAGCCAGATGTGATCGGCGAAGGGCTTTGGCAGGACGCTCTAAGCCGTCGCAGTGATCCCAATACGCTGCACGCCCGACTGGCATCTTCCCTCGTCATACCCCGAATGGAGACAAGTCGCGCGCAGCCGCCTATGCAACGCTGGATTGATGCACTGATGGGTCGCCACGCAGCCTGACTTCTTGCTGAAACAGTTTTGCCTCGAATCACAGGTCTAAAGCCTGATTTTGTGAATCAAAGCTGGGTCCCGATCAGTCTATCCCGGATCGGGACCGCGTTTTGCCCATGAAGAACGCAACCGAAAGCTCCCTCAATTTGGCGCTTGTCCTTGGCAGAATGCCAGATATTTATCGAGCGATATTTTGAAGTGCGGGATTGCATCAGCGCTTGCAAGATAAGCCTGCGGCTGGACAAGTGACCAACCGAGACCCTCTCCCCCGAACCGCACAGGCAAAGCAGCGTCGAAACTCAGATGCGTGGCAAAGAACCACCCAGTCTGCCCGTCAGCACGGATATTTTTACAGCACCAGATCAGCTGATCCGGTGCAATCGTCAAGCCAACCTCCTCGTAAGTTTCACGCAGCACGCACTCCACTGGACTTTCCGGTTTTTCTCTCCCGCCTCCAGGAAAATCAAGAAAGCCCTGAAAGGCAATCTCCGGTGCGTGGTCACGACGGATCACAAGAAGCTGGCTGCCGACAAACAGCATTAGCTTGGCGCCGGAAAATGTATCCTGATGCATGACGATGATGTCTCCTGCAGAGCGGTGCAACTGCGTATCGACTACGCCAGAACCCGACTTTGATCCATGCTGGCGATTTGCCCGTTGGGGTCCGCTTTGATCCCCGAAAGGACGGTTTCCAGAGTCTAAAAACGGAACGATCGATCCAAAGCTCAATGAAGTATTATAGCTGCAGCACATTAGTTCTTTTTTTGTTCTATTTCAATCGATGACAACTTGGGCATTCCAAAGCAATCCTGTATAGATGATCAGAAAGACGGGAAGGCACTGAACTGCACCATCTCAAGGACTGAATCCGGGTTATGAGGACACCCATCGCACAACCACCACTACGACGCATCCTGCACATCGACATGGACGCCTTTTATGCATCCGTGGAGCAGCGTGATGAACCTGAACTGCGTGGAAAGCCCGTGGCGGTCGGAAGCAGCAAGGCGCGCGGCGTGGTCGCTGCCGCCAGCTATGAAGCGCGGCGTTTCGGCGTAAAATCGGCCCTGCCATCGGTGACCGCGACACGACGCTGCCCCGACCTCATCTTTGTCAGACCACGATTCGATGTCTACCGCGCCGTTTCGGACCAGATCCGCGCGATCTTTCGCGATTTCACCGAAATGGTCGAACCGCTCAGCCTGGATGAAGCCTATCTTGACATCAGCCGCGAATGCGCACGGGGGGCAACCGCAACCAGCATCGCCCAGGAAATCCGCGCGCGCATCAAAAAAGAGGTTCAACTGACCGCGAGCGCTGGCGTGAGCGTCAACAAATTTCTGGCCAAGTTGGCGTCGGATCAGGACAAACCCGACGGACTGACAGTCATTCGCCCGCACCAGGTCGCGGATTTTGTGGCCAGCTTGCCTGTGGGTCGGTTTCATGGCGTCGGCCCAGTCACCGAGGCAAAGATGAAATCCCTTGGTATCGAGAGCGGCGCTGATCTGCGCGCATGGTCTGCCCAAGACCTCGCGCGCAACTTCGGATCGTCGGCGGATCACTACTGGCGCATTGCCCGCGGCATTGATGATCGTCCCGTCGATCCGCACAGAGAAAGAAAATCGTTGGGCGCCGAAGAGACCTTCGCAAAAGACATCTCAGACCTTGCAAAGGGCAGAGCAGAGCTGGCCGAGATTGCTGCGAAAGTAGCGCATCGTGCTGCTGAAAAAGGCGTCTTGGGGCATACGGTGACGGTCAAGATAAAATACGCAGACTTCGTACAAATGACCCGCCAAACCACATTGCGTGATCCGATGCGAGATTCAGGGTCCATTGCCCAAATTGCCGGGCGCCTTCTGCAGGACCTCTATCCGTTTCGCATGCCCGTGCGTCTTCTCGGTGTGACACTGTCCAGCCTCGTGCCGGAGGACAGCGAGAAGACGATGCAACCGTCGCTGTTCACCCGGTTGATCTGAGGCAGATGCGACCCTAGCTGAAGAGCTTGTAATATAGCCCGTCGGGAAGCATCAGACCTCCGCGGAAGAACCAGGAAAACAGCGTCGGAAAGCTGCGTTTGAACGTATCACCCGACATGTGTTCCACATAGATCCGGGCCGCCTCCTCCGGGTCCATGATGAATGGCATCTTGAAATCGTTCTTTTCGGTCAGCCGTGTCTTGATGAAGCCGGGGTTCAGCAACTGCACCTCGACCGAGGTCTTGCGCAGATCGCAATAGAGCGATTCCGCCAGCACCATCACACCCGCCTTGGACGCGGAATAGGCCGCCGATCCCGGCAGACCGCGATAGCCCGACAGGCTGCCGGTCAGCACGAAATGCCCCTTGCCCCGGGCCAGCATGCGCGGCACCACGACACCGGCCAGACGCATCGCCCCGGTGAAATTCACATCGGCCATCGTGTTGGCCTTTTCGACATCCCACTCCTGCGCGCCAAAGGGCCAATAGACCCCGGCCATATGGATCACCCCATCCACATCGCCGATCCGCACCGCCGCCGCCTCAAGCGCATTGGCGTCCGTCACATCAACCGGCACCACCTCGGCCCGCCCGGGCAGCGCCTGCGCCAGCTCGTGCAGCCGCTCTTCGCTGCGTGCCGACAGCACCAGCGACACACCCATCTTGCTCATTTGATGCGCCAGAGCCGCGCCCAGACCTTCGCTCGCGCCGACCAGCCAATAGCGCTTACCGTTCCATTCTCTCACATGTCTTCCTTCCGCCGCAGGGTCGCGACCAGTTCCGCAACCTTTATTCCGTACTTACGAAACTGGGACCGGTTCACGATGGTTCCATTGGGCGTCAGATACATCCAGTCTGTCACGCTCAGAACATGGCCCCCCGCATCCTCGGGCAACTTCATGCGGTAATGCATCTGCAGCGCAGAACCACAAAGCTGCCCGGTCCCGGCGCCGACCAGATCAGAGGCCGTCATATGCAGCGTTCCATCCTCACGCAGCTCCAGAGCCCATTCGCGGTTCTGGGTGTCGCCGCTGTCATATTCGAACCGTTCCGTCATGACGCCCGAATCGCCGTCCCAGCGCGCGTCGAAATGGCCGACAAACCGCGATGTGACACGCCCCGTCGGGCCATAAATCACGCCCTCGCACAGAAGCGGCCCGTTCAGATGACGGCGCAGGTCGAACTCTCGTGACTCTTGCGCGTAATCTGCGGGTTTCTGCGCGGAAAAGCTGAAATAGCGGTGTTTCTGCCATCCCAGGAACAGCGCAAACACCACGCCACACAGGAAAAAGGCGAGGGCTTCCAACATATCAGTCCTCCTCAAGTCTGGTTGCCGCCAGCAACCCCAACGCCAAAAGTTTCAGCACACAGGGCACCAGCGCATAAAGCAGGCTCAGCGTCCAAAGCGCGGTTTGCGAATTGTCCCCGCCCGAGGAAAAGCCAGCAGCCTCTAATGTGGGAAGTAGCGCCACAGCGGCAAAGGCCAGCGTGAATTTCGACACAAAGGACCAGAGCGCAAAACCTTCGGTGGCATTCGGCGCAATCACCTCCATCCGGCGGGCAAAGATCGCAGGCAGCAGGGTCATATCCGCCCCCAGCGCCGCGCCCGAGGCCAGACAAATCACCGCAAAGGCCCAGATGTCACCCGTGCCCAGCACCAGCGCAAAGCTGAAGGCGACAATCGACAGCACCATCGCCGCCATCAGCGTCCGCTTGGCCGTGATCCGCTCCGCCAGCATCCCCCAAAGCGGCGCGGCCGCGGCAGCGGCGACAAAGAAGAGCAACAGCAGCGGCCCCTCCCACCCCGGCGCGTCCAGACGGCTTTCGACAAAGAACAGGAACAGGCTCGACGTCACCGCCACCGGCGCCGCATTGGCCAGCGCGACCAGCAGCAGACGGCGCGACGTCGCATCGCGCAGAACCGGACCGAAGCCTGACGAGGTCATCTCAAGCCCCCTGCCCCATTCCGCCCGGATCATCACCGCCGCCGCAACCGCCGCTATGGCAAAGACCACTGCGAACCCGGCGAACGGCGGCCATCCGAGCGCGGCAAAAACCGACGGCAGGACCGAGGCGATGCAAACCCCGATCAGCCCGCCGGTTTCGCGCCACCGCGCCAGCCGCAGATGTCCAAGCCCGGATTGGTCCATCTCTCCGGCCTTGGCGACGCCCCTTGCGTAAAAGCTGATAGTGAGGAACGAAAAGGCCGAGAACACGATGGTCAGCATCGCCGCGAACCACCAGATCGGCGGGATCGGCGGCGTGACCGCAAACAGCCCCAGCATCCCCGACGCCATCAGCGCCACAGCCACCGCGACCGCCAGCCCCTGCCAGCGCTTCAGCGCCTCGGCCAGACGCCCCAGCAGCGGGTCCTGCACCACGTCGATCAGCCGCAGCGCAAACAGCACTGTGCCCAATGCGGCAAGGCTGACGCCATAGCTGTCCACATAGAACTTGGGCGCATGGATATAGATCGGCAGCCCCGCCGCCGACAGCACACCGGCAAACACCGCAAAAGCGGGCAGTCGCTGCGCGCGCGGTGCCGTCACTGCGAAACGTCGGTGACCGGCGGTTCCGGACGCGCACGATAGCCCGCCCCCTTCCACCAGAGCTTGAGCGCCTGCCAGTGGATCAGCGCCAGCACCCGCCGCGCGCCAAATGGCCGCCGCACAGCCGCCCGCAAAATTCCACGGTTTGTCAAAGGCCGCCGCGCGCCCGTCAGCGTCGCCACCAGCCCTCCGTTTCCAGCGGTATAGTCGATCCAGATGCCGATACGCTCCTCGCGGATGTCAAAGCGGAACACATACCCCCCCTCGACCGGCTGAAAGGGCGAGACGTGAAAGATTTTGGTCGCGCTCAGACGATCCTCGGCCCGGATCGGCGCATGATCCGCTTTGACGCAGAGATAGGAATGCCGGTCGCCAAAGGTGTTCGACACCTCGGAAATCACCGCCACCATTTGCCCGGCAGCATCGTGACACAACCAAAAACTGACCGGATTAAACACATGGCCCAGCATCCGGGGCTGCGCCAACAGCAACAGCTTGCCCGGCGCCGCAACATCATGCGCCGCCAGCACCTCGCGCGCCCAGACCGCACCGCGCCCCTGCTTGGGCGGCCCGCCATGATCGCGATCATGCAGTGAGGTAAGGCCAGCAGAATTCCGGCGAAACAGGAACGGCAGGCGCGGCTGATTTTCCGGGTCCAGCAGCACATAATCAATGGAATAGCGAAAGGCGTTTTCCACCGCACCCTTGCGCCCGTGATAGGTATGCCCTGCGATATGATCGACCGTTATCATGCAGCCACAGACACCGCATCCCGTGCCCGGATCGCATTGACCACGTCCACGGCGCTGCTCAGCCCGTCTTCGTGAAAGCCGTTCTTCATCCACGCCCCGCAGAACCATGTGCGCCCGGTGCCGTTCATATCCCGGACCAGCCCCTGCGCGTTCAGCGCACCCAGATCATAAACCGGATGGCGCAGCACGGTTTCGTCATGGATCAGCTCTTGCCGGATCTCACGCGTCGAATTCAGCGTCACGAACAGCGGGTCATCCTGCGGGATCGGCTGCAGCTTGTTCATCCAGTAGGTCAGGTCGATCTGGTTCATCTCCTTGCCCGCGTCTTCGGTATAATTCCACGAGGACCAGCAGATGCGGCGCCGTGGCATGACCCGGTCGTCGGCATGCAGCACCACCCGGTTGGGCTGGTACTTCACCGCCCCCAGCGCCTTTTGTTCCAGCATGGTCGCATCAGCCAGCAGCCGCAGGGAATCGTCGGAATGGGTGGCGAATATGACATCATCAAACGCCTCCCACTCGGCCCCCCAGGCGCGAACCTCGACTCCCTGCGCGACACGGCGCACCGCCTCGATCGGTGATCCCAGCCGCAGGCGCACGCCCTGCCGTTCCATCTCGGCGCCCAGACGGCGGACATATTCCACCGATCCGCCCTGCACCGTGTACCACTGGTGCTGCCCAGTGTGATGCAGCAGGGCGTGATTTTCAAAGAACTGGATCAAGGCATGCGCCGGAAAGTCGAGCACCTTTTCCACCGGAGTCGACCAGATCGCCCCGGACAGCGGCAGCAGGTAATAATCCCGGAACCACGCCCCGGTGCCCAGCTTGTCCAGAAACCCGCCCAGCGTCAGCGTACGGTCCTGCGCCACTTCAACCGCGCGCGCGTTGAAGCGGGCGATGTCGCGGATCATGCCCAGAAACCGCGGGTTCAGCATGTTGCCCTTTTGCGCGAACAGCGCCCCCAGCGTGGCGAGGCCGTATTCCAGCGCGCCGCCCTTCAACGAGGCCCCAAAGCTCATGTTGCTTTTCACCACCGGCACGTCGAGCCGCGCAAACAGCTGCGCCATATGCGGATAATTGGCATAGTTGAACACGATGAATCCGGTATCCACCGGCTGATCGCCCCGCTTTCCCGCCATCTTGGTGCGGGCATGACCGCCCAATCGCGGCTCGGCCTCGAACAGGGTGACATGGTGATCGTCTGCCAAAAGATGCGCAGCCCCCATCCCCGATATCCCGGCGCCGATGACGGCAATCTTTCTGGGCGCAGCGGCGCGGGCTTCAAATGGCATGGGGTCCCTGTCTCCTCAACCTGATTTTATCATTCATACGGCTGACACATCGCTTTGGATGAAAAAAGCAGGAATCATGTTTTTTGTGATCCAACGCTTGCGCTATCGCGTAGACAGATCATGTTACGCACCGTTCACATCCGCACGATTGATGCATCGTTGGCAGGTCTTCATGCCAGACGACTGTGTCGTGCGGCTCAAAGAACGGTTGGGAAGGAAACAGTGGCGCTCGAAGCATCAGAGCCGGTTGCCGGATGGGTGGATCAGATGACCCGCATCCGCGACCAACAGGATCAGGCAGCTTTTGTCGAGCTGTTTCAACACTTTGCGCCCCGCGTAAAGGGTTTTCTCATGCGCTCGGGGCTCGAGGCTGCGCTGGCCGAGGAATGCGTACAAGAGGCGATGGCCACAGTCTGGCACAAGGCGCATCTGTTCGACCCGTCCCGCGCCAGCGTCGCCACCTGGGTGTTCACCATCGCCCGGAACAAGAAGATTGACGCCCTGCGCAGACAGCGCCGTCCCGAGCCCGAGGAACTGACCTGGGGCCCGGAGTCAGAGCCGGATCAGGCCGATGTGCTGGTCCTGCAAGAGGAAACACAACACCTCGGGGCCGCCCTGGCGACCCTGCCCGCCAAACAAAGAGAGCTGATCGAAAAAGCCTATTTCGGCGATCTGACGCATAGCGAGATCGCAGAACAGACCGGCCTGCCCTTGGGCACGATCAAATCCCGTATCCGGCTGGCGCTGGAACGCCTGCGCCACAGCATGAAGCAAAAGTGACCACGATGATCAAACACCACCTCACCCCGGATCTGATGATGGCTTATTCGACAGGCACCCTGTCCGAGGCTTTCAACCTCATCGTCGCGACCCATCTGTCGATCTGCGACACCTGCCGCGCCGAGGTTGAAAGCTACGATGCCCTGGGCGGCAGCGTTCTGGAAACGCAGGACAAGGTCACACTGTCTGACGGGTGTCTGGCCCGGGTGTTCGGCCTGATCGACGCGGGTCCCGCGCCAGAACCTGCGCCGATCCGTGATGCGGTGCTGCCTGCGCCCCTGACCGATTATGTCGGCGGCACGCTGGACGATGTCAAATGGCGCCCGGTGGGCTTGGGCGTCAAACAGGCGATCCTGCCCACCAGCCGCGACGCCTCTGCGCGACTGCTCTATATCCCGGCGGGCGCGGCCATGCCGGATCACGGCCATCGCGGGATGGAATTGACCCTCGTGCTCAAGGGCGCGTTCGAGGATGAGGGCGGGCGTTTCGCGCGCGGCGATATCGAGATCGCCACCGAAGACACCGATCATATGCCCATCGCCGACATTTCCGAGGATTGCATCTGCCTCGCCGTGACCAATGCGCCGCTGCGGTTCAAGGGCCTGTTGCCCCGCCTCGCGCAGCCCTTCCTCAAGATCTGAGCTGAAAAGCAGACGCACCACATGAAAACGGGCCCCGCAGGGCCCGTTTTTTTACGTTCTGAGAAAGCTCAGTGTTTCTTTTTCTTCGGCGGCATGAGGTCGGTAATGGTGCCCTCATACATCTCGGCGGCAAAGTTCACCGTCTCCGACAGCGTCGGGTGCGGGTGGATCGTGTGGCCAAGGTCGATGGCATCCGCCCCCATCTCGATGGCCAAAGCCACCTCTGAGATCAGATCGCCGGCATTCGTGCCCACAATCGACGCGCCGATAACGCGCTGATCCTCGGGATCGAACAGAACCTTGGTTATGCCCTCGGAACGGCCATTGGCCAGACTGCGGCCCGATGCGGCCCAGGGGAACACGCCCTTCTCATAGGCAATGCCCTTGGCCTTGGCCTCAGTCTCGGTCAGGCCGACCCAGGCAACCTCAGGGTCAGTATAGGCGACCGACGGGATCACCTGCGCGTCAAAGAACCGCTTTTCACCGGCGCAAACCTCAGCCGCGACCTTGCCTTCGTGCACGGCCTTGTGGGCCAGCATCGGCTGACCGACCACGTCACCGATGGCAAAGATGTGGCTCACCCCGGTGCGCTGCTGACGGTCCACAGCGATAAAACCGCGATCATCCACCGCAACACCGGCAGCACCGGCATCAATCAGCTTGCCATTGGGCCGACGCCCGACCGACACCAGCACCTTGTCAAAGGTGTCGGTGCTTTCCTCGCCCTTGTCATTCTCGAACGTCACTTTCAGACCGCCCTTAAGCGCCTCGACATTCTTGACCTTGGTCTTGAGCAGGATGTTTTCGTACCGCCCCTCAATCCGCTTGTGCAGCGGCTTGACCATGTCCTTGTCCGCGCCCGGCATCAGCTGGTCCATGAACTCGACCACTGTCACCTTGGACCCGAGGGCATCGTACACACAGGCCATTTCCAGACCGATGATCCCGCCGCCCAGCACCAGCATCCGTTTCGGGATGTCCTTCAGCTCAAGCGCGCCGGTGGAATCGATCACCCGGTCGTCGTCATGCGGGATGAACGGCAGCTTCACCGGCTCGGACCCGGCAGCGATGATGCACTGATCAAAGCTCACCTTGGTGGTCGATCCGTCGTCGCCTTCGACCGCGATCATGTTCGGCCCGGTAAAGCGGCCATAGCCCTGCACAACCTTGACCTTGCGCGTCTTGGCCAACCCCGACAGACCGCCGGTCAGCTGCTTCACAACACCGGATTTGAAATCGCGCAGATCATCAAGGTTGATCTTGGGTTTGCCAAAGCTCACGCCATGGCTCGCCATCTCTTCGGCCTCGGTGATCACCTTGGCGACGTGCAGCAGCGCCTTGGACGGGATACAGCCCACGTTCAGGCAGACACCGCCCAGCACGGGGTATTTCTCGATCAGTACGACGCTCTTGCCCAGATCCGCCGCGCGGAAAGCCGCAGAATAGCCGCCGGGGCCAGAGCCGAGCACGACCACTTCGCCATGCACATCGCCTTTGCCCGTCGCCGTGCCAGAGGCCGCAACAGATTTCGGCGCATCCTTGGGGGCCTCGTCTTTCGGGGCCTCCTTGGGGGCTTCGCTCGCCTCTTCACCTTCGAACACCATGATCACGGTGCCCTCGGACACCTTGTCGCCCTCCTTGACCTTGATCTCGACAACCTTGCCGGCGGCGGGCGACGGCACTTCCAGCGTCGCCTTGTCCGATTCCAGTTCGATCAGCGCGTCTTCTTTGGCGACGGTGTCACCGACCGCCACCAGAATGGTGACAACCGGTACATCCTTGAAATCCCCGATGTCGGGTACTTTGATATCCATATCTCGGTGCCCTCCTTACAGCATCAGCCGCCGGGCATCGCCCAGCAGGTATTTCAGGTGCGCGGCAAAGCGTGCCGCAAGCGCGCCGTCAATCGCGCGGTGGTCATAGGACAGCGACATCGGCAGCATGTTGCGCGGCTCGAATTCCGTGCCATTCCAGACCGGCGCCATTTTCGACCGTGTCAGGCCCAGAATGGCCACTTCGGGCGCGTTGACGATGGGTGTGAACGACGTGCCGCCGATTCCGCCCAGTGACGAAATGGTGAACGTCGCGCCCTGCATGTCCGGGCCTTTCAGCTGACCATCGCGGGCCTTCTTGGACAGCTCCTGCAGATCCTTGGAAATCTCGACGATCCCCTTGCGATCCGCATCCTTGATCACTGGCACCATCAGACCGTTCGGCGTATCCGCCGCAAAGCCGATGTTGTAGAAATCCTTTTTGATCAGCTTGTCACCATCGGGATGGATCGAGCTGTTGAATTCCCAATGCTTTTTCAGGGCCGACACCGATGCCTTGACGAGGAAGGACAGCAGCGTGACGCGGTAGCCCTCTTCCTTGGCGGCTGTGTCCAGCTCTTTGCGGTACTTATCGAGGCTGGTGATATCCGCCTCTTCGTTATGCGTCACATGCGGGATGTTCAGCCAGGACCGGTGCAGCGCAGGACCCGAGATCCGCTTGATCCGGGACATTTCGACCTCTTCGATGGGGCCGAACTTGCTGAAATCCACAACCGGGATCGGCGGAATGCCCATACCACCAGACACGGCGCCACCACCGGCCGCCGCAGGGGCAACCTGTGCTTTCAGCGCCTTTTCCACGTCTTCGCGCAGGATACGGCCCTTGCGGCCCGATCCGTTCACCTTGTTCAGATCCACCTCGACCCGGCGCGCATAGGCACGCACAGAGGGCGAGGCATGGACCTTGGAAAAGCCCGCATCCATCACCGGGGCCGAGGCGGCCTCGGTCTTGGGCGCTTCGGCTTTGGGGGCCTCGGCCTTGGGCTCTTCTTTCTTTTCTTCCTTGGCAGGGGCGTCACCGCTGCCGGATTCCTCGATCACCATGATCAGGGACCCTTCGGACACTTTGTCGCCTTCGGAAACCTTGATTTCCTTGATCACGCCCGCTGCGGGCGACGGCACTTCAAGCGTCGCCTTGTCGGACTCAAGCTCGATCAAAGCATCCTCTTTGGCGATCGTGTCGCCGACCGAAACCAGGATGGTCACCACGGGAACGTCTTTGAAATCGCCGATATCAGGGACTTTTACGTCGGTTGTCATAGTCTGTGTCTCCTCGTTCCGCAGCTTAAACCAGGCGCGGGTTCGGCTTGCCGCCGTCTACATCGTATTTGCTCAGGGCGGATTGCAGCTCTTTCTCAGAGACTGTGCCTTCGCGGTACAGATCCACCATCGCGGCCGCCGCAATGTGGTTGGCATCCACCTCAAAGAACCGCCGCAGGTTCACACGGCTGTCCGAACGCCCGAAACCATCGGTGCCCAGAACCGTGAACCGACCGGGCACATAGGCGCGGATCTGTTCGGCATAGTTCTTGATGTAATCGGTGGCGCAGATCACCGGACCTTTGACCCCGTCCAACAGCTGGGTGACATAGGGCACCTTCTGCTCGGTCAACGGGTTCAGCCGGTTGTGACGCACACAGTCCTGCCCTTCGCGCGCCAGCTCGTTGAACGAGGTGGCCGACCAGATGTCAGAGGTGACACCAAAGTCTTCGCGCAGCATTTCCGCCGCCTTGATCGCCTGCACAAGGATCGTACCCGAGCCCATCAGGTTCACATGCTTCTTGGCCGGTTTCCCGGTTTTCGACATGCGGTAGAGGCCCTTGATGATGCCGTCTTCGGCGCCCATCGGCATTTCGGGATGGTGATAGTTTTCGTTCATCAGGGTGAGGTAAAAGAACACATCTTCCTGATCGACGAACATCCGCTTCATGCCGTGCTGCACGATCACTGCAACTTCGTAAGAGAAGGTCGGGTCATAGCTGATGCAGTTCGGGATTGTGCCCGCAAAGATATGGCTGTGGCCATCTTCGTGCTGCAACCCTTCGCCGTTCAGCGTGGTCCGCCCGGCGGTCCCGCCCAGCATAAAGCCGCGCGCACGGGAATCGCCCGCCGCCCAGGCCAGATCGCCGATCCGCTGAAAGCCGAACATCGAATAGTAGATGTAGAACGGGATCATCGGCACGCCGTGGGTCGAATAGGACGTCGCCGCAGCGATCCAGTCGGCCATGGCACCCGCCTCGTTGATGCCCTCCTGCAGAACCTGACCGTCCTTGCTCTCTTTATAGAACATCATCTGGTCGGCATCCTGCGGGGTATAGTTCTGACCCAGCGGGTTGTAGATGCCCACGGACCGGAACAGACCCTCCATGCCAAAGGTGCGGGATTCATCCGGCACAATCGGCACAACGAATTTGCCGACCTTCTTGTCGCGCAGCAGCGTGGTCAGGATGCGCACAAACGCCATCGTCGTGGAAATCTCGCGATCCCCGGTCGATTCAAGCTGCCCCTTGAACGCGGTCAGCGCAGGGATTTCCAGCTTGGGCGTATCGCGCCAGTGACGAACCGGGAAAGAGCCTCCCAGATCCTTGCGCCGCTCGGTCAGATACGCCTTTTGCGCATTGTTCAGCGTGACGAACGGTGCCTTGCCCAGATCGGCATCGTCGACCGGGATCTTGAACCGGTCACGCATGGCGCGCATCTGGTCCTCTTGCATCTTCTTTTGCTGGTGGCTGGTGTTCTGGCCTTCGCCAGCGGTGCCCATGCCATAACCCTTGACCGTCTTGGCCAGCAGGCAGACCGGCTGCCCCTTGGTCTTGGTCGCACGCAGGAAGGCGTTGTAGACTTTGCGCGGATCGTGACCGCCACGGCGCAGCGCCCAGATCTGATCGTCGGTCCAGTCTTCGACCAGCGCCGCCGTTTCCGGGTACTTGCCAAAGAAATGTTCGCGGATATAGGCGCCGTCCTTGGATTTGAACGTCTGGTAATCGCCGTCAATGGTTTCATCCATCAGCTGGCGCAGCTTGCCGCTGGCGTCTTTTTCCAGCAGCTCGTCCCAGCCCTTGCCCCACAGCAGCTTGATCACATCCCAGCCGGCCCCACGGAAGGCGCCTTCGAGTTCCTGAACAATCTTCGAGTTGCCGCGCACAGGGCCGTCAAGCCGCTGCAGGTTGCAGTTCACCACAAAGATAAGGTTATCCAGACCTTCGCGCGCGGCGAGGGAAATCGCGCCCAGCGATTCCGGCTCGTCCATCTCGCCATCGCCAAGGAAGCACCAGACCTTGCGGTCGGCCATGTCGATATGGCCGCGGTTGTGCATGTATTTCATGAACCGCGCCTGATAGATCGCCATAAGCGGCCCCAGACCCATCGAAACTGTCGGGAACTGCCAGTAATCCGGCATCAGCCACGGGTGCGGATAAGAGCTCAGACCGCCGCCATTCACTTCCGAGCGGAAGGATTCGAGCTGATCCTGAGACAGGCGCCCCTCCATAAAGGAGCGGGCATAGATGCCGGGCACGACATGGCCCTGAAAGAACACGAGGTCGCCGCCGTGGATCGCCGACTTGGCGCGCCAGAAGTGGTTCAGACCAACGTCATAAAGCGCGGCAGACGACGCAAAGGATGCGATATGCCCGCCGTATTCGGACGATTCCTTGTTGCGGCGCACGACTGTCGCCATGGCGTTCCAACGGTTGATGGTGCGGATGCGCCATTCCATCTCGGTGTCGCCGGGCATGTCGACTTCGTCATCAGGCGAAATCGTGTTCTGATACGGCGTTGTCGCGGAAAATGGCAATATCGCCCCTGCCGCACGCGCCTGTTGCACTGCCTTGTCCAGCAGGAAATGCGCACGGTCCGGACCGTCGCGCAGGATGACGTCTTCGATCGCCTCCTGCCATTCTTGCGATTCGACTGCGTCGATATCATTTCGGCTGTCTGTCATATGCCCTCTTCCCCTGGTCATAATGCTCGCCCGCTCTGGCGCTTATTTTATAGTTCAAACCTAAACCAATTCCAGAATTCATCAAAACAACGCAAAGTTGCCTCGTCTCTTTCTCGGGTCGGCGCCGAACTATCACAGGAGGTTCCGTCAGGGCAGACTTGCTTGCGCATAACATGGTTGCAACCTGTGCATATCGACTGGTTTAATACTAAACCACTTTTCAATGTTTAAGTGGGCGCCCTTAGATCCCTTCCGGTTTCAAGCAGACCACGGAGGAAAGCCCAATTGCAAGGGGTTAGCGCTAAACAGCCTCTCTCAAGCGTCAGTTTTCGCCAAACTGACGACCTGACCGGGCGGATCTCCCGCCAGTTCCTCGAAATCGAAGTTGTCCAGACGGCGCGCGCGGCGGCCTGCCCTGTCCGCGCTGATCTTGATATCCGCGATGTCCTTGGCCGCCTGCCCGAAATGCCGGTCTAGATTCTCGACCCGCGTGCCCAGCCGGTCCACATCCGCATACAGCAGGCTCAGCTCCTTGCGGATCGCGCCCGCCTGCTCCTGCATCCGCGCATCCTTGAGGATCGCACGCATGGTGTTCAGCGTCGCCATGCAGGTGGTCGGCGACACGATCCAGACCCGCGCGGCAAAGCCCTCGCGCACCAGTTCGGGGTAGTTGCCATGCAGCTCGGCATAGACCGCCTCGGACGGCAGGAACATCAGCGCCCCATCCGCCGTCTCACCCTCGATGATGTATTTGTCCGAGATGTCCTTGATATGCTTGCGCACCGTGATCCGCAGCATCTGCGCCGCCCGGGCCGCGCGTTCAGGCGAATCGGCGCGGCGCAGCTGTTCATAGGCCTCCAGCGGGAACTTGCTGTCGATGCAGATCGGTCCCGGCGGGTTGGGCAGATGGATCAGACAATCGGCCCGCTTGCCGTTGGACAAGGTCGCCTGCAGGGTAAAGCTGTCCTTGGGCAGCGCCTTGCCCACAATGTCGGTCAGCTGGATCTCACCAAAGGCACCGCGCGTCTGTTTGTTGCTCAGAATGTCCTGCAGGGACAGCACATCACCCGACAGCTTGGTGATATTGTCCTGCGCCTTGTCGATGCTCTGCAACCGCTGATGCAGATCCCCCAGGCTCTGCGCCGTGCGCCGGGCCGACCCGTGGAGGTTTTCGTTCATCTGCTGCTGCACCGCCGCCAGCCGCTGCTCCATGAGCTTGAGGATGGCAGTCTGGCTCGTCACCTGAGATTCGCTGACATGGTGCAGCCCGCCGGCCAGCCGTTCCTGCCCCTCGCCCAGCGCCTGCACGCGACTTCCCAGCTGCCCCATCTGCTGCGCCAGCGGCGCGGCAAGCCGGGCAGACCGGTTCGCCGCCCGAAGTGATGCAAACAGCATGAGAAACACAATCACGCCCAGCGCGACACCGAACAGCGTCAGCAGGACCGACGGATCATCCAGCGCATAGCTGGTCTCGCCCAGACTGATCATGTGCGTCCAAACAGCCGTTCAATATCCGACAGCTTCAGCTCCACATAGGTGGGCCGCCCATGGTTGCACTGGCCAGAATGCGGCGTCGCCTCCATCTCGCGCAGCAGCGCGTTCATCTCTTCGGCCCGCATGATGCGGCCTGACCGGATCGAGCCATGGCAGGCGACGCGGGACAGAATCGCCTCGATCTTTTCCTGAACAAGCGCCGAACTGCCCTGATCCGCCAGCTCGTCCAGAATGTCACGCAACAGCGCCTCTGCATTCACCTCGCCCAGAATGGCAGGCGTTTCGCGCACCGCTACAGCGCTACCACCAAAAGCTTCGATGGCAAGGCCCATGCGATAGAGATCATCTGAAATCTCCAACAACCGCGCCGCGTCATCGGCGGACAGCTCCACCACCTCGGGGATCAGCAGGGCCTGCGCTGCCACACCGCGATCCGCCATCTGATGTTTCAGCTTTTCATAGACCAGCCGTTCATGCGCGGCATGCTGATCCACGATGACAATGCCCGTCTCGGTCTGGGCGATGATATAGTTTTCATGCACCTGCCCGCGCGCCGCCCCCAGCGGCTGATCCTTGGGCGGTGCGACATCCTCTTGCGGCGTTTGCGGCAGAACTGGCTCCACAACCCGCCCACTATAGGCCGTCGACATCTCGGCAAATCCGGGGGCCTGCGCCGCATAAGACGCCTGCCGCGCGCCCAGCGACGGGCGGTCCATCTGATAGACCCGCGCCGGGCCGGTGCGTTCCGGCGTCATGACGCCCAGCGTGGCACTGGCCACGGTGGTCGACGCCCGGTGCCCCGCCTCGGCCAGCGCATGGCGCAGGGCCGACACGATCAACCCGCGCACCACGCCGGGGTCGCGGAACCGCACCTCGGATTTGGCCGGGTGTACATTCACGTCCACCTTGTGCGGATTGCAGTCGATGAACAGCGCCACGGCGGGGTGACGATCCCGGCTCAGGAAATCCGCATAGGCGCCGCGCAGGGCACCGATCAGCAGCTTGTCCCGCACGGGCCGGCCATTGACGAACAGGTGCTGCGCCACCGCGGACCCCCGCGAATAGGTCGGCAGCGCGGCATAGCCGGTCAGGCGGAACCCCTCGCGCTCGGCATCAATCGCCAGGGCGTTTTCCACAAATTCCGGCCCCATCACCTGCGCCAGCCGTCCGCGCAGCGCATCGAACAGATCCCCGGTCACCGGATCGGCGCGGAAACTCACCCGCCCCGCGCCACCACCCGACACATCGCGCAGGGTGAACCCGACGGACGGCTCTGCCATGGCCAGACGACGGATCACCTCG
Organism: Puniceibacterium antarcticum; assembly: GCF_002760615.1. GTDB lineage: Bacteria > Pseudomonadota > Alphaproteobacteria > Rhodobacterales > Rhodobacteraceae > Puniceibacterium > Puniceibacterium antarcticum. Next base: position 64,488 of record NZ_AWWI01000126.1, on the reverse strand, counting down.
CCCACCGCCTGCGATTCGGCACGATCCGTGCGCAGGAATTTGAGCCGTGCAGGCGTCGCAAAGAACAGATCGCGCAGCGTCACCACCGTGCCACCGTTCAGCGCAGTCGGCCGCACCGGCCCCGGCGCGCCACCATTGACCACGATTTCGGCGGCCTCCTGCCCCTCGGCCCGACTCGCGATGGTCAGCCGCCCCACAGCGCCCAGACTTGGCAAAGCCTCACCGCGAAAGCCAAAGGACTGGATGTTGAGCAGATCAGACCCGTCGATCTTTGACGTCGCGTGACGGCTCAGCGCGAGCGGCAGGTCTTCGGGCGACATCCCGCAGCCGTCATCGGTCACGCGGATCAGGGTCTTGCCCCCATCCGCCAGATCAACCGAGATCCGCTGCGCCCCTGCATCAATCGCGTTTTCGACCAGTTCCTTGACCGCCGATGCAGGGCGTTCAACGACTTCGCCCGCAGCGATACGGTTGATGGCCATATCATCAAGTTGACGGATCACAGGGCGCATGTGGGGGGCGTGTGCGTTCATGCTACTAGACTTAGCAAGCTCGCTGCGATTCTGAAACGGGTGTTTTGCACGGGCGCATCGACCTTCAAACGTCACCAAAAGAAACGGCGCCCCCGACCAGGGACGCCGTTTTCAATGTGTGACTGATTGTAAAACCAGTTCAGTGCTTCGCAAGAAAATCGTCAACTTCCTGCTTCGCCGCTTCCTTGGACTTACCATACTTGGCTTGAATCTTGCCTTCAAGCGCCTCACGGTCACCTGCAATCTCGGTGACTTCGTCATCTGTAAGCTCGCCCCAGTGCGACTTCACGCTACCGGTCATCTGCTTCCAGTTACCTTGAATTTGGTCCCAGTTCATTTCGTTTCCTTTCACTGCTGTCCGGATTGCAAGCTTTCGCCAAAATCCGGTTGCGTTTGAATGATCCGCAGACACATCGAAGAAATGCATCGGCGGGAGGATGCAGCACGCTGTGCTGTTTGGCGGCGAGGTATCAGATCCAGCCCTTGCGGAGTCGCGCAATCCAAATCTATTCACCGTCTGAGCCTATATAGCGATGTCCGCTAAAAGACTCAGACGGCGTCGTTTTCAGGCCAACCCGAGGAAAGAGAGGATCGCGACAACGACAACGACCAACCCGACGAGGTAAATAATACTGTTCATGCGCATATCCTTTTTCGGTATGTGACCGGGTTGTTTCACCCGGTGCTTTCTTTCTGCGAGAATAACGTACCATCGCAGAAATGGTTCCTTCGTTGTCACACACAGCAAAAGGCGCCCCCGGTGTGGGAGCGCCTTCGATATACCAGGGCAGGAGGCTTGCCTCTTGCCAGAGACGTAAGCTTCAGATGCCCACCTCAATGATCGCCTTGGCGAGGATCGGCACGGTGGTCTTGTTCAGGCCCGCGATGTTCAGGCGGGAATCCCCAACCATGTAGATGCCGTGATCGGCGCGCAGCTTTTCCACCATCTCGGGTGTGGTGCCAAGGCGCGAGAACATGCCGCGGTGCTGGGCGATAAAGCCGAAGCGGTCCGAGCCGGAGAGGCGCTGCAGTTCCGACGCGAGCTGTTCGCGCAGGCCCAGCATGGAATTGCGCACGGCCTCAAGTTCGGCCATCCAGTCGGCGCGCAGGGCGTCGTCGTTCAGCACCATCGTCACCAGACGCGCGCCGTGATCGGGCGGAAAGCTGAAGTTCTGGCGGTTGAGGTAGTTCAGCGTGCCCTGGTTGAGCTTGGTCGCCGAGGCGTCCTGAGACACGGCCATCAGCAGGCCGGTGCGTTCGCGGTAGATGCCGAAGTTCTTGGAGCAGCTGGCCGCGATCAGGGTTTCCGGCACCGAGGAGGCCACAAGCCGGGTCGCGGCGGCGTCTTCGTCGAGACCGTCACCAAAGCCCTGATAGGCGATGTCGATCATCGGGGTCGCGCCGGTTTTCAGCAGGACCGCAACAACCTCTTTCCACTGGGTGAGGTTGAGGTTCGCGCCGGTCGGGTTGTGGCAGCAGCCGTGCAGCAGGACCACATCGCCCTTTTTCGCCTGTGCGATGTCTTCCAGCATGCCGTCGAAATCAACGCCACGGGTTTCGTCGTCGAAATAGCGGTAGGGGACCATTTCGATCCCCATATGCTTGAGGATCGACAGGTGGTTGGGCCAAGTCGGGTTGCTGACAAAGACGCGGGCCTCGGGATTGGCCGAACGCACGAGGTCAAAGGCCTGACGCACGGCACCGGTGCCACCCGGCTCTGCCGCAGCGGCGACATTGGCGCGGGGGACGGAGTCGCCAAGGACGAGTTTCACCATCGCATCGGCAAAGGCCGGATCGCCGGCGAGGCCGGTATAGGCCTTGGTTTTTTCGGCCTCCCACAGCTGCTTTTCGGCTGCCTTGACCGAATGCATGATCGGGGTGTTGCCGCTGGCATCCTTGTAGACGCCGACGCCAAGGTCGATCTTGGTCTCGCGCGGGTCCTCTTTGTAGGCCTGCATGAGCATCAGGATCTTGTCGGCGGGTTGTTCCTTGAGGGATTCGAACATCAGTTGTCTCCTGTGGCGGCGGGCCCGGTTGCCACTGGCACGGTGGGGAACATGCCCCATTCCGACCAGGACCCGTCATAAAGGGAATGGTCCGTCTTGCCGATACGCTCCATGGCAAGCGAGAGGATCGCGGCGGTGACGCCCGATCCGCAGGTGGTGATTGTGGGTTTGGACAGGTTCGCGCCTGCGGCCTCGAATGTGGCCTTGAGCGCGGCGGGGTCCTTCATCGTGCCGTCTGCGTTCAGCAGCGTGGCAAAATGCACATTCTTAGAGCCGGGGATGTGACCGGCGCGCAGACCCGGGCGAGGTTCAGCCACCTCGCCCCGGAACCGGGCCGGAGCGCGGGCATCGAGGATTTCGTAATCGCCCAGCTTGGACGCGGCGGCGACCTGTGTGACATCCTTGACCAGATGGTTCTGGCGGCGGACGGTCATGTGACGGTCGCGGATGACGGGGGGCATATCCTCGACCTCGCGGCCCTCGGACAGCCATTTGGCCAGACCACCGTCGAGCACGGCAATGTCCATCTGCCCCATCAGGCGGAACAGCCACCAGACGCGGGCGGCGGAAAAGATGCCGACGCTGTCATAGACCACCACCTGATGGCCGTCGCCCACGCCAAGGGCGCGCAGGCGGGACATGAATTTCTCGATCGGCGGGGCCATGTGCGGCAGATCCGAGCGGCTGTCGCTGATCGCGTCGATATCAAAAAAGCGCGCACCGGGAATATGGGTGGCCTCGAACTCGGCGCGGGGATCGCGGCCCGCGTCGGGCATGTGCCAGCTGGCATCCAGAATGCGCAGGTCCGGGTCCCTAAGGTGCCGGGCAAGCCAGTCGGTCGAAACCAGCGTTTTGGGATCGTCTTGGGTCATAAGTCCCCCATAATAAGCTGGCCCAGTGCATATTCCGCAAGGGCACGGGTGGCAAGGGGCGGCAGGGCTATGATCAGCTCTAGCTGTCGTCCCCAAAACCCTGGGCGTAGACAGGCGATCTGTCCAGTCCGTCAATCTACACGAAATCAACGCGCGTTATCTCGCCCGTTTCGCGTCTTCTGAGCGCCCTGATCTGCAAAATCCGCGAGACAGTCAGGACAGCGCTGCAATCCAGTTCGCAACCTATTTCGCCGCCTCCGTTGACTTGTCGCGGCTCCGCACCAAACCCTAAGTTTAGATGTGGTGTAAAGGAATGAGTGCTCTCCAATGACGGACGTGGTCCTGATACTCGGCAGCGGGCCGAATGCACCCGAGGTGTGTCACCTGCCCAGCGCTACCTTTGATGCGCTTGTTTGCATCAACAACGCTTGGCGGGTGCGCCATGACTGGACGCATATGATATATCCCGAGGATTTCCCGCCAGAACGTCGCCCTCTTCATGTGGCCCCATTGCAAAAGCTCGTTACCGCTGAGGATTTTGTCTCGGCGCAAAACCACTATGGGGGCTTCATCTTTGGCGGCGGGACCATGGCCTTTACCGCCGGATACTGGGCGCTGCATGCGCTACGTCCACGGGTTCTGGCCTATCTGGGTTGCGACATGGTCTATCCGGCGCACGGGCCGACCCATTTTTACGGCACCGGCACGGCGGATCCCCTGCGGGATGACCCCACATTACAAAGCCTGCGAGCCAAATCAGCGCGCCTGCAGATCCTAGCAGGTCGGCAGGGCTGCGCCGTGGTGAACCTGTCGCGCGCGCCCAGCCGTCTGGTCAGCCCCCGCGCCAAGGCCGGTGCCTTGCGGGGACTGTCGCGGCCTGAAGTTGTGGCGCGCTGCGCGGCGGACGCCGAAGAGGCGCGGCTGGGCTATATCGTCGAATCGGGGCGGTACTGGGAGCAGCAGGGCGCCTATGATCCGGCAGGCCTGCGCGCGCTGGACTTGATGTGGCTGAGCACATGGCGCAGCCAGCGGGCGCGGTCAGCCGTTCTGGCGTAGCAGGCGGGCCTTCTGGCGGCCCCAGTCGCGCTTGGCATCGGACTCACGCTTGTCGTGGTTCTTTTTGCCTTTGGCGATGCCGATCTTCATTTTGGCGATGCCCTTGTGGTTGAAGTACATCACCAGCGGCACAAGGGTCATGCCCTTGCGCTGGGTCTCGTTCCACAGGCGGGCGAGTTCCTTGCGCGAGACCAGCAGCTTGCGGCGGCGGCGTTCCTCGTGGCCAAACATCGCGCGGTCGTAGGGCGCGATGTAGGAGTTCACCAGCCAGAGTTCGCCCTGATCGACGGTCGCATAGCTTTCGGCGACGTTGCAGGAATTCTCGCGCAGGGATTTGACCTCGGACCCCTGCAGGATGATGCCACATTCGATGTCATCCTCGATGGCATAGTCATAGCGCGCCCTGCGGTTTTCCGAGAGCACCTTGTAGTTGGGGTCTGATTTTGTCTGAGCCATGGGCGGGGTTGATACCTAAGAGCGGTTGAACTGTCCATCTTAGATAGGGGCTTTGGGGCGGAGACCAAAGGGGGCTGGTCCAGCAGCCCCCCCTCAGCTCCCCCGATAGGTAGAATAACCGAAGGGAGAGAGCAGCAGCGGCACGTGGTAATGCGCCTCGGCGTCCGATATGCCAAAGCGGATCGGGATCGCGCTCAGGAAACGCGGCTCTTCCGGGGTGGCGCCGCTGGCGTCCAGATAGGGGCCGGTGTGAAAGATCAGCTCGTAGTCACCCACAGTCATCTGACCGGCCGGCAGGATCGGCGCATCGGTGCGCCCGTCAGCATTGGTCACCATCTCGGCAATCTTTTCGCGGGACGTACCGGAGACGCGGTAAAGCGCGATGCTGATCCCCGCTGCGGGCAGGCCACGGGCCGTATCCAGAACGTGGGTGGTGAGGTAACCGTTGGACATGACATGCTCCTTTGTCGGGCTTACGCTGAGTATCCTGTCACAAAGCGACAGCGTTTGGGGGTAAACTTGGGATCGGTGCGGCGCGGTCTCTTTCCTTGGTCGACCAAAGCATCCAATCGTTATTGTCTTGAACGAAACCCTAAACGCTTTAGGCGATCTGATGAGGGCTTGCAGCCCTGAAAGTCTTTTCGGAAAATATTGAAAATCACCTTTGGATTTCTGCATTAGGACTGAAGGTCAATCAAGAGGGGGTGCAGGATGCAAAGATATCCGCGCGATATGACAGGGTACGGTGCGACGCCGCCACAGGCCAACTGGCCCGGGCAGGCCAAGGTCGCCGTCCAGTTTGTCCTGAACTACGAAGAGGGCGGCGAAAACAACGTGCTGCACGGCGATGCGGCCTCTGAGGCGTTCCTGTCCGACATTGCCGGCGCAGCGCCCTGGGTGGGTCAGCGGCACTGGAACATGGAATCGATCTATGATTACGGCGCGCGGGCCGGGTTCTGGCGTCTGCACCGGCTGTTCACCGGGGCCGGGATTCCCCTGACGATCTACGGTGTGGCCTCTGCCCTTGCCCGCAGCCCGGTGCAGGTCGAGGCGATGAAGGACGCGGGCTGGGAAATCGCCTCGCACGGGCTGAAATGGGTCGAACACCGCGACATGCCCGAAGCCGAGGAACGCGCTGCCATTGCCGAAGCGATCCGCCTGCACACCGAAGTTGTCGGCACGCCGCCGCGGGGCTGGTACACCGGGCGCTGTTCCGTGAACACCGTGCGACTGGTCGCCGAGACCGGGGTGATGGACTATATCAGCGACACCTATGACGACGACCTGCCCTACTGGGCGCGGATCGACGGGCGCGATCAGCTGATCCTGCCCTATACGCTTGAGGCGAACGACATGCGCTTCGCCACGGCGCCGGGCTATATCACCGGCGAGCAGTTCTATCAGTACCTGAAGGATGCCTTTGACGTGCTCTATGCCGAAGGCACCGAAGGTTCGCCCAAGATGATGAGCATCGGACTGCATTGCCGCCTGATCGGGCGTCCGGGCAAGCTGGCGGGCCTCAGGCGGTTTATCGAGTATATCAAGGGGTTCGAGGGCGTCTGGTGCCCGCGCCGCATCGACATCGCGCAGCACTGGGCGGCCAACCATCCGCCGGTGGCAAAGGACCGGCCCAGCGAGATGGACCGCGACACCTTTGTGGACCGCTTTGGCGGGATCTACGAACATTCGCCATGGATTGCCGAACGCGCTCACGGGCTCGAGCTTGGCCACGCCCATGACAGCGCCGCCGGGATCGCCAATGCGCTGGCCCGCATGTTCCGCTCGGCCACACCCGCCGAACGGCTGGGCGTGCTGCAGGCGCATCCCGACCTTGCCGGCAAGCTCGCGGCGGCGAAACGTCTGACCGCCGAGTCGACACAGGAACAGGCCAGTGCCGGGCTTGACGCGCTGACCGATGACGAACGCGCAAGGTTCACCGAGCTGAACGATGCCTATGTGGCGAAACACGGCTTTCCCTTCGTCATCGCCGTGCGCGACAACACCAAGGCGACGATCCTTGCCGCCTTTGAACGCCGCCTGACCAGCGACACAGAGACCGAATTCGCCGAGGCCTGCGCACAGGTCGAACGCATTGCCCGCCTGAGACTGGAGACCCTGCTGTGAGTTATGCCTTTCCCATGGGCGGCCTGCCCGATCAGTCCGTCGATCCCACCGGCCGCGCGGTGTTCACCACCGCCTATGCCTTTATCCCCGCGATCACGATGCGCGACATCGTGACCAGCCTGCTGCCCGGCTGGACCGGCACCCGCGCCTGGATCATCGCCCGCCCGCTGAGCGGGTTTGCCGAAACCTTTGCCCAATATGCGGTCGAAGTGGCCCCCGGCGGCGGATCAGAGACCCCGGAACCGGACAGCGGCGCCGAGGCAGCCCTTCTGGTCGCCAGCGGCGAGATGCATCTGGTGATCGACGGCATTGACCATGCGCTGAGCGACGGCGGCTATGCCTATATCGCCCCCGGCGCCGCTTGGCGCCTGACCAACCCCGGCCAGAGCGATCTGCAGTTCCACTGGATCCGCAAACGCTACGAATCCGCACCGGGCATCGAAAAACCCGAAAGCTTTGTCACCTCGGACCGGGTGGTCGAACCAGCGCGCATGCCGAACACGCCGGTCTGGGCCACCAGCCGCTTTGCCGACCCGACCGATATCCGCCACGACATGCATGTCAATATCGTGACCCTTGAACCGGGTGGGCGCATCCCCTTTGCAGAAACCCATGTGATGGAACACGGGCTTTACGTGCTGCAGGGCACCGCGCGCTACCTGCTCAATCAGGACTGGGTCGAGGTCGGCCCCGGCGATTTCATGTGGCTGCGCGCCTTCTGCCCGCAGGCCTGTATCGCGACCGGGGACGAACCCTTCCGCTACCTGCTTTACAAGGACGTCAACCGCCACCCGGCTCTGGCACTCTGATGCTTCATCTGCCCACAAATATCCCGGGGGGAGTCCGCAGGACGGGGGGCTGGCCCCCCTGCCACACCGCCGCAGGCACGCGGCGGCCATGACGCAGATCATCGCCCAGCCCCTGACCGCCGCCGCCTTTGCCCCGTACGGCGAGGTGCTTGAGGCCACCGGCGCGCCGGACAAGATCATCAACGCCGGTCTCTGCGGGCGCTTTCATGACCGTGCGCGCCTTGATTTCGGCCCTGGGGGCCGTGCGGGGATCAGCGTGTTCAGCGCCGAGCCGCGCGCCCTGCCCTACACCTGCGATCTGATCGAACGGCACCCTGAGGGCAGTCAGGCATTTGTGCCGATGCACCAGAATCCCTGGCTGGTCATCGTCGCAGAAGACGGCCCGGTGCCCGGCACTGTGCACGCTTTTCTCGCAAGCGCGGGTCAGGGGGTGAACCTGCATCGCGGCACGTGGCATGGCGTCTTGACACCTTTGCACGGCCCGGGCCTTTTTGCTGTCATAGACCGGATCGGCGATACGCCGAACCTCGAAGAATACCGTCTGAACATCCCCGTTATCATCACCGCCCCCGGCGCCTGAGCGCCCGGGTTTTCCCCTAAAGCGCCCGGCAAGAGGCGCGTTTCCACTCAACCCTCACCGACAAGGGACAACAAATGGCAGACACAAGCCTTGGGACGCCGGCGCAACTCGCTGACCCCAACTACACCCCGCCGCTGGCCAAGGCCGTGCCCTTGGGCATCCAGCATGTGATGGCGATGTTCGCCAGCAACGTGACCCCGGCGATCATCGTCGCGGGTGCTGCCGGTTTCGGCTTTGGCTCGAACAGCCCGGATTTTCCGAACCTGATCTACATGATCCAGATGTCGATGCTGTTTGCGGGTATCGCGACCCTGTTCCAGACCATCGGCATGGGCCCGATCGGTGCGCGCCTGCCCATCGTGCAGGGGACAAGCTTTGCCTTTCTGCCGATCATGATCCCGGCGGTCACCGGTCAGGGTGTTGCGGGTATGGCGGGCCTCATGACGGGGATCGTTATCGGTGGCATGTTCCACTTTTGCCTTGGCAGTGTCATCGGCAAGTTCCGCTTTGCCCTGCCGCCGCTGGTCACTGGTCTGATCGTGCTGATGATCGGCCTCGCGCTTGTGCGGGTCGGCATCCAGTATTCCGCCGGCGGTGTGCCGCTGATGGGCAAGCCGGAATTCGGCACCTTTGCCATGTGGCTCCCGGCGCTGGTGGTGATCGCCGTGACGCTGGCGATCAAGTTCTTTACCAAAGGTCTGCTGGCGGTGTCCGCCATTCTCGTCGGTCTGATCGCAGGGTATCTGGTGGCGCTGGCCATGGGTCAGGTCAATTTCGGCAATGTGGGCCGCGCGGCAAGCTTTGCCTTGCCCAACCCGTTCCGCTGGGGGATCGAGTTCAATTTCGCGATCATCATCGGCATGTGTTTCATGGCCGTCATCTCGGCGATTGAGACCGTGGGCGACGTGTCCGGCATCACCAAGGGCGGCGCGGGCCGCGAGGCGACGGATAAAGAGATTTCCGGTGCGACCTTTGCGGACGGTCTGGGGACTGCGGTTGCCGGCGTGTTCGGCGGGCTGCCCAACACCTCTTTTTCGCAGAACGTCGGGCTGATTTCGATGACAGGCGTGATGAGCCGCCATGTGGTGACCATCGGCGCGGTGTTCCTGATCCTGTGCGGATTGGTGCCTAAGATCGGCGCGGCAGTGTCCACTGTTCCGATCAACGTGCTGGGCGGCGGCGTTGTCGTGATGTTCGGCATGGTCTGTGCGGCCGGCGTGAACATGCTGTCGGATGTGCACTGGAACCGGCGCAACATGGTGATCTTTGCCGTGTCGCTGTCTGTGGGTCTGGGCCTGCAACTGGAACCGACCGCCCTGCAACACCTGCCCGGCACGCTGCAGATCCTGCTGACCAGCGGCTTGCTGCCCGCCGCGACCCTGTCCATCGCGCTGAACCTGCTGCTGCCGGAAGAGCTGGACTGATCACCGGTTTCTGCCGTCAAAACCATAAGGGCCGGGAAATTCCCGGCCCTTTTTCTGTGTCATGTCGCGATTGAGATCAGACGAACTTCTTGATTTCGCCCGACTTCAGCCGTTTCACATAGCTGGTCAGCTCGGCCTTGACGATCGGCATCAGGAAATAGAGCGCTATGATGTTCACGATGGACATCGAGAACAGCATGGCATCCGAGAAGTCGATGACGGGGCCAAGGTTGGCCGAGGCGCCGATGATGATGAAGAGGCAGAAGATCATCTTGAAGATCACTTCCTTGGTCTTGCCCTCACCGAACAGATAGGTCCAGGCCTTGAGGCCGTAGTAGCTCCACGAGATCATCGTCGAGAAGGCGAACAACACCACCGCAACCATCAGCAGCACCGGGAACCATGCGAATTCACGCGCATAGGCGGCCGAGGTCAGCGCGACGCCCGACACGGCGCCATCGGTCTGGATGCGGCCCAGTTCGGCGTTCCAGATATAGAGGCCGGTTTCCGGGTCCTGATTGAGAACGCCGGTGATGACGATCACAAGCGCGGTCATGGTGCAGATCACCACGGTATCGATGAACGGCTCAAGCAGGGCGACATAGCCCTCGGTCACAGGTTCCTTGGTACGGACAGCCGAGTGCGCGATGGCGGCAGAGCCGATGCCCGCCTCGTTCGAGAAGGCAGCACGCCGGAACCCCTGGATCAGAGCGCCGGTAAAGCCGCCCAGCACGCCGAGACCGGTAAAGGCCCCCATGAAGATCTGGCCAAATGCCCAGCCGATCTGATCCGCGTTCATCATCAGGATGAACAGCGAGATCGCCACGTAGAAGATGCCCATGAACGGCACGACCTTTTCGGTCACACGCGCGATGGATTTGAGGCCACCGACGATCACAGCAAAGGTGATCAGCGCGAGAACGGTGCCGGTGATGTAGCCGGGGAAGTCGCCAAAGACGTTGGCGATCTGCGCATGGGCCTGATTGGCCTGGAACATGTTGCCCCCGCCAAGTGCGCCGAGGATGGTGAAGAAGCAGAAGATGACCGCCATGATGCCGCCGCCCGGCAGGCCGCGTTCCTTGAATCCCTTGACCATGTAGTACATCGGGCCGCCCGAAACGGTGCCATCCGGGTATTCATTGCGGTATTTCACGCCGAGCGTGCATTCGGTGAATTTGGTCGCCATACCGAACAGGCCGGCAATGACCATCCAGAAGGTTGCGCCCGGGCCACCAATGCCCACGGCCACCGCGACGCCCGCGATATTGCCCAGACCGACAGTGCCCGACAGCGCGGTTGCCAGCGCCTGAAAATGGCTGACCTCGCCCGCATCGTTGGGATCGGAATAGTCGCCTTTGACCAGCTTGATCGAATGCACAAAGCCTTTGAACTGGATGAAGCCGAAGTAGAGGGTAAAGATCACCGCGGCGACGACCAGCCACATGGCGATCCATGAAAAGGTCGTGCCCGGGATGGGCGCAAAAATAAAGCTGACATACCAGCCGGTATAGTCAGCAAAGGCCTGGTTGATCGTGGCGTCGATTCCCTGCGCAGAGGTAGCCCCCGCCATGAGAAGATACGCCGCCATCGCGGCACGGATGTAGGTCTTCATGTGTGTATCCCTGTTTGTTTTTTATGTTTCAACTCGTGACTTAGGGCACGATTGTGGTCGGAACGGTCGCGATCTGGACAAGCGTGCCGGCGGTCGACCCAAACACACGGGCGGCCAGCGAACTTTCACCGTCCCGGCCCACGACCAGCTGCATGGCGCCGACCTCTTTGGCGATTTCGGTCAGTTTCTCGGCGATCTTGCCGTATTTGATCACGGTCTCAATCTCGACCCCGGAATCGGCGATCTTTTCCAGCATCGGCGCGATGACGGCGCTTTCGGCGCGGGCCATCTCTTCCTTGCGGCGAACGTGACGCTCTTCCAGCTCATCCGGTGTCAGAAAGGAATAGGGCGACCATTCGAGCACATGGGCGATGAGAACGCTGGCTCCCTGTGCCTTGGCGCGGGCCAGCGCAAAGTCGAGCGCACGCCGCCCTGCGGCGCTGCCGTCGTAACCGACGACGATTTTTCCGGACATTGTAACCTCCTTGTTTTGACACGCCTTCTGAGGGCGTAAAGGGAAGGGTAACCAGAAATCCAAATTTGTTGTGCAAAAAAGCAGCGCCTGAGCAATAAACTCTCCCCGGCGAGCGAAAATGCACAGCGGGTGACGTATCGCCCGCGTCTTGGGCAAATACGCGTCGGGGTCGGTCGCTTATTCTGCGGATTCGGCCACAAACGGCGGCGTCAGCGTACCTTGCAACCGATCACTGTTCAGGCAGCAGCGGCAGTCGACCATTGTCAGTAAGCACCCATGCCTCTCGTCCATTGATCAAGGCTGCGGTCAGCGGACGGCCATACCCGGCACCGCTGTCCAGGTTCAGCCGGTTGCCATGGTGTCTGGGTGCCTGCAGCGCCGTATGCCCATGTACCACCAGGCGACCAAAATCCTCATTATGTTCCAGAAATCCATCCCGTATCCAGATCAGGTCATGTTCGATCTGCTGATCCAGCGGCACACCAGGCCGGATGCCCGCATGGGCAAAGATCTGATCCGGCGTCACATGCATCAGCGTCAGATGATCCAGGAAATCAACGTGGCTCTGTGGGACAGCGGAACGTGCATCAGCGCGGATATCTTCCACGCTCCGGCGCGTGTCAGCATCAACCCCGTAAGACGCAAGCGTGGCCGCCCCTCCTATACGCGGGTCAAGCCATTCCAGATTTTCGGAGGGCTGAAGGCCCGATCCGTTCAGGAAATTGCGCATGTATCGATCATGATTGCCCATGAGCGTGATCCATGGACGTCCCGCCGCCTTTCCGTCGATCATCGTCTGCAACACCGCGCGGCTTTCAGACCCGCGATCCACCAAGTCGCCAAGGAAGACGGTCGGAGAAGTACTGCCTGCATCCGCCTCGATCCGTGCAAGTGCGGCATCAAGTTCAGAAATCTGTCCGTGTATATCACCTATGGCAAAGATCGGAGTCATGTGAGTCCTCTAAGATCTGGATGTGAAAAATTCTGTTTGTGAGAAACCTATTCCATTGCAGCCCCAAGAGAAACGGAACCTGTTCAACAATCAAGAAGACTTGGGGAAGCACGCTTCGCCGGGTGACGTCGAGCGACCAAATTCAAAGGGGCGCACCGATCCTTAGGCGCGCCCCATTCACTTGTCTGCTCAGAAATCTGCCCAGTCAGGCAACATCAAAGGCCAAAGGCTTGACCTGCTGGAACAGGCCGGTCTTTTCCAGCTTGCCGATCACACTCGCAGGCACCACATCATCGACGTAAAGCAGGGCGATCGCCTCACCCTTTGCCGCGGACCGGCCGAGGGTGAAGTTGGCAATGTTCACGCCATTCTCGCCCATGGTCATGCCCAGCATACCAATGATGCCCGGCACGTCTTCGTTTGTGGTATAAAGCATGTGCGCGCCGACCTCAGCGTCGATGTTAATGCCCTTGATCTGGATGAAACGCGGCTTGCCATCGCTGAACACCGTACCGGCAACAGAACGCTCGCGCTTCGCAGTCACAACGGTAACCTTGATATACCCGTCAAAGGCGCCCGACTTGGCCTGATTGGTGGTCGAAATCTTCACACCGCGTTCTGCCGCGATGACCGGGGCAGAAACCATGTTCACATCCGGATTGGCGCGCTTCATGATGCCAGCAATCACCGAACAGTTCAGGGCCGCAAGGTTCATTTCGGACACGGTGCCATCATACAGGATGTTGATCGCCTTGATCGGCTCATCCGTCATCTGCCCGATGAAGCTGCCCAAATGATCGGCCAGCTTGATCCAGGGGCCCATGACCTTGGCCTCTTCTGCGGTCACCGACGGCATGTTGAGCGCGTTGGTCACGGCGCCGGTCAGAAGGTAATCCGACATCTGCTCGGCGACCTGCAGGGCGACGTTTTCCTGTGCTTCACTGGTCGCGGCGCCAAGGTGCGGCGTGCAGACCACGTTGGGCAGGTTGAACAGTGCATTTTCCTTGGCCGGTTCCTGCGCGAAGACGTCAAAGGCCGCGCCAGCCACATGGCCAGAGGTCAGCAGATCCGCCAGCGCCTGTTCGTCGACCAGACCGCCACGGGCACAGTTGATGATGCGCACGCCAGTCTTGGTCTTTTCAAGGTTCTCGCGGCTCAGGATGTTCTTGGTCGTTTCGGTCAGCGGCACGTGCAGCGTGATGAAATCGGCGCGGGCGAGCAGTTCATCCAGCTCGACCTTTTCGACGCCCATCTTGTCGGCTTTTTCCTGGCTGAGGAAGGGGTCATAGGCGGCCACTTTCATCTTGAGGCCACGGGCCCGGTCGCAGACGATGCCACCGATGTTGCCGGCACCGATCACGCCCAGCGTCTTGCCGGTCAGCTCGACGCCCATGAACTTGGACTTTTCCCATTTGCCGGCATGGGTCGAGGCAGAAGCCTCGGGGATCTGGCGGGCCACGGCGAACATCATCGCGATGGCATGTTCGGCGGTGGTGATCATGTTGCCGAAAGGCGTGTTCATGACGATCACACCCTTTTTAGAGGCGGCGTCACGGTCGACGTTGTCGACACCGATCCCGGCGCGGCCGATGACCTTCAGGTTGGTCGCGGCGGCAAGGATCTTTTCCGTGACCTTGGTGGCCGAACGGATGGCAAGGCCGTCATACTGGCCGATGACTTCGGCCAGCTTGTCCTTGTCCTTGCCCAGATCGGGCTGGAAATCGACGTCGATGCCGCGATCACGGAAGATCTGTACGGCGGCTTCGGAAAGTTCGTCAGAGATGAGTACGCGGGGGGCCATGGTGATGGTCCTTCAAAAAACAGGGAAAGGCTTGGGCCACACGCGGGGCCCAAGAATTTTCGCAGAAAATTCTGGATCAGGCGGCTTGGGCCAGCTTTTCGATCTCGGCGTGGAACGCCCAGTCAAGCCAGGGCAGAAGCGCCTGAATGTCCGCCGTTTCCACCGTGCCACCGCACCAGATCCGCAGACCGGCAGGTGCATCGCGATAGGCGCCGATGTCCAGTGCCACGCCTTCGGCTTCAAGCCGCTTGGCAACGGCCTTGGCAAAGATGGCGCCATCGGTGATGCGCGCATCGGTGAACTTGAGGCAGACGGAGGTGTTCGAGCGGGTCGCATCCTGCTCGGCCAGATTCGCGATCCAGTCGTTGGCGGCGCAGAAATCCCAGATCGCCTGTGCATTGGCATCGGCGCGGGCCATGAGCCCGTTCAGACCACCGACCGAGCGTGCCCAGTCCAGAGCGACGAGGTAATCCTCGACCGCGAGCATCGACGGCGTGTTGATGGTCTCACCGACAAAGATGCCTTCGATCAGCTTGCCGCCTTTGGTCATACGGAAGATCTTGGGCAGGGGCCAGGCGGGGGTGTAGCTTTCGAGCCGTTCGACCGCGCGGGGCGACAGGACGATGATGCCGTGCGCCGCTTCGCCGCCCAGAACCTTCTGCCAGGAGAAGGTGGTCACGTCGAGCTTGTCCCAGGGCAGGTCCTGCGCAAACGCGGCCGAGGTGGCGTCGCAGATGGTCAGACCCGCGCGGTCGGCGGGGATCATGTCGCCATGCGGCATGCGCACGCCCGAGGTGGTGCCGTTCCAGGTAAAGACGACATCAGTGTCGTAATCCACAGCGGCCATATCGACGATCTGACCGTAATCGGCGGTCTTGACCTCGGCTTCGATCTTGAGCTGCTTGACCACGTCGGTGACCCAGCCCGCGCCAAAGCTTTCCCAGGCGACCATGGTCGCGGGGCGGGCGCCGAGCATCGACCACATGGCCATCTCGACCGCGCCGGTGTCCGAGGCAGGCACGATGCCGATGCGGTAATCGGCGGGAATGTTCAGGATCTCGCGTGTGCCGTCGATGGCCGCCTTGAGCTTGGCCTTGCCGACAGCGGCCCGGTGCGAGCGGCCCAGAGGCGCGTCAGCAAGCAGGTCGAGCGAGAATGTGGGGATTTTGGCGCAGGGGCCAGAAGAGAAACGCGGGTTGGCCGGCCGCGTTGCCGGGTGTTCAATAGCCATTTGTGCTATCCTTCCAGATAAGCGCCCTTCGTTGGGGAAGGGTGTCCCATCGACGCGTCTAAGGGCCAATTCGCGGTTCCACAATCCCATAAATGACGGTATTGCGCCGCATCATATGGAATTCGCGACGCGCGACGGCTACGATCGGAAACATGCCCATGTTCACAGTCACTCTCATCGCGCGCCCAGGTGCGCTGGACCCCGCCCTGATCGATTCACTGCGCAACGCTTGGGGCGGCGGGGATGCAGTCTGGCTCGCTCCAGACGAGGCGGCGGAGTTCGGCCTTGGCGAAATGCCGGTAAATTTGTGGGATGTTTGGCAGGATCTGCAGGATTTGTCCGTGGATCTGGTGGTGCAGCCCTCAAAGGGTCGTACCAAGAAGATGCTTCTGGCCGATATGGACAGTACGATGATTCAGCAGGAGTGCATTGATGAGCTCGCTGAGGTAGCCGGTGTCGGCGCACAGGTGCGCGACATCACAGCACGCGCAATGAACGGCGAACTGGATTTTGAAGGCGCGCTGACCGAGCGGGTAGGCCTGCTGAAAGGCCTGTCCGAAAGCGTGATTGAGGATGTACTTGAGACGCGAATCACGCTGATGCCCGGAGGCGCTGAGCTGCTGGCCACAATGAAGGCACGGGGCGCATATACAGCGCTGGTGTCGGGCGGATTCACGGCCTTTACCAGAGCGATTGCCAGCCGATTGGGGTTTGACGAACACCGGGCCAACACGTTGATGGCTGCAGGCGGTGTTCTGACCGGGGCTGTCGAGCAGCCTATCCTGGGCCGCGAAGCCAAAGTGCGGGCGCTGGAGGAGATTACGGCGCAACTTGGCATCACCGAGGCCGATGTGATCGCTGCGGGAGATGGCGCAAATGATTTGGGTATGTTGGGCCGCGCCGGAACAGGTGTAGCGCTGCATGCCAAGCCCTCCGTTCAGGCACAATGTGCTGTGCGCGTGAACCATGGGGATCTAACGGCGCTGCTGTTCCTGCAAGGATATGCCAGATCCGATTTTGTGACCTGACCATCGGCGCAAACACAAAACTTTCCAGAAAAGTTTTGCCAAGAGTTTTGAGTAAAACTCTTGGCGTGCCATCTCTTCGGTCAATGCATCAGATCGGCGGCGGGACGAATCTGCCCTGTGACGATGCCCCGGCGATTTACGATGTCCGGGTTTAGGAACTGCACCACAGACGGATCCTGCGCCTCCACAACGCCCATGCGCACCAACAAGGCCGCAATGGCACATTCAGAAGCGCGGGTTGCCCCGTCCTGCACCTTAAGCGCTACCCCAAGCCCACGCTTTGGAAGGATTGCAATAAAATACCCCTCCGCGCCAGTCTTTAGGGCCACCGGCTCCTTGGCGGCGCGCATCAGCAGGGTGCAGGCCCGCCCCTCGCCCGCGACCATTTCGGGAAACGCATACATCGCAGCCGCCAGCCGGGCCGCAGCCCTGCTGAGGCTGTCGGACCGGTCATGCGCCGTAGCAAAAAAGGACATGGCCCGGGCCATACCGTGCATCGTCGTAGCAAAGTTGGGGGCCGAGCAACCATCAATGCCATAGCCAGGGCTGGATTGCGCCGTCACTGTCTCAAAAGAATCAAGGCAGGCCTGCTGCACCGGGTGGTCCGGCTGCACATATTCTGGCCCACCTCCAAGATGCTGGTTGAGTGTCAGAAAGCCGGAATGTTTGCCCGAGCAGTTATTATGCCACTGGCAGGGCGTGTCGTCATTCTTGATCATCTCGCGTGCCAGATCCCTGTCGCGGGTCATTTCGGGGCCGCAGCGCAGATCGGTGTCGGTCAGGCCGAGGTCCCGGAGCCAATTCTGGACCGCCTCCACATGGATCGTCGCGCCCTGATGCGAAGCACATGCCAGCGCGAGCTGGCGTTCGCTGAGTCCACGCGAATCGGCGGCGCCGGAGGTGACCAGTGGCAGCGCCTGGATCATCTTGGCCGAACTGCGCGGCAGTACCACAGCCTGCGGATCACCCCAGCAATCTGTGATCTCACCATCGGCTCCGCAGATCACCGCGTGACCGAAGTGCAGGCTTTCTGCGAAGGGTCCACGCCAGATTTCGGCAAGGGGGGCGGGCATGGGGGTCATCTGGTCCTCACAAACAAGCGATTATCTGCCAACGGGGCTTTCACGCAGCCCGTATTTCAGGCTAACCTCTGCCCGTCGAGACAAAAACGGTTGCGTGGCAGCATAAGCCGGACCACCAAGGGCGCAACCATGGATATTGAGGCTGTAGACAGCTGGAGGCTGCGCGTATGACATCATTTTTGGGCCGCATGATCGCTGGGGCCGCGCTGGTACTGGTTGCCGGGACGGCGATTGCGCAGAACGCGAGCACGAACCGCGTGGACGCGATGACCGACTGGTCGGTGTTCGAGGGCAATGATCCGCGCGAATGCTGGGCGGTGACTACCTACAAAGAAAGCGTGAACACCAAGGACGGACGCGTTGTTGCGGTGACGCGGGGCGAGATCTTGCTGATGGTATTCTATCGTCCTGGGGCCAATGTGGCGGGACAGGTCGCCTTTACAGGCGGTTATCCGTTCGCGGACGGATCGACTGTGAACGTGAATGTGGGCGGCACTGAGTTCGAACTCTTCACCGAGGGTGATTGGGCTTGGCCTGCTACTCCGGCAGATGATGCGAAACTGATTGCCGCGATGAAGCGCGGCTCTGATACAACGCTGACAGCACGGTCTGGTCGCGGGACGCAGACCAAGGATACGTTCTCGTTGCTGGGCTTTACTGCCGCTGTAGGGGATGCAGAAAAGCGCTGTTCAAGCTGATCTGCCGCATGGGTGCACGGCCCCAATACCCCCGGCGTATTTGAAAGATGAGAAGCAGGGGATCGGTGCCAAGGGTGCCGATCTTTTTGCTTTTGGCAATCCCGGGCGAATCCTGTATGAGACGCTCTTCTGACTTAGGATGATGTGCGATGTCTGCTTCGGTGCCGATTACCCAGGACGTGATGACGATCCCCCGCAAGATGGCGGAGGGGCCTGTGAACCTTGTCGGGCTGACGCGGCCTGCCATGGCTGAGGCGCTGCGCGCCATCGGCACGCCCGAAAAGCAGATCAAGATGCGGGTCAATCAGGTCTGGCAGTGGGTCTATCACTGGGGTGTGCGCGATTTCGAATCGATGACCAACCTTGCCAAGGACTTCCGCGCCAAGCTGGCCGAGAATTTTATCATCTCCCTGCCCGAGATCGTCTCGAAGCAGGTGTCCTCGGACGGGACGCGCAAATATCTGGTGCGGATCGCCGGCGGTCATGAGGTCGAGGTGGTCTATATCCCCGAAGAGGATCGCGGCACCCTGTGCATTTCCTCGCAGGTGGGGTGCACGCTGACCTGTTCGTTCTGCCACACTGGTACGCAAAAGCTGGTGCGCAATCTGACGGCAGGTGAAATCGTCGGCCAGATCATGCTGGCGCGGGACGATCTGGGCGAATGGCCCGAGCAGGGCGCGCCCAAGAACGAGACGCGCCTGCTGTCCAACATTGTGCTGATGGGGATGGGCGAGCCGCTCTACAACTTTGACAACGTGCGCGACGGCATGAAGATCGCCATGGACCCCGAGGGGATTTCCCTGAGCCGTCGCCGCATCACCCTGTCGACCAGCGGTGTGGTGCCCGAAATTGCCAAGACCGCGCAGGAAATTGGCTGTCTGCTGGCGGTGTCCTTTCACGCCACCACGGACGAGGTGCGCGACAAGCTGGTGCCGATCAACAAGCGCTGGAACATCGAGACGCTGCTGAGCGCCCTGCGCGAATACCCCAAGGTTTCGAATTCCGAGCGGATCACCTTTGAATACGTGATGCTCAAGGGTGTGAACGATTCGGACGAGGATGCCCGTCGGCTGGTCAAGCTGATCGAGGGGATTCCGGCCAAGATCAACCTGATCCCGTTCAACGAATGGCCGGGTGCACCGTACGAACGCTCCTCGGGCAACCGCATCCACGCCTTTGCCGACATCCTTTATCATGCCGGCTATGCCAGCCCGATCCGCACCCCGCGCGGCGAGGATATCATGGCCGCCTGTGGTCAGCTGAAATCTGCGACCGAACGTGCACGCAAGTCGCGCGCGCAGATCGCTGCGGAAACCGCTCAGGGCTGAGGGGGCTCAGCCCCGCTTCAGGCCGCGCAGGACCCGCCAGAGATAGGCGGCCAGAAGCAGAAGCAGCAGCGCGTTGGTGACCGGGTTCATCCAGGTCGCCACACGGTCGAACTGGCCGCGCAAAAGGTATCCGGCCAGTGCCAGAAACGTGGTCCAGAGAAAGCTGCCCAGAGCGGTGTAGAGCAGGAATGGCGTGATCGGCATACGCGTCAGACCCGCGGGGACAGAGATCAGCGTGCGCATCCCCGGCACCATCCGCCCAAAGAACACCGCAGCCGCGCCATGGCGGCGAAACCAGTCGAGCGCGCGGTCCAGATCCTGGTTCGAGAGGGTGAGCCATTTTCCATAGGCGTCGATGAAGCGGCGCAACCGTGTCTCGTTTGCCCAGAGCCCGACCCAATACCACAGCGTCGCCCCCGCCACAGAGCCGATCGTGCCCAGCAGGACGACGGCGGCAAAGCTGAGTTCGCCGGTGGCCGCCAGGTAGCCCGCAAAGGGCATCACCAGTTCCGAAGGGATCGGCGGAAAGACGTTTTCCAGAAACATCAGCAGTGCGACGCCAAGGCTGCCCATAGAGGCAAGCCAATTGGTGATGACGTCGAACATGGGCAGGCTCCAATCGGGTGAAAGTGACTTTGATCGTCCCGGGCAACGGGCCGTTTACCAATCATTGAGCAAGCGGTGCCAGACTGCAGTCCAGAGCGTTTGGTATTGTGGATCAACGTTGCGTCGCCCTCCACGGTTCCCACAGGCTTCGGGCCGCAGATCATGTCAACCGCACCGTCAGCGTGGCGGATTTATACCTAAGTGAATTTATCAGGATTGACAGATTGGCCCCGTCGCGGCAAAACTCGGGCATCTCCTTGCTGTGGAATGCCGTATGAAACACGCCTTTTTCACCCCGTCCGACGCCCGCCCGCTGGCCCTGTCCGACCTGCGCCTTGCCGAATCGCGGCTTGTCCTGATGCTGCGGCTCTGGCGGGAAGGCGAGGCCGGTCAGGCGCAGGTCTGGAACGGGTTGTGTGCCGTGCTCGGGTCGAATCGTGCCCGCAATTGCCTCGCGGCGTTTGAGGATGTTCAGCGCCTGCTGCGCCGTCACGGCTGGCGCGCGCTCAGCGTGCTTCCCTCCGAAGTCTGTCGGCTGAGCGAGGATGAGGCCGCCTTTGCCCGCTTTGTTCTGACCGCGACGGAACAGGACCGCGATGTGGCCTATCTTGATGCCAGTTTCCTTGTCTCGCCTGCGGGGATCTTGCCGCTGATTCTGGCCGCATCGCGTCTGGGTCTGCCGCTGCTTTGCGAAGAAAGCCGCTGTCGCCTGCACGAGGCGATGCGCCCGGTGTAAACGGGCCTTGACCTTCCTGTCGTGGGAACCTTTATGTCTGAGGACCAGCCAGGAGACTGCCATGAACATCGGAGAGGTTGCGAAACGCGCCGGCCTGCCACCCAAGACGATCCGCTATTACGAAGAGATCGGCCTGATCAAACCATTGCGCGACCCCAACGGGTACCGCGCCTTTCGTGATCAGGATCTGCACAAGCTTGCCTTTCTCAGCCGCGCCCGCACCCTGGGATTCACGATCGAGGATTGCCGCACTCTGATGGCGCTTTATGCCGATGAGGGTCGGGCCAGCGCGGATGTGAAACAGGTCGCGCAGGAACATTTGGGTCATATCGACGACAAGATCGCCCAGCTTCAGACGATGCGCGATACACTGTCCGAGCTGGTGCACTGCTGCGCCGGGGACAACCGGCCCGATTGCCCCATCCTCAAAGACCTCTCTGCCGAGGTCTGAGGGATCAGCGCATGCTGGCGGCAATCCTGTCCAGCACCTCTGGCAGCGCGTCAAAGGCGCCTGCATTCCTCATCCCCTCGACCATCTGCAGGTTCAGGGTGTTTGGCGTCGCCAAAGCCTCGCGCGCATCCGCCATGCGCCCGGCGCGGTCCCGCTCTAGGTTCTGCAGAAACCCCGCGACAAGGTTGGAAACATAGACCTCGGCCTGATCGGCATCATCGGTCTGCTCAGCCAGCCAGCGGCTCGCACCCTCAAGCAGGCAAAGCGCGGCGGTGGTCATGGTCGAGGCGGCGAAATGATCCGTCAATGCAGCCTCGTCCCGTTGCGGCAGGATCGGATCCGCCGCGCCGAACAGCGCCGTCAGGGCCGCGGGATCGCCGGCCACCGGCAGCGGGCAGCCGCCGTTTTCGATAAAGCCATAGGGGATCGTGACCGACAGGTCCGTTACGGGCGCGCAGGCCTTGGCAATGTCTGCCAAAGCCCCCCCCGCCATGACCGAAATCACCTGCTGATCGGCGCGCCACGGCAGGGTCGGAATCACATCCGCCCAGACCGTGGGGCGCAGGCAGAGAAAGACGACATCGCTTTGGGTGACGACATCGGCGTTCGGCGCGACGGAAATGCCCAGACCGGCTGCAGCCAGTTCGGCGGCCGTCTCAGCACTGCGTTCGGACACGGTGACCGCGTGGCCGTCGCGGGCAAGGGCGCGGGCCATGGGGGCGGCGATATGGCCGGTTCCGATAAATCCGATACGGGGCATGGGGCACTCTCCTTGGGTCCAGATCGGCGCAGTGTGACCGATCTGTCCGTAGGATGCACCCCGGACCGGGGCCAAACGTAAACACCCGCGCATCTGGTGCGCGGGTGCCTCTCTGTCACTCGATACCGTTGTAATATTTAAAAGAGCGCGCAGTCCCCTAGCCGTCTGGCCTC
The DNA here is from genome assembly GCF_002760615.1 of Puniceibacterium antarcticum. Classification (GTDB taxonomy): domain Bacteria; phylum Pseudomonadota; class Alphaproteobacteria; order Rhodobacterales; family Rhodobacteraceae; genus Puniceibacterium; species Puniceibacterium antarcticum. The sequence goes on along the minus strand of NZ_AWWI01000126.1, from coordinate 41,695 downwards.
AGGCCATTTCCACCTGATCCGGCACCTTGGCGCCGGTCATGTAGGCCACCGCGTCGGACATGGAATGGTCCTTGGGGTCGATCACGCACAGACGGCTGCCCAGACGGTGAACGTGAATGCGGTCTGCCACCTCGAACACATGCGGCATGTTGTGGCTGATCAGCACGATCGGAATCCCACGCGACCGCACCTCCTGAATCAGCTCAAGCACCTTGCGGCTTTCCTTGACCCCCAGCGCGGCGGTGGGTTCGTCCAGAATGATGACCTTGGACCCAAAAGCCGCCGCACGCGCGACCGAGATGCCCTGACGCTGACCACCGGACAGGGTTTCGACCGCCTGATTGATGTTCTGAATTGTCATCAGCCCCAGATCGTTCAGCTTTTCGCGGGCGATGCGCGCCATTTCCTTGTTGTCGAGCATCTTGAAATATTTGCCCATGATGCCCTGTTTGCGGATCTCGCGGCCCACAAACATGTTGTCGACGATGGACAGGGCGGGCGACAGGGCGAGGGTCTGATAGACCGTTTCGATCCCCGCATTGCGCGCATCCAGCGGTGTGCGAAAGTTGATCGGCTTGCCGTCAAGCTCGATGCTGCCCTCGTCGATCTGCACCGCGCCCGAGATCGCCTTGATCAGCGAGGATTTACCGGCGCCGTTGTCCCCGATCACCGCCAGGATTTCTCCGGGCATCAGATCGAAATCGGCTTGGTTGAGGGCGGTCACACGGCCATAGCGTTTGACCAGTCCACGGGCTTTGATGATGGGTTGTGTCATGCTGAAACCTTTCTGATCCACTGGTCGATGGCGACGGCAAGGATGATAAGCCAGCCGATGGCAAAGACCTGCCACTGCACGTCCAGCCCGGCGAGGCGCAGACCGCTTTCAAAGATCCCGACGATAAGCGCACCGAACAGCGGCCCCAGGATCGAACCACGCCCACCGAAAAGCGAGATGCCCCCGATCACCACGGCGGTGATGCTTTGCAGGTTCGCCTCGGCAAAAGCATTGGGCGAGATCGACCCGACCCGGCCAATCGACGCCCAGGCGGCGACACCGACCACGGCACCGGCGGCCATGTAGACGGTCAGCAGCGTGCGGTCGGTCTTGATCCCGGCCAGTTCGGCGGCTTCCTTGTCATCGCCAATGGCATAGACATGGCGGCCCCAGGCGGTCTTGTTCAGGAAATACCAGAGCACCGCAAAGACCACGATCATCAGAATCACGCCGAATGTGATGCGCGCCGAACCAATCGAAATGTAGCTGCCAAAGATCTTGAGCGCGGCGGCTTCGGCGTCGATGTCCTGACTGCGGATCGACTGCGACCCGGTCAGCAGGCGCAGGATCGACAAAAAGATGTACCAGGTGCCCAGCGTCACGATGAACGGAGGTAGTTTCACCCGCGTGACAAACAGCCCGTTCATCAACCCGCCGCCGATGGCCACGACAAAGCCCGCGATCAGAGAGATAAAGGTCGGCACGCCTAGGTTCACACCCAGAAGACCCATGACAACGGCGGAAAAGATCATCAGCGCCCCGACTGACAGGTCGATTCCCGCCGTCAGGATGATCAGCGACTGCGCCGCGGCCAGAATGCCGATGATCGACACCTGCTGCATCACCAGCGACAGGTTGAACATCGTCATGAACTTGCCGTCCGTCACCATCGGCAGGCTGAAGATCAGCACCGAAGCGACGAGAACCATGACAGGCACCAGCGTCGGATTGAGGTGCAACAGGTGCTGAAGCCCGTCGACCATTCCTTTGCTCTTTCGCTCGAATGCTGCGACGTTCTTGTCGCTTTTATCCAGCGCACTTTCGAAGTCCTGCCCCTTTTTCGGGGTCTGTGTTGTGTCTGTCATGATCTCTCCTCCTCCGAGTCAGCGTGGCTGAACCGGACTGTCAGGTCAAAGCTTTGTGAGAGGGGTGGGAGAGGGAAGGGGCGCGCGGCCCCTTCCCGGAAGGTAGCCGGGTTTCAGCCCCAGCACTTTTCCAGCGCTTCGTCAGAGGTGATCGAGGGGATGCCCTCGACCGGCTCGTCTGTCACCAGCTCGACGCCGGTATTGAAGAAATCCAGCCCTTCGGTATTCTGCGGCTTGGTGCCGTCGGCGGCAAAGGCGGCAATCGCCTCGATCCCCATGGAGGCCATCAACAGCGGGAACTGCATGGAGGTCGCGCCGATCACGCCTTCCTTGACGTTCTGCACACCGGGGCAGCCACCGTCGACCGACACGATCAGCGCCTGATCTTCCATGCCAAAGGATTTCAGCGCCTCATAGGCACCGGCAGCGGCAGGTTCGTTGATGGTGTAGACCACGTTGATGCCGCTATCCATCTGCATCAGGTTTTCCATCGCCGTGCGGCCACCTTCTTCGTTGCCGTTGGTGACGTCATTGCCGACGATGCGGGCGTCGTCTTCGTCACCGATATCAGTCGGGTCCTTGATGTCCACGCCAAAGCCCTGAAGAAAGCCGTTGTTGCGCAGGTAATCGACCGACACTTCGGATGGGTTGAGGTCGAGCATCGCGATCTTGGCGTTCGACGTGTCGCCCATCTTGGCGGCGGCCCATTCACCGATCAGAACACCGGCCTTGAAGTTGTCTGTCGCAAAGGTGGCATCGGCCACGGTTGCAGGCTCGAACGGCGTGTCGAGCGCGATGACCAGTGCGCCGGCTTCGCGGGCCTGCGTGATGATCGGCATCAGCGCCGCACCGTCGGACGGGGTGATAAGGATGCCCTTGGCGCCGGCCGCGATGCAGGTTTCAACTGCGGCGATCTGTGTCTCGACGTCGCCGTCGATCTTGCCGGCATAAGAGTTCAGTGTAATGCCCAGCTCTTCGGCCTTGGCCTCGGCACCCTCTTTCATCTTGACGAAAAACGGGTTGATGTCGGTCTTGGTGATCAGGCAGGCGCTGACCGAATGCGCGGCGGCGTTAGCACCACTGGCCAGGCTCACAAAACCGGCGGCGGTCATGCAAAGCAGAGCGGTTTTGGTAAATGTCGTTTTCATCAGGGTCTCCTCCCAAGTCATGAAATTCAGGCCAATAGGCCCGGCGGGGTCGGGGCAACCTCCCTAGCCTGCCCTCTATACTTAACAAACACGGAATCGCCCCCGCCTGTCAATAAATAAATCACTCTTATTTATCATTGACAGACCATCCCTGCCGCGACAATATTTTGCCAATGTCATCATGACAGGCGGCATGAAAATAGAGGGCGGAAAACGGGATGCGCATTGTCGGGCACACCTGAACGCTCCGTAGTCCTCCGAAATGTCAGCAGCATTATTTTTGAGGGGAGAAAACTCTTGTTGATCGGCATTCCAGCGATATTGGGTCCTGAGCTTCTGTTCACGCTCCGCTCCATGGGGCATGGAGACGAAATCGCGCTCGTGGACGGAAATTATCCCGCGCAAGAACATGCTCGTCGGCTGATCCGGGCGGATGGTCATGGAATAATGGCGCTGTTCGAGGCGATTCTGCAGGTCATGCCCCTGGACAGAACGCCGCCGGTCGCGATCTTTCGCGCCGCACTGAACAACGATCCGGCACAACGGGGGGCTTTCCATGACCGCATCGATGCGGCCAGCGCGCGGCTGGCACCGGGTTTCAGGATAGAGCCCCTCTCGGGTGCGGACCTTTATCCCCGGATCCGCTCGGCCCATACAATCGTCGCGACCAGCGAAACCGCGCTTTTTGCGAATGTCATATTGCGCAAAGGGTTTATCGACCCTACCGACCCGTCATAATGTGTTGCAGTCAACAGAACGGACCCCCGTGACCGAGCTTCAGATCCCTGTCCCAGATCGGCTGAAGGCCGAAGATTATGTGATGCGCGGCTCGAATCAGTCGGGCATGCGCGCGCATAACGAACGGCTGGTCTTGTCGCTTATTCGACAAAGGGGTCCGATGGCAAAGGCCGATATTGCCCGCGCGACCGGGCTGTCGGCGCAAACCGTCTCTGTCATCATGCGCGCTCTGGAGGAGGACGGGTTGCTGGCCAAAGGTGACCCGGTGCGCGGCAAGGTTGGCCAGCCACTGGTGCCGATGCACCTGAACCCGGAAGGTGCCTATTTCCTTGGAATAAAGATCGGGCGGCGGAACGAGGAACTGGTGCTGATCGATTTCCTGGGTCGGGTGCACGGCCGTGTTCAGCGCACCCATGCCTATCCCCGCCCCGAAGACACGGTCCGGTTCGCGGTCGATGCCATACACAAACTGACGGATCCACTCGAGCCCGAACAGAAGGCGCGGATTGCCGGCCTAGGCATCGCGATGCCGTTCGAGATGTGGAACTGGGCGCGGCTGATCGGGATTGAGCCGGCAAAGATGGCGTCCTGGAAGAACTACGACATCAAGGCCGAGCTCGCGGCACAGGTGCCCTATCCAGTTTACATGCAGAACGACGCCTCAAGCGCTTGCGGGGCCGAACTGGTCTTTGGCGCACAGGATGCGCCACGGGACTTTCTGTATTTCTACGTCGGCTACTTCATCGGCGGCGGGCTGGTGCTGAACGGGACGTTGTACAATGGCCGTTCGGGAAATGCCGGGGCGCTTGGATCGATGCCTGTCCCCGGCGGGCAGGAGCCATTGCAGTTGATCGACGTCGCATCCCTGTCCGGAATCGAAAAGAGGATGGAAGCGGCGGGCCTGCCGACAACTGGCCTTTGGGGCGATCCGGAGCTGTGGTCGGTGGAACAGGACATTCTGGATCCCTGGATCAAAGGGGCGGCAGATGGGATTGCCCATGCGATTGCAGCTGCGGCCTCGATCATCGATTTCGAGTTGGTGATGATCGACGGCTGGATCCCTGGCGCAGTCCGCGAGAATCTGGTCAAAGAGGTGCGCCGCGCCCTGATCCGTATCAACATGGCAGGCATCACCCCGCCCGACGTTCGCCCCGGCACGGTCGGCCCCTCGGCCCGATCCTTGGGCGCGGCCTGCCTGCCGCTGTCGGAACGTTTCCTTGTGGATGGTCAGGCCTTTCTGAAACAAAGCTGAACCGGTTTATTTATTCCAGAACAATGGCTTGTCGGCAGGCTCTGGCCTTGCTTTGCGATCAGAGCCCCCGACGTGTCGAACACCCCCTTGCGTGCTGCGCAGCAGAAGATACGAATGGAGCGATGCGACAGGAGGTCGAGAGATGCGTGTGATCTGGAAAATCCTTGGACTATTCGTGTTCATTCTAGGCGTCGCTTTTGCCTCTCTTCTCTTCCTGCCTGCCGAACGGCTGGGACGGATCGCGGCGGATCAGCTGAGCGCGCAAATTGGCCGGGATGTCAGCCTTGGGGATGTCTCTGTATCCTTCTGGCCGGTGCTTGGCATTGATGCCGGGGGGATCCGTATCGCCAATGCCGACTGGTCCGATGCGGGTGCGATGCTGACCGCAGATCGGGCAGAGATCGGGGTTGAACCCCTGTCCGTGCTGAGCGGAAATCTGCGCTTTCGCTCGATACGGGTCATAGCGCCGACCATCCTTTTGCAACGCAACGGCGACGGCGCAGTCAACTGGGATCTGGGCGCGGACACTGGCGGTGACGCATCAGCGTCCCTGCCGGACTTTTCGCTGGACGCGCTTTCCATTACGGGCGGCGGGCTGCGTTATCTGGCCGCCGGGCAAACGCCCGTCGAAATCCGCAATCTTGAACTGACGCTGGCCTGGCCGGATCGCGGCGGGCCTGCGACATTGAAGGCCGGGTTCAGCCCGGCCGCAGAACCAGTCGCCGTCACGGCACAGATCGAGTCGCCGGTGGCGTTCCTGACGGGGGCCGTGTCCGGCATGGATCTGGAACTGAGCACATTGGGCGGAACGGGGCGCTTTGAGGGGCAGGCCGGGATGGCGATGGAGGCAACGGGCCGCCTGAACCTGGCTCTGAGCAACACGGAGCAGTTCCTGTCCGCGCTGGGGCAGCCGAGTGTTGTTCTGCCAGAAGGTCTTGGCCAGAGTCTGTCGGCCACCACGCAAATCGCACTAGCGCAGGATGGCAGCTTGTCGCTGCGCGAGGGGGATCTGACGCTGGATCAGAACCGCCTGTCCGTTTCGGCAGATATTCGGCCCGGCGACGTGCCACACATTTCGGCACAAATCCGGGGGGAGACGCTGGAGTTGCCGACATTCGCCGGTGTCGATGGGGCACAAAGCGCCAGCGGATGGCCGACGGACAGGCTGGATGCCTCTGCTCTGGGCACGTTTGACGGGGATATCACGGTTGAGCTGGACCGGCTTGTCGTCGGGGGATTCCGGTTTGGCCAGAGCCTTGCACGCATGACGGTCGATCAGTCTCGAGCGGTGTTCGATATCGAGAAAATGCAAGGGTATCAGGGCATTCTGAGCGGTCAGTTCATCGCGAACAACCGTGCTGGCCTGTCGGTTGGCGGGACGCTGAAAGCGGAGGGGATGGAGCTGCGTGATCTGCTGGAGGATGCCGCCGACGTCAAGAAATTCACCGGCAAGGCGGATGCGCAGCTGCAGTTTCTGGGGTCCGGGCAATCGGTGGATGCGATCGTCCGCTCTCTTTCCGGAAACGGCAGCCTGCGTGCCGGGCCGGGGGTGATTTCCGGGATGGATCTGGATGCGGTGTTCCGCGGCGGGCTGCCGGGATCCGGCACCACGGTGTTTGACGATATGACCGCCAGCTTTGCGATCGAAAACGGCGTTTTGCGCAACGACGACCTTGTGCTGGATCTGCCGGTTCTGGCCGCGTCAGGTGCAGGCAAGGTCGATCTGGGGGCGCAGTCGCTGGATTACCTTGTGACGGGGACCTCTGCCGAGGCACGCAACGGGCGGGGCCTGTCAGTGCCGGTGCGGGTCAAGGGGCCTTGGTCGGACACAAAGATCAGTGCCGATCTGGATGCGGCCATCGAGGCGAATTTTTCCGAAGAAAAACAGCAGCTTGAACGCGAAGCGCGTGACAAGGTGAACAAGGCGCTGCAGGACAGTCTGGGTGTTTCCGTGGACGAAGGTCAGTCGGTCGAAGACGCCATTCGCGACAAGCTGCGCGGTGAGGCGGCGAAAGGCCTGATGCAACTGCTGGATCGGTGAATCGCTGATCCTTGAGCGTTTCACCGCAGCCTAAGCAAGATGGATAGGCGTGGTCAGAGCGTTTCGGGTTTTGGTCAGATGTTCGCGATCTTTTCCGTTGGTCGAACATAAAATCCTGTGCTGTTCGTCTCAGGTTAAACCAAAAACGCATGAACCAAGATTCAACACACCGCGCGGTGGCATTTTTTGACAGAAGAGCGGCCTTTGACGGCACCCGAAAATGCAGGGGTCAGACCGCGCGCGACACAACGGACATCCTTTTGTGGTTTGCGGGGCTCATCAAAAATAAGGGGGCGTTTTTGCAGCGCTGGCCGGGTGGCGCGCAGGTGTCACATACAGGCCCGCTGGCCGCAAAGGCGGGGCTATCTGCAGAGTATCGTGGGGAAATTGGTCGGAGTGAGAGGATTCGAACCTCCGACCCCCTGCTCCCGAAGCAGGTGCGCTACCAGGCTGCGCTACACTCCGACCGTGGCGGGCGGGATAGCCCGTCGCGCGCCCTTTGGCAAGGGGTCATGACGCATTCGGTCGCTTGTCTTTGCGCAGACGTAAAAGCAGGCTGATGCGCGGGATCATCCCCGTTTCGAACCGGCTGCGGTTTTGCAGCACCGGCGTGTTTTCCGAGGTGTCCGCCACCCCTTCGCGCAGGACGATGTAGACCCCGCTGGCGATGATGATTCCCGCGCCCACGAGGGTCAGCGCATCGGGGATTTCATCAAACAGCAGGACGCCAAAGACCGTCGCCCACAGGATCTGGGAATACTGCATCGGGGCGACAATCACCGCCTCGGCGGCCTTGTAGGCATAGATGATGATGACCGACGCGGTGAAGCCAAGCACCGCCATCGTGGCGTTCAGCGCCAGATGATCCAGCGGCATGGGCACATAGACAAAGGCGGTGAGCGCGCCCATCACCAGAAAGTTGGTCAGCATCGGATAGAGCACCAGCACGACGGGGCGTTCCTCGTTTCCGATCTTGCGCACGATGATCGAGGCAAGGGCCGAGCAAAAGGCCGCCACCAGCGCCGCCAGATGCCCCGCCCCAAGTTCGGTTGCCCCCGGACGCAGCACCACAAGCACGCCGCACAGGCCCACGATCACCGCCATCCAGCGGCGCAGACGCACCCGTTCGCCCAGGATAGGGATCGACAGGATGGTGATGAGCAGGGGTGCGGCGAACAGGATCGCATAGACCTGCGCCAGCGGCAGATTGGAAAAGGCATAAAAGGCGGACGCCCCCGTGGTCACCGCAGACACGGTGCGCAGGGCGGTCCACCAGGGATGGATGGGGCGCAGGTGGCCCGGTTCGGTGTCGCGGATCAGCAGGACCATCGCGAGCGGAAAGCTGAACAGCACGCTGAAGAATACGATCTGAAACGGGCTGTAAGCGGCGCCCAGCGTTTTGACGATCACATCATGGGTGGCATAAATCCCGAAGGACATAAGCGACAGGAGCGCGCCCTTTATATTCGGACTCATCATCGCCTCCCTCTTTCGTGTTTGCGCCAACAGGGACTTTGCTAACCCCGCAAGTCCGGCGGGAACAAGGGCAATAAACGCATCTCTTCTTTCAAAAGAATTGATTGCAACAAAAAAGCCCCCTTGCGGGGGCTTTGAAGTGTCAGTGTAGGGGGCGTTGTGGATCAGGTCAGGCTGGCGTCCAGCGCCGCAATCACCGCATCGCCCATTTGTGAGGTCGAGACCGGGCTGCGGCCCTCTTCGCCCAGCAGATCCGCAGTGCGGTAGCCGTCGGCCAGAACCTTTTCCACAGCTTTTTCAAGGCGGGTCGCCTCGTCACCTTTGTCAAAGGAGTAGCGCAGCGCCATGGCAAAGCTGAGGATGCAGGCGATGGGGTTCGCCTTGCCCTGACCCGCGATGTCAGGCGCAGAGCCGTGTACGGGCTCGTAGAGCGCCTTGGGACGACCGTTTGCCATAGGAGCCCCAAGCGAGGCCGAAGGCAGCATGCCAAGCGAGCCTGTGAGCATGGCGGCAAGGTCGGACAGCAGGTCGCCGAACAGGTTGTCGGTGACGATGACATCGAACTGCTTGGGCCAGCGGGTGAGCTGCATGGCGCCGGCATCGGCGTACATGTGCGACAGTTCCACATCGGGATATTCGGTATCGCCGATGCGCTGGACCACTTCGCGCCAGAGCACGCCGGATTCCATCACGTTGGCCTTTTCCATCGAGCACAGCTTGTTGCCGCGCTTGCGGGCCATCTCGAAACCCGAGCGCGCGACACGCTCGATCTCGGATTCGGTATAGCGCTGGGTGTTGATGCCGACGCGTTCGTTGCCTTCCTTGAAGATGCCGCGCGGTTCGCCAAAGTAGACGCCGCTCGTCAGTTCGCGGATGATCATGATGTCGAGGCCGGCCACGACATGCTTTTTCAGCGAAGAGAAATCTGCAAGCGCATCAAAGCATTGGGCCGGGCGCAGGTTGGCATAAAGGTCCATTTCCTTGCGCAGGCGCAGCAACCCGCGTTCGGGTTTCACGGAGAAATCGAGGGTGTCGTATTTCGGGCCGCCCACGGCGCCGAGCAGGACGGCATCGACCTCTTGCGCCTTGGCCATGGTGTCGTCGTGCAGGGGCGTTCCGTGCTTGTCATAGGCGCAGCCACCGACCAGATCCTCGCTCACGTCAAAGGCGAGATCACGCTTGGCACCGTACCAGTCGATGATCTTGCGCACTTCGGCCATGACTTCGGGGCCGATCCCGTCACCGGGCAGGATAAGAAGCGAGGGGTTGCTCATGTCAGGGTGTCCTTTGGTCACATGCGGATGCCCCACCGCGTAGCGCCGTGGCGGCGGATCGTCAAGAAATGCCGTGTTTTTCAGGACGTTTGATGGATCAGGGCGGCACGGTAATATCGACCCAGACAGGCCGGTGCGCGCCGACGGGATCCCCCTGCCCCGCCGCAAGCACGGTCAGATCCGCCGAGGGCAGCGCATAGCTGACGCGCATGGGTCCGGTTTCCGGCCACAGGGCGGTGTCGGTGTCCGGGGCGGGGTCCTGAAAGCGGGGATCGCGCAGAAAGGCCTGCATGACGGTGGTGAGGCCATCGCCGCGTCTGGGGTCGAGGTTGGCATTGCCGAGGAGGATGTAATTCTGCGTCGGCGGGGGCTGCGGCAGGGCGCCGTTCAGGTATTTCTGCCACAGCATGAGTTCATCCGCGTTGCGCCGCCCGTTGCGGTCTTCGGGGCCGTCGAAAACTGGCGGAGTCGCATGAAATACTAATATATTCAATGATTTAACTTGACTCAGCATCACGGGAACATCCCAATGCCCCGAGGTTGAGAGGCGTTGAATATCGGCACCGGGGTCGCCTGGGGCCATGCGGCTGTCGGGCAGATCACGCCAGAGCAGGCCGCTGAGATCGGTGACTGCGCCCTCGTTGATCGGCAGGCGGGAGAGGATGGCGAGCCCGCCCTGCCCGTTGAAATAGCCGAACCCCTGCGCATCGCCCGGCCCACCCAGACGCCCGTCACCGTCAAGATCAAGGCCCGTGCCGATTCCGGTATTGGGACGGAGGGCGAAGAGGTGCGGATAAGAGGGGCCATCGCGGGCCAGCCGGTCGCGCAGCGCGGTGAGCGTCTGCAGGTCGAGGTCGTAGTCGAAATCGCTGAGCAACAGGAAGTCGGCGTTCAGGCGCGTGATGCCCGCAAGGATCGCGGCGATGTCGGGGTCTTTTTCGGCGAGGATATCGCGCAGGAGCAGGCCGGGGCCCTTGCGGCTGAGGTCGGCATGCCATGTGGCAATGCGCAGGGTATCGGCGCGGGCGGTGGTGGCCGGGAAAAAGGCGAGGAAAATCAGCGCGGCGAGGCAGCGGGTGAGGACTCCGATAAATAAAATACGATGGTGCGCGCGCATTTTGCCGTCTCTGGAGCGGGGTAAAGGCCCCTGTCCCGGCAATCATCACCCGATGCTGGCTAACAACGGGTTAATCCCCGCCGCATCACGTCGATGCGACGGGGGAAAGGGTCAGACCCAGGGGCGGGACTGGGCGGCGGCGGCCTCGAAGGTGTCGATGGCGGCGGCCTTTTCCATGGTCAGGCCGATATCGTCCAAGCCATTCATAAGGCAGTGCTTTTTGAACGCATCAACGTCGAATGTCAGCACGTCACCATCGGAGGTGGTGATGGTCTGCGCCTCAAGATCAATCTCCATCCGGGCGTTGGACCCCTTTTCGGCGTCCTTCATCAGAAGGTCGATCTGCTCCTGCGGCAGGGCGATGGGCAGGATGCCGTTCTTGAAGCAGTTGTTGTAGAAGATGTCGGCAAAGCTGGGCGCGATGACGCAGGAAATGCCGAAATCCTTGATCGCCCACGGAGCGTGTTCGCGGGACGAGCCGCAGCCGAAATTGTCACCAGCCACAAGGATTTGCGTGTCGCGGTACTGGGGTTTGTTCAGCACGAAATCGGGGATTTCGTTGCGGTCGTCGTCATAACGCATCTCGTCAAACAGGTTCACGCCAAGGCCCGAACGCTTGATCGTTTTCAGGAACTGCTTGGGGATGATCATGTCGGTATCGACGTTGATGATCGGGAGCGGGGCGGCGATGCCGCTGAGTTTGTCGAACTTTTCCATGGGTGTCTCCTGACACTTTTGGCGGGGCTGGGAAGCGTATGGTTTGCGTATGGAAACCGTATGGCTGGTATCTTGCTGCCGTGCTTCGACTGGGACCCTGTGGTTAACGTCAATTCTGGGCGGTTGTGCGGTGGACTGTGCGGCGGGCGGGGGCGCAGGACCCCCGCCCGGCCCGTCACATCATGTCGCGCACATCGGTCAGGTGGCCGGTCACCGCCGCCGCCGCCGCCATGGCGGGCGACATGAGGTGGGTGCGGCCACCACGGCCCTGACGGCCCTCGAAGTTGCGGTTCGACGTCGCCGCGCAGCGTTCGCCGGGGGCGAGCTGATCGGGGTTCATCGCCAGACACATGGAACAGCCGGCCATGCGCCATTCAAAGCCTGCCTCGATAAAGATATCCGCAAGGCCTTCTTCCTCGGCCTGCGCACGGACAAGGCCCGAACCGGGGACAACCATGGCGCGCATGCCGTCCTTGATCTTTTTGCCCTTGAGGATGGCGGCCGCGGCGCGCAGATCCTCGATCCGGCCATTGGTGCAGGAGCCGATGAAGACGGTGTCGATCTTGATATCGGACAGCGCCATGCCGGCGGTCAGGCCCATGTATTCGAGCGAGCGTTTGGCGGCGTCGACCTTGCCGCCGGTAAAGCTGTCGGCGGCGGGGACGTTTGCGGTGATCGGCAGAACATCCTCGGGCGAGGTGCCCCAGGTGACGACGGGAGCGATGTCTTCGCCCGCAATTGTCACAACCTTGTCCCAATGGGCATCGTCATCGGAATAGAGGGTTTTCCACCAGGCCATCGCGGCCTCCCACTGTGCCGCTTTCGGCGCGTGGGGGCGGCCCATGACATAGGCATAGGTCTTTTCATCCGGCGCGATCAGGCCGGCGCGTGCACCGCCCTCGATCGCCATGTTGCAGACGGTCATGCGGCCTTCCATGCTCAGATCACGGATCGCTTCGCCGCAATATTCGATGACATAGCCGGTGCCGCCGGCGGTGCCGGTCTTGCCGATCACGGACAGGGTGATGTCCTTGGCCGTGACGCCAGGCGCGAGTTTGCCGGTGATTTCGACCTTCATGTTCTTGCCCTTGCGCTGGATCAGCGTCTGGGTGGCAAGGACGTGTTCCACCTCGGACGTGCCGATGCCGTGGGCAAGTGCGCCAAAGGCGCCGTGCGTGGCGGTGTGGCTGTCACCGCAGACCACGGTCATGCCGGGCAGGGTCCAGCCCTGTTCCGGGCCGACGATGTGCACGATGCCCTGACGCACGTCGGAGACGGGATAGTAATGCACCCCGAAATCCTTGGCGTTCTTGTCAAGCGCGTCGAGCTGGATGCGGCTTTCTTCATTCTCGATGATGCCCGAGGCGCGGTCGAGCGTGGTCGGCACGTTGTGATCCGGCACGGCAATGGTTTTATCCGGCGCGCGGACGGTGCGGCCGGTCATGCGCAGGCCTTCAAAGGCCTGAGGGCTGGTCACTTCGTGAACGAGATGGCGGTCGATATAGAGCAGGCAGGTGCCATCGTCGGCTTCGTGCGCGACATGGGCATCCCAGATCTTGTCATAGAGCGTTTTGGGGGACATTGGGTCCACTCCCTTTGGATAAATGCTGTGTTGAATGGTCAGGCAGGCGGGCACCCGTAGGCGCGCAGGCTTATAGTCGGGCCAGCACAGTGTGCGTGGCGCCGAAAAAGCGTTCGCGCAGGCGCGCGCGGTCATCAAGGTCGAACACCAGTGTCATGGCGGCGGAGATATCCCTTTCGCCTGAGTCTATCAAGTGCGGGGTTGGGGGGCGATTTGCTGAAAGCTTGCCTTGGCCTGCGTCTTGGTGCAACGCTGAGGCGATGAACTGCAGGACACCGCATGACCCCTGATGAGCTGAGCCAGCTGCCGCTTGATCAGGTGCAGGAAATTGCCGTCGGGCTGCTGGAGCGCAGCCTGCTGTTCCTGAGCGGGCTGATGCGGCCCTGGAACGCCTATCAGCTGATCATTGCGCTTGCGATCTTTGCCGCGGCGCATGTGCTGGCCGGGGTGCTGAAGCCGCGGATCTATGACTGGATGCGCGGGCTGGAGGGCTGGCCCAAGTGGCAGATGCGCGCGCTGGTCATCATGCACCGGCGGTTCCGCACGATCCTGTTCGTGCTGCTGATCTGGACAGTTGTTGCGGTGATGCAGGATGTGACCTGGCCGTCGCGGTCCTATCTGCTTGAAGTCATTGCGCAACTGGCCAGTGCCTGGCTGTTCATCGCCTTTGCCACCCGGCTGATCATCAACGGCTTTGTGCGTGCGCTGGTGCGCTATGGCGCCTGGGCCTGGGTCACGCTGTCGATTCTGGGGCTGACATCCGAGGCCCGCAACGTGCTGGACAATTTCGCCATGACGGTGGGCAGCACGCGCCTGTCGCTGTGGCTGCTGCTGCAGGCGATGGTGACACTGGGATTGCTGATCTTTGTCGCGCGGTTTCTGGCGACCACAAGTTCGGCCCGCATCCGGCGCAACGACGAAATTTCGCCGTCGATGCAGGTCTTGGCGATCAAGTTCCTGCAGGTCGTGCTGTATGGCACGGCGTTCTTTTTCGGGCTGAAGCTGGTCGGGGTGGATCTGACCGGGCTTGCGGTTTTGTCGGGCGCGATCGGCGTGGGGCTTGGGTTCGGCCTGCAGAAGGTGGTGTCGAACCTTGTGTCCGGAATCATCATCCTGCTGGATAAATCCATCAAGCCGGGGGATGTGATTTCCCTGGGCGAGACGTTCGGCTGGATCCAGTCACTGGGCGCGCGCTATGTGTCGGTCGTCACGCGCGACGGCAAGGAATACCTGATCCCGAACGAGGATCTGATCACCGGGCAGGTGGTGAACTGGTCGCATTCCAACGACTTTGTGCGGCTGGATATCTTTTTCGGCACCGCCTATCAGAATGATCCGCACAAGGTGCGCCGCATCGCCATCGATGCCGCTGTCGGGGTGACGCGGGTGCTGAATTTTAAGCCCCCGGTCTGTCATATTGTGGGGTTCGGCGATTCCTCGCTCGATTATATCCTGCGGTTCTGGATCAGCGATCCGACCGGCGGGCTGACCAACATTCGCGGCGATGTCTATCTGGCGCTGTGGGATGCGTTTCAGGAAAACGGCATTTCCATCCCCTTTCCGCAGCGCGAGGTGAAGATGCTGGAGGGGTCCAGCCTGAGGACCATGAAATCGGCAGAGCGGACCGATTTACCGGACTGAGGCTGTGAGCTTTCATCGGATGGAAAGGGAATCGCGGTTAATCATGTCGTCATGACACACCAGAACACACCCCTTCTCCCCCTGCCCGACAGCATGATGCCCTTTGTGGTGGCGTTGCAGCGACGCGGCAGGATCATCCTTCGCCGCGTGCTGCCGCGTCTGGGCAAGACGCTGATGATGCGGATGAAAAAGCAATTCGCGCCGCCGGTGCCTGTTGCACCAGACCCCAAGCGGCCCATTCGGGTGGACCGCCGGGTTTAGCGATCTGGTCAGAGCCGCCCAGTTATCCGCCGGCCCGAGCGCATTTTCAGATGCCTTGAGCTGGCGGATGACGGTACAGGAAAGCGACAGGCCTTAGCGCCAGTTCAGCACCACCTTGCCGCTGGTGCCTGCGCGCATGGCGGCAAAGCCTTCGGCGAAATCATCGACACCAAAGCGGTGGGTGATGACGCGGCGCACGTCCAGACCGTTTTCCAGCATGGCGATCATCTTGTACCACGTCTCAAATATCTCGCGGCCATAAACGCCCTTGAGGGTGATCGCCTTGAAGACGATACGGCTCCAGTCCACGGGGGATTTGCCCGGGGGGATGCCAAGCAGGGCGATGCGGCCCCCCATCACCAGCGCCTCGACCATCTGATCAAGCGCCTGCTGGCTGCCGGACATTTCAAGCCCGACATCAAAGCCCTCTTTCATCCTGAGCCGGGTTTTCACGTCGTTCAGATCCTCGGTCGTGACATTGACCGGGGTCACATCGGTGACCTGCGCGGCGAGGTCCAGCCGCGACTGGTTCACATCCGTTATGACCACATGGCGCGCGCCCACGTGCCGCGCGACGGCGGCGGCCATGATGCCGATGGGTCCGGCGCCGGTGATCAGAACATCCTCGCCCACCAGATCAAAGCTGAGCGCGGTGTGGACCGCATTGCCGAGGGGGTCGAGGATCGCGCCGATTTCGTCATCGATGGCATCGGGCAGCGGCACGACGTTAAAGGCCGGCAGGCGCAGATATTCCGCAAACGCGCCCTGTTCGTTCACACCGATGCCGCGTGTGGCAGGGTCGAGGTGGAATTTGCCGGCACGGCTCTGCCGGGATTTCTTGCCGATCAGATGCCCCTCGCCCGAGCAACGCTGGCCCAGTTCCAGACCGTCCACATTGCGGCCCAGTTCGACGATTTCACCGGCGAATTCATGGCCGGTGATCAGCGGCACGGGCACGGTGCGCTGCGCCCAATCATCCCAGTTCCAGATATGCACATCGGTGCCGCAGATCCCGGTCTTGTTGATGCGGATCAGCACATCATCGGGGCCGATTTCAGGCACCGGGGCGCTCTGCATCCAGAGGCCCTCGGCCGCTTCGGCCTTGACCAGTGCCTTCATATCATTGTGCATTTCAGATCACTCCAAGGGCTTTGCCGACCGTGCCAAAGGCCGTCAGCGCGGTGTCCAGATCGTCGCGGCTCAGCGCCGCGTTCATCTGCGTGCGGATCCGGGCGCGCCCCTTGGGCACCACCGGAAAGAAGAAACCAGAGACATAGACGCCTTCGTCAAACAGCCCGTTGGCCATGTCCTGCGCCAGACGCGCCTCGTGCGTCATCACGGGGATGATCGGGTGTTCGCCCGGGAGGACATCAAAGCCCAGCTTTTCCAGCCCGGCACGCCAGTAGCGGGCGTTCTCGAAAAGGTTGGCGCGCAGCGTGTCGCCGTTTTTCACCAGATCGAGCACCTCGATCCCGGCGGCGACCACGGCGGGCGGCAGGGCGTTGGAGAAGAGGTAGGGACGCGCGCGTTGGCGCAGCAGGTCGATCACCGGCTGGGGGCCAGCGATATAGCCGCCGACGGCACCACCCAGCGCCTTGCCCAGCGTGCCGGTCAGGATGTCCACATCAACGCCGAAATGTTCGGGTGTGCCGGCCCCCGTGGCGCCCATGAAGCCGGTGGCGTGGCAGTCATCGACCATGGTCAGCGCGTCATATTTTGCGGCCAGCGCGGTGATGTCCGGCAGCGGGGCGAGGAAGCCATCCATGCTGAACACGCCGTCGGTGGCGATCATGATGTGGCGGGCCCCATCGGCGCGGGCCTGCTTCAGCTGCGCCTCAAGGTCGTCCATATCGGCATTGGCGTAGCGATAGCGCTTGGCCTTGCACAGGCGCACGCCGTCGATGATCGAGGCATGATTGAGGCTGTCCGAGATGATCGCATCCTCGGGGCCGAGAAGCGGTTCAAAGACGGCGGCATTGGCGTCGAAACAGGCGGCAAAGAGGATGGAATCCTCCTTGCCCAGAAAGGCGGCGAGCTTCTGTTCCAGCTCGCGGTGCAGATCCTGCGTGCCGCAGATAAAGCGAACCGAGGCCATGCCGTAACCGAGGGTGTCCATCGCGGCCTTGGCGGCGGCGATCAGCCGGGGGTGATCGGCAAGGCCAAGGTAGTTGTTGGCGCAGAGGTTGAGCATGCCGCGCCCGCCCACGGTGATATGCGCGCCCTGGGGCGAGGTCAGCGGGCGTTCGACCTTGCGCAGGCCGTCTGCCTCGATCTCGGCAAGGGTGTCTTTGATCTGGGTCAGGAATGCCTGTGTCATCGGTGCCTCCGGGTTCTGTTACGGCGACATATACAGGACCGGATGCGGGAATGCGACACGCGGAACACCGGTGGCGGCGTTCCGCGCGACCGCGTCAGACCACGACCTCGCCAATCAACATCTGGGGGGTGGTGTCGGTGAAATTCACAATATCCTCGAGGACGGGACCGGCATTTTCCATCGCGGCGTCCATGGCAACCTGATCGGCAAAGACCATCGTGGCAATGGCATAATGCGCCGCAGGCGTATCCGGCCCGCCCGCCAGCCCCTTGGTCACCAGCGTCTGCGAGATGTAGGCGCCCATGTGGGTTGCGACCATCGGCATGTGGCTTTCGAGATAATAGTCATAGTCAAAATGGGTGCCATTCGTGGTGGGATAGAGGACCTGAAGCGAAATACTCATGACGCGCCTTTCTGAAGTGCTGCGGGGCTAGGTGGAGGGAGCCTAGCACAGCTCTGCGCGAGGGCATCCGGATTCTGGCGGCGGTGGTTCTGACGAAACGTCGCGGCTGACACGGGGATTGCGGCTGCGCATAGTTGGCCCGAGATCCAAGGAGGAGGACCCCATGTCAGACGATATCGTTATCCTGAGCGGCGCGCGCACCGCCATCGGCACCTTTGGCGGCGCGCTGGCCGCCACACCGCCCATTGCGCTGGGGGCCATTGTGGCCCGCGCGGCGCTGGAACGCGCAGGGGTCGAAGGCGGGCAGATCGGGCATGTGGTGTTTGGCCATGTGATCAACACCGAACCGCGCGACATGTATCTGAGCCGCGTGGCCGCGATGGAGGCCGGCATTCCCGACAGCGTGCCGGCGATGAACGTCAACCGGCTGTGCGGGTCGGGCGCGCAGGCGATTGTGTCGGCGGTGCAGTCGCTGATGCTGGGCGATGCGGAATTTGCGCTGGCCGGCGGGGCCGAGTGCATGTCGCGCAGCCCGTTCATCATTCCGGATCAGCGCTGGGGGGCGAAGATGGGGGATATCCGGACGCTCGACATGATGCTGGGCGCGCTGAACTGTCCGTTCGGCACCGGGCATATGGGGGTGACGGCAGAGAATGTCGCCGCCGAGCATGGCATCAGTCGGGAGGCGCAGGATGGCTTTGCCCTGATGAGCCAGCAGCGGGCGGCAGAGGCGATTGCCCAGGGGCGGTTCCGCGATCAGATCGTGCCGGTCGAGGTGCGCGTGAAGCGGGATATGGTGGCCTTCGAGGTGGATGAGCACCCGAAGGCCACAAGCGCCGAGGCGCTGGCCGGGTTGCGCGCGGTGTTCCAGAAGGACGGCAGTGTGACGGCGGGCAATGCCAGCGGGATCAATGACGGGGCGGCGGCGCTGGTGCTGGCGCGGGCGGGCGCAGCGGAGGCTGCCGGTCTGACACCGCGGGCGCGGGTGCTGGGCTATGCCCATGCCGGGGTGCGTCCCGAGGTGATGGGCATCGGCCCGGTGCCGGCGGTGCAAAAGCTGCTGGACAAGACCGGGCTGTCTGCTGGCGATTTCGATGTGATCGAGAGCAACGAGGCCTTTGCCGCGCAGGCGCTGGCGGTGAACAAGGTGCTGGGGCTGGACGGCGCGCGCGTGAACCCCAATGGCGGCGCGATTGCGCTCGGGCATCCGGTGGGCGCGACCGGGGCGATCCTGACGGTCAAGGCGCTGTATGAGCTGGAGCGGACGGGCGGGCGGCGCGCGCTGATCACCATGTGCATCGGCGGTGGTCAGGGGATCGCGCTGGCGATTGAGCGGGTGTGACGGTTGCACCCGGCCTGTGGTTGCGGTGCCTGTGGCACCGCCGGACTGAGGGGCCAGCCCCTCAGACTCCCCGGGATATTTGGGGACAGGTGATGCGGGGGCTTTGGTTTTTCGGGGTGGTCGTAAGGGGCGCGCTGCAGTAAGGGCGTTATCGTCAGTTACGGAGGCCGGCATGGACCATTTTCTATATCGCGACGGCGTGTTGTTTGCCGAGGATGTTGCCATGAGCGAGATCGCGGCGGCGGTGGGGACTCCGTTCTATGTCTATTCCACCGCGACGCTGGAGCGGCATTTCCGGCTGTTCGACGAGGCGCTGGCGGGCATGGACCATCTGGTCTGTTATGCGATGAAGGCGGCGAGCAATCAGGCGATCCTGAAGACGCTGGCAGCGCTTGGCGCCGGGATGGATGTGGTGTCGGGCGGGGAATATGCCCGTGCCAAGGCCGCCGGCGTGCCGGGCGAGCGGATCGTGTTTTCCGGTGTCGGCAAGACCCGGGCCGAGATTGCCATGGCGCTGGAGGGCGGCATCCGACAGTTCAATGTCGAGAGCGAGCCGGAGATGGTGGTGCTGTCGCAGGTGGCGGTGGAGATGGGCAAGGTTGCGCCGATCACCATCCGGGTGAACCCGGATGTGGATGCCAAGACCCATGCCAAGATCGCCACCGGAAAATCCGAGAACAAGTTCGGCATTCCCATTGCCAAGGCGCGCGCGGTCTATGCCGAGGCGGCCGCCCTGCCCGGCATCGAGGTGATCGGGATCGACGTGCATATCGGATCGCAGCTGACCGATCTGGCGCCGTTCGAGGCGGCCTATCTGAAAGTGGCCGAGTTGACCGAACAGCTGCGCGCCGATGGCCACACCATCCGTCGGCTGGATCTGGGCGGGGGTCTGGGCATTCCTTATGTGCGCTCGAACGAGGCGCCGCCAGTGCCCAATGACTATGGCGCGCTGATCCGGCGCACGGTCGGGCATTTGGGCTGCGAGATCGAGATCGAGCCGGGGCGGCTGATTGCGGGCAATGCCGGGCTGCTTGTCAGTGAGGTGATCTATGTCAAGCAGGGGGAGGGGCGCGAGTTTCTGATCCTTGACGGCGCGATGAACGATCTGATCCGTCCGGCCATGTATGACGCCTGGCATGACATCGTGCCGGTGGTCGAGCCCGAGGCGGGCTGCGAACAGGTGCCCTATGACATCGTCGGGCCGGTCTGCGAATCCGGCGATACCTTTGCCAAGGGGCGGATGATGCCCAAATTACAGGCAGGTGAGTTGGTCGCGTTTCGCTCGGCCGGCGCATATGGGGCCGTGATGGCGTCGGAATACAACACGCGGCCCCTGGTGCCCGAGGTTCTGGTGAAAGGTGATCACTTTGCGGTCATTCGGGCGCGGCCAAGCTTTGACGAAATGATTTCCCGCGATACCATCCCTGAATGGCTGTAGGGTATCGTCCCGGCAGCTGACCTGCAGGAGCGGCCCATGGCGTCACCCGACACACTGCCCCCCGAGATCTTCAAGGTGCTGCGGCGCCCGCTGCGGCTGACCCGTGCGGGCATGGTGGCGGAACGGGCGGTGCGGACGTTCTGGCCGCTGTGGTCGGTGGTCTTTGTGGCGCTGGCGGCGCTCATGCTGGGCCTGCAGGATCTGGTGCGGGTCGAGGTGGTCTGGGCGGCGGGTGCCGTTCTGGGTCTTGCGGCGCTGGCGGCCCTGATCTGGGGCACGCGGCGGTTCGAGATGCCGACGCGCGAGGGCGCGCTGGCGCGGCTTGACGCCACCATGCGCGGCAATCCGATCCAGAGTGCGCTGGACACTCAGGCGATTGGCGGCAGCGATGCGGCCTCGCTTGCGGTGTGGCGGGCGCATCAGGCGCGCATGCGGGCGCGGCTGGCCGAGGCCAAGGCCGTGCAGCCGGATCTGCGGGTGTCGCGCAACGACCCCTTTGCCCTGCGTTATGTGGCGCTGCTGGCGCTGTTTGTGGCGCTGCTGTTCGGGTCGGTTCTGCGGGTGCAGTCCGTCAGCGGCATGGGGCCGGGGGGCAGCGCGCTGGCCGCTGGTCCCACATGGGAAGGCTGGATGGAGCCGCCGGGATACACCCGCCTGCCAACGGTCTATCTGAACGACATCACCGATGCTGCGCTGAGCGTGCCCCAGGGCGCGCGCATCACGCTGCGGATGTATGGCGAGGTTGGTGCGCTGAGCGTGCGCGAAACCGTGTCGGGCACGCCCCTGCCCGAGGAGGGCAACCCCGAGACGGCGCAGGAGTTTGGCGTCGTGCAGTCCGGCACGCTGTCCATTGACGGCCCCGGCGGGCGCTTATGGGATGTGATGATGACACCCGATGCCCCCCCTGCCGTGACGCGTGAGGGCGAGATTGAGACAACCTATGACGGCGAGACGTCGATCCCGTTTGCCGCGACGGATGATCACGGCGTGGTTGCGGGCACGGCCCGGATCACGCTGGCGCTGGGCGAGGTGGAGCGCCGCTATGGGCTGCGTATCGACCCGGAACCGCGCGCCGCAATCGAGGTGCCGCTGCCAATGCCGATTTCAGGTGACCGGCACGAATTTACCGAGACGCTGATCGAGAATTTCTCGGAACACCCTTGGGCGAACCTTCCGGTCACGATTTCGCTTTCGGTCTTGGATGCGGCGGATCAGAGCGGCGAGTCGGTGCCCCAAGTGATGACCCTGCCCGGGCGGCGGTTCTTTGACCCCATGGCGGCGGCGATTGTCGAACAGCGACGCGCGCTGCTGTGGAACCGCGACAATGCCCGTGACATCGCTCAGATCCTGCGCGCCGTGTCTTATGAACCCGACGATATCTTTCGTTCGGCCGTGCATTATCTGCGGCTGAAGACGATCCTGCGGCGGATGGAGAATTTTGCTGATCGTGGCATGAACGACGATCAGCAGGCCGAGCTGGCCACGGCCATGTGGGATCTGGCGCTGCTGCTGGAAGACGGCAATCTGGACGATGCGCGCGAACGGCTGCAACGGGCGCAGGAGCGGCTGTCCGAGGCGATGAAAAACGGCGCATCCGAACAGGAAATCGCCGAGCTGATGCAGGAGCTGCGCGAGGCGACGGATGATTACATGCGCCAGCTGAGCGCCGAGCAGCAGAGAGAAGCCGAGCAGAACCCGGAGTCGCAGACGTCGCAGAACCAGCCGGGCATGCAAATGACCCAGAGCGATCTGCAGGCGATGATGGACCGCATCCAGCAGCTGATGGAAGAAGGCCGCATGGCCGAGGCGCAGCAGGCGCTGGAAGAGCTGCAGCAGATGATGGAAAACATGCGCGTGACGCAAGGACAAGGTCAGGGCCAGGGATCGCCCGGCCAGCAGGCTATGGACGGGCTGGCCGAGACGCTGCGCGAACAGCAGGGTCTGTCGGATCAGGCGTTCCGCGACCTGCAGGAGCAGTTCAACCCCGGGCAACAGGGGCAACAGCCGGGTCAGGGGCAACAGCAGGGACAACAGCAGGGACAGGGCCAGCAACAGGGTCAGGGCCAGCAACAGGGTCAGGGGCAACAGCAGGGACAGGGCTCTCAAGGGCAGCAGCAGGGCCAGGGATCGCAAGGCCAGCAGGGGCAACAGGGACAGGGCGGCCAGTCGGGACAGGGCGGCCAGTCGCTGCAGCAGGATCTGGCACAGCGCCAGCGCGCCTTGCGTGACGAGCTGAACAACCAGCGCGGCAACCTGCCCGGACAGGGCACTGCCGAAGGCGACGCTGCGCGTGAGGCGCTTGACCGGGCCGAAGGTGCCATGGAGGGCGCCGAAGAGGCCCTGCGCGGCAATGACCTTGCCGAGGCGATCGACAGGCAATCCGAAGCAATGGAGGCCCTGCGTGAAGGCATGCGCAATCTGGGTGAGGCGATGGCGCAGGAGCAACAGCAGAATCAGGGCCAGCAAGGCACCGCCGAAGGCACGGAGCCGGGCCAGCAGAGCGACCCGCTGGGGCGCAGCGCAGGCAGCAATGGCCAGCTCGGGTCCGAAGAGGGGATGCTGCAGGGCGAAGACGTCTATCGTCGCGCCCGGGAACTGCTGGACGAGATCCGCCGCCGCTCGGGCGAAGGCGAGCGACCAGACGAAGAGTTGCAGTATCTCGAACGTCTGCTTGAACGGTTCTGAGGAGGATAAGACGGGGGGCGTTTGCCGCCTGTCGCGTTCCAAAGCGTTGCCGGTTTGACAGCGTTTCGGGTTAAACTTGGATCGGATATGCGCTGTCTTTTCCTTTGGTCGACCGCGAAATCCGATGCCCGTTGTCTCAGGTCAAACCCGAAATGCGTGAGTATACACAAAATGCATCGGATTTCGCCTTTGGGCAAACGGAGAGGCCGCGCATATCCGATCCAAGTTCACCTAGCGACGCGGTGAGGGAGTTGGATCAGCAGGACGGAGGGACGGCGTTTACCTGTGCAGGCTCAGCTTTCACCCTCGACCTTGCCACGCAGGGCCTTGACCTCGCCCCGGACCTTTTTCGCCAGGAGGCGGCGTTTCTTTGACCCCAGTGTCGGCTTGGTCGGGATGCGCCGTTTGGGTTTTTCGCAGGCCTGCAGGATCAGCTCTGTCAGACGGTCGCGGGCGATTTCGCGGTTGCGCACCTGACTGCGGGTTTCGTCGACCTGCAGCACCAGCGCGCCTTCCTTGGACCAGCGCCGCCCGGCCAGTTTGCGCAGGCGCGTCTTGACCGGCGGCGGCAGGTTCGGGGAACGCTCTGCCTCGAACCGCAGTTCCACAGCCGAGGAGACCTTGTTCACGTTCTGCCCGCCGGGGCCGGAGGCGCGCATGAACTGCTCTGTCAGTTCCCAGTCTTCGATCGAAATCCTGTCGTTGATCCGTAACATCCGCCGTCCAATTTTATCGTCAAAAAGGGCCACCCGATCTTCGGGCGGCCCTTCGAGAATTGAGGAGGTGGGGCCGGTTAGGCGCACACCAATTCGGTCATAACACCCACGGGGCTGCCCTAGGGCGCGATCCTCCGAACTGTTCCGACACCTCTCTCCAATGTTTCTCTCGACACTGGATCACCTCCTTTCAATATGTTGAACATATTTAAAATGTTGCACGAGATGCTTGAATCGCAAAGTGTTTTTTGCCCTCAGGCCAGGATTTTTCCAGACAATGCTTTGGAAACGATCATCCGGAAAGGGATCAGAGCGATCAGCGCCAAGCTGAGTTTGACCCCCCAGTCCGCGACGGCAAGCGACACCCACATCGGCACCATCGGGCCGATGCCCAGCAGCGGCAGCGCCTCGCCCGCCCAAGAGACATCGTTAGAGGGTTCGATGAAGGTGAGCGCGCCCGAAAAGGCGATGGTGAAGAACAGCGCCGTGTCGACGGAGGAGCCGACGAGGGTCGAGGCCAGCGGCGCGCGCCACCAGGGGCCGTTGCGCAGGCGGTCAAAGATCGCGATGTCCAGCATCTGGGCGGTGAGGAAGGCGGCGCCCGAGCCGATGGCGATGCGCCATGTGACCAGCGGGCCGAATTCGCCCATGATCTGCGTGCCGATCAGCGAACAGATGATCCCGACCACGAAACCGGCGAAAACCACCTGACGGGCGGCGCTGGCGCCGTAGATCCGGTTCATGAGGTCGGTGACGAGAAAGGCGAAGGGATAGGTGAAGGCCCCCCACGTGAGCCAGTTGCCGAACAGGAACTGCACGAGGATGTTGGAGGCAAGGACAACGGCCGCCATGGCCAGAATGCCCGGAAGGTGATGACGTGTCATGATATGGCCCGTTTTTCCAAGGTTGCGGGGACTTGGCCCCCGGATGGGGACCCGGGGGCAATAGACCCTGACCGGTCATGGCGCAAGTTATTCCGTGACGGCGTATTCCACGAGCTGGGTGCTCTGGAAAAAGTTGAAGTTGTCATCCGAGATCATCGTGAGCCGGATCCGCCCCTCTGCATCGCGCCAGACGGACAGCCCTTCGAGGTTGTCGAACTGGCCGTTGCGCGTCTCAAGCAGGGTTTCGCCGCGGCTGATGCTGGTGTCGGTCACGTCGAACCGGCGCACGCGGCTGCCAAAGCTGAGCCCGGTAAAGCGACGTTCCAGCAGGTACAGCCTGCCGTCGGGGCCAAAATCCGCGCCCACGGCCAGAAAAGGACCGGTCCTTGGGATGGAAAAGGGCTGATCCCACGCGCCATTGCGAAAGCGGAAGATGGGAAAGTCGAGGTTTAGCTGCCCTGACCGCTCGGGCAGCGTATAAAGCCAGCCATTCCCGTCGATCGCCAGCGCCTCAAGCCCGCCATTCTGCTGCATCGTCTCAAAGGCTTTTGCACGGGGCAGCGGTTCGGGCTGCTTGCCGCGGTATTCCCAGACACGGTTCTCGCCCTCGAATGAGATATACAGGCGCCCGTCCTCACCGATGGCAAGTCCTTCGCTGTCGCCCTTCTCCCGCTGCGGAATCTCTCCATTCAGTCCCAAAAGCGGCTGGATCGGACCCAGGGCAATGCGCTTGATCTGGCCCTTTTCGCGCTCAAATGTCCCGCGCACGATATGAGCCCGGTCGCTGACAGCGGTAAAGCTTTGACCATCATCGCTGATCTCAAGCGCTGAGAACCCGCCAAAGGCGGGATCCTCAAGGTGCCAGGTGAATGTATCGATGAACTGCGCACGCTGGACCGGCTCGGCTGACACACCCAGTGTCAAAAGAGCCGTCAGCGCAACGCTTAGCGCGACGCGAGAACGCCTGAGCATTGGCCGGGAAGGTCATTCAGGGTCAGCTCGCGCTTGGGTTGCGGCTTGGGCGCATTGGGATCGCGGGGCTTGGGCGGCTGCGGGTTGAGGATGTTGTTCACCCAGGCCTGCGCATCGGCGCAGCCATCGCCCGGCGGCGGCGGCGTCTGATCCACACAGCCCGTGGCGCCTTTGGGGCAATTCAGGCGGACGTGAAAATGATAGTGATGGCCGTACCAGGGACGAACCTTGTTGAGCCAGCTGCGGTCGCCGGTTTCATCCTTGCACATCTGCACCTTGGCGCCGGGAAAGACAAAGATCCGCGCAACACGGGGATCACTCGCCGCAGCCTTGAGGAGTGCGTGATGCTGGGGCGACCAGCCGCTGTTGACAGAGGCGCCGCTGGCGCGCTGCATCGAGATCGAGGAGATATTTTCGCGCTCGGTCCGGCTGAGCGAGGTGCTTTGGGGCGGAAGCATCCAGATATCGGCATCAAGGCCGATCTGGTGGCTGGCATGGCCAGAGGGCATAGGGCCGCCCTTGGGCTGGCTGATGTCGCCGATATAAAGCCCGGACCAGCCCGGCATCTGTGCGGCCTTGCGCGACAGATCCTCAAGAAACCCGATGGTTGCCGGCTGGCCCCAGTTGCGGTTGCGCGACAGGCGCATCGCCTGCCAGGTGGGGCCGGTTTCCGGCAGCTGCACATTGCCTGCCGCGCAGCCCTTGGCATAGCTGCCGAAGGGTTCAGAGCGCTGGAGCGACGGGGAATGTTCGTTGCCAAAAAGCTCTTTCGCGCTTTTGCTTGAAATCGTGCCGGATACGGGCACGGCCGTCGCGGCGGGGCCGCGCGCCATGCTGGCGAGGTTCTGCGAAGGACGCTCTGATCCGCAGCCCGCTAGGGCCGCGATCAGGGTAAGCGTCAGAATAGGTCGGATCATGCTGCTCGATCTCCGTCGGGTTTGACCCAAGGTAGCAGAATGAGGCCCAGAACGAAAAGGCCGATCAGCGGAGAGATGCCCATTTGCTGAGATCCGGTCACATAGGTCGTGATACCGATCAAAGTTGGAGCAATAAAGCTCGTCGCCTTGCCCGACAGGGCATAGAGGCCGAACGCCTCTGTCATGCGGGCCGGATCCGCCTGACGCACCATCATCGTGCGGCTGGCAGACTGAATGACGCCCCCGGCCGCGCCGACGACGACACCGATGATGTAGAAAACCACATCCGGCAGGATCGAGCCGGGGGGGACCGCGATGCCCAGCACGCTGCTGCGCGAGATCAGCACCATGGCGATGGCGACAATGGTCAGGATCACGATGCAGACGGTGATCACCGGTTTCGGGCCGAAGCGCGAATCGGCCATGCCGCCGAGCCAGGCAAAAACCGCGCCCGAGATGATCGCAAGGATGCCGAAGACGCCGACATCGACCACGCTCCACCCCAGCACGCCGGCGGCGTAGATGCCGCCAAAGGCATACATACCGTTCAGCGCGTCGCGGTAGAACATGGACGAGGCGAGATAGGCAAAAAGCGAGCGAGATTGCGGCAGGCGGACGAGTGTTGCCCTGAGGTCGCGCAGCGCCTTGGCCAGCGCGCCCCTGGGGGCGGGTTTGGCGCGGGGGTCGCGCACATAGAGGAAGAAGGGGATCATGAAGACAACGTACCAGACCGCCGTCAGCGGGCCGACGAAACGGGTGCCTTCGCGGGTGGCGGAGTCCAGCCCGAAGGCAGGTGCAAGGCCGACGAAAGTTTTGCCGGTGACCGCACTTTCTGCAAAGAAAACCATCATGATCAGCAGGCTGATCAGGCCGCCGACATAGCCAAACGCCCAGCCGTTGCCGGAAATGCGCCCGATTGCCGCGCGCGGGCCAAGGTCGGGCAGCATGGCATTGGTGAAAATCGTGGCGAACTCCATGCCGATCATGCCGATGGCAAAGAAGACCAGCGTGGCGATCAGGTTGAAATCACCGGGTGCTGCAAACCAGAGCATGCCCGAGCCGATGACGTAGAGCACCGAAAACAGCCAGATCCAGCGCAGACGGTTGCCGCCGGTATCAGCCAGCGCGCCAAGGACGGGCGCAAGGACCGCGATGACCACCCCTGCCGCACCGATGCCAAGGCCCCAGGCCGCTTGCGCGGTGGTGCCGTCACCGATCAGCTCTTTCACATAGGGGGCAAAGATGAAGGTGATGAGCAGCGTGTTATAGGGCTGGCTGGCCCAGTCGAAAAAGAACCAGCCCCAGATGCGCTTGCGCAGGGCGCGCGGATCCAGCGCGGGGATATCGGTGTCTTGTGCCATGGGGCCCCCTGATGTTGCGCTGATATGACGGGCTGGGGGCAAGGCTGGCAAGGGGGCGCGGCGCCGCGCGCTGTGAAATCACGCTGACAATTCCATTCCGCACGTGGTGACGGATCAGGCGCCCTGCATCTCAGGCATCCGTATCTCAGGCACCCGGCATCGGCGGCCAGGGGCGATGCGCCTCTGCCTTTGTCCATTGCACCACCCAGTCGGGCATGGGCGGCGAGGCACAGGTCAGGCCCATCTCCTCTGTCACCCTTTTGGTGGGCACGATGCCGTTGCTGTCGGTGACGGCGACGCGATACACCGCATGGCTGGAACATTCGCCGTCTTTCTTCCACATGCTTTGTTCGAGATAGAGGAACCGCGCATCCCAGCACAGCAGGCGCGAGCGCATCTCGACCTGTTCGAACACCCGCACCCGGCGGCGATAGCGCACCGTGGTGCCCGCGATGGTCATGCCCCAGCGCATCCGCCGCAGCGCCGAGACCATGCCGCTGCGCCGCGCCATGGGAATCCGCCCGAGATCATAAAGCGTCAGCGTGCGTCCGTTGTTCAGCTCTTTCCACAGGTCGATGTCCCATGGCCAGCACATGTGATGCGAGACATGCGCCGCGCCCAGCGCGAGGGGCGGATCGTTGCGGTGCACGAGGATTTCCTTGAACATACGGATGAAGGGATACATGATTTTCTCCTTTTCGCGCCCCTTTCGGCCAAGATGTGACCGCTGCGTCAACCAAGACCTTGCGGCACTCTTGCCCTTTGGCCACAGCGCCCTTAGGTCTTGGGCGCTTATCGCGTAAAAAGGAACCCCGCCCGATGCAATCGCTGTTTCAGATCCTGATGCTCATTCTGGACATCGTCTGGTTCTTCATCATCGCGCATGTGATCATGAGCTGGCTGATCAACTTTCAGGTCCTGAACCTGCGCCAGCCGCTGGTGGCCCAGATCTGGCAGGGGCTGAACCGCCTGCTCGAGCCGATCTATTCGCGCATCCGCAGTGTTCTGCCCGCGATGGGCGGCATCGACCTTGCCCCGCTGGTGACGCTGGTCGCGATCTACGCGCTGCGCATCATTCTGGCCAACAACGCCGGGTTTTTCTACAGCTACTGAGGTGGGCCGGGGGCGCTGCCCCCCGTCGTCCGTTCGGACGACTCCCCCGGGATATTTGGGGGCAGATGAAACAGGGGCCTCGTGCCCTTGTTTACTGATTCTCAGTGTGTGAGAACTGAGATAAGAGCGGTTATAAACAAAGTGCAGGTTCAGCCCATGCCCGACGGCCTCAGCGGAAATCTTTCCGGCGCGCGTACGATTCTGCGCGATGTGTTCGGGTTCGATGCCTTTCGTCCCGGTCAGGGCGAGATTGTCGAGGCGGTGGCGCGGGGCGAGAACGTGCTGGCGATCATGCCGACGGGAGGCGGGAAATCCCTGTGTTTCCAGCTGCCTGCACTGTTGCGGCCCGGGGTCACACTGGTCATCTCGCCGCTGATTGCGCTGATGCGCGATCAGGTGCGCGGCTTGCGCGAGGCGGGTGTGGCCGCCGGCGCGCTGACCTCCGGCAATACCGAGGAAGAGACCGAGGCTGTCTGGGAACAGCTGTCCAACGGCACGCTCAAGCTGCTGTATCTGGCGCCCGAGCGGCTCGCCAACACCGGCACTCAGCGGATGCTGAGCCGGGCCGGCGTGTCCTTTATCGCCGTGGACGAGGCCCATTGCGTGAGCCAGTGGGGCCATGATTTCCGCCCCGATTACCTGCGCATCGGTGAATTGCGGCGTGCGCTGGACGTCCCGCTGGCGGCGTTTACCGCCACGGCGGACGGCGAAACCCAGGTCGAGATCGTGCAGCGCCTGTTTGAGGGTGAGCAGCCATCGACCTTTCTGCGCGGTTTTGACCGGCCCAACATCCACCTTGCCTTTGCCGCCAAGGATGGGCCGCGCGCGCAGATCCTGAACTTTGCCGCCGCGCGCAAGGGGCAGTCGGGCATCGTCTATTGCGGCACCCGGGCCAAGACCGAAGGGTTGTCGGCGGCGCTGAACCAGGCGGGTCACAGCGCCTGCTTTTATCACGGCGGGATGGAGGCCGGGGACCGGCGCCATGTGGAGACGCGCTTTCAGCAGGAAGACGGTCTGATTGTTGTGGCCACGGTCGCCTTTGGCATGGGCGTGGACAAGCCCGATATTCGCTGGGTGGCCCATGCGGATCTGCCCAAGAGCATCGAATCCTATTATCAGGAAATCGGCCGCGCCGGCCGCGACGGTGCCCCGGCCGAAACCCTGACCCTGTTTGGCCCCGACGACATCCGCCTGCGCCGCACCCAGATTGACGAGGGCCTTGCCCCGGCAGACCGGCAGGCGGCGGATCACGGGCGGCTGAACGCCCTGCTGGGGCTGGCCGAGGCGCAGAAATGCCGGCGCGAGACCTTGCTGGGCTATTTCGGGGAAAGCGATGTCACCTGCGGCAATTGCGACCTGTGCGAAAGCCCGCCCGAGGTGTTTGACGGGACCGAGGCCGTGCGCAAGGCGCTGTCGGCGGCCCTGCGCACTGGCGAAAACTTTGGCGCGGGGCATCTGATCGACGTGCTGACCGGCACTGCCACGGACAAGGTCAAGGCGCGCAGCCATGACAGCCTGCCGACCTTTGGTGTGGGGCGGGATCTGTCCAAGGCGGCCTGGCAGGGCGTGTTCCGACAGATGATGGGCTTTGACCTCTTGCGCCCCGATGCCGGGCGACACGGCGCGCTGGTGATGACCGAGGCCGCGCGCCCCCTGCTGCGCGGCGAGACGACAATCACACTGCGCCGCGACAGCCTGAACCGCGCGGCGGCGGACCGTCGCCCAGCGGTCAAGGCGATGGTGAGCGATGAGGATGCGCCGCTGCTCTCCGCGCTCAAGGCCAAGCGGCGCGCGCTGGCCGAGGCCGCGAGCCTGCCGGCCTATATGATCTTTCCAGACCGCACCCTGATCGAGATGATCGAACAGCGCCCCGCCAATCTGGACGCCATGGCGCGGATCAACGGGGTGGGGGCCAAGAAGCTGGAAAAATACGGCGCGGAATTCCTGTCGGTCCTGACCGGCGCGGGTGAAGAGATGCACCCGACCCGGCGCAAGCTGGCCGGGCGCGATGCCGGCGCGGTTTATGATCAGTTGCTGGCCGTGCAGGCCGATCTGGCGCGCGGCCCCGAAGGACAGGACAAGCCGCTGAGCTGTTCCTCGGGCCTGCTGGCCAAGGTGGCACAGATCCGCCCCGGCGATCCACAGGCGATGGAACGCCTGCTGGGCGAGAAGCGCGCCGAACGCTTTGGCCCGGCCTTTCTGGACGTGCTGCACGGCGCGGAGTGACGCGAGGCCCCGAAAGCCCCTAACGTCCCTGAGCCAAAGGCGCTAAAGGCTGGGGCGCAAACTGAACGAACTGAGGCCCCGACCATGCTGATCCTGCTGTCCCCTGCAAAAAATCTGAACGAAGCGCGCGCGGCGCGCCATGCCACGACAACGCCCCGGTTTCTGGACGAAGCGGAGGCGCTGGTGTCCGTGGCGCGCGGCTGGTCCGCCGACGACATTTCCCAACTGATGAAGGTGTCCCCTGCCATCGCCCAGTTGAACAAGGACCGCTTTGCGTCCTGGTCGCGGACATCCGGGGCGGCGCAGGCGGCGGGGCACATGTTTGACGGCGACGTCTACAAGCATCTTGAAATCGCCACGCTGGATGACTTTGCGCATACCGAAGCGCTGCGGCGTCTGCGGATCCTTTCGGGGCTTTACGGGCTTTTGCGGCCCAGCGACGATGTCTGCGCCTACCGGCTGGAGATGGGGCGCAAATTGCCGGGGCATGACGCCGGCACGATCTACCGGTTTTGGGGGCCCAAAATCGCACAGGCCGTTGCGCAGGATGCAGAGGCCGCCGGAACCCAGACGGTTTTGAACCT
Source organism: Puniceibacterium antarcticum (assembly GCF_002760615.1). Lineage (GTDB taxonomy): Bacteria > Pseudomonadota > Alphaproteobacteria > Rhodobacterales > Rhodobacteraceae > Puniceibacterium > Puniceibacterium antarcticum. The sequence continues at coordinate 9,630 of NZ_AWWI01000126.1, read as the reverse complement.
TGCCTCCGAAGAATATGCCAAGGCCGTTGATCGCAAGGCGCTGGACGGGCTGAGAGTGGTGGAGCCGCGTTTCGAGGAAGAGCGCAACGGTACGCGCAAGGTCATTGCCTTTGCGGCCAAACGGGCCAGAGGCGCCATGGCGCGTTGGGTGCTGGAAAACGGCATCACCCGTCCAGAGGATCTGAGCGGGTTCGAGGTTGGCGGCTATGCATTTGATCCAGAATCCTCTGTCACGGAGCGTCCGGTCTTTGTGCGGGTCTGACTCTTTGTGCGAGCTGCGATCTTTGTGTGGGCCTGAAGGCGTTTCGGTTCGTCAACACAAGAAGCGATAGGGGCCACCGTGCGATGACACCGCGCGCATGTCCCGCGCGGGAACAGAAAAGAGCCGCCTATTTGTCCGCAGGCGCGCCGACATGCGCCTCGAACTTGGCGATCAGTTCGGCCTTGCGCAGCGGCTTGGTGAGATAGTCGTCAAGACCTGCCTCCAGTATCCCCTCTCGGTCGCCAGCCATGGCATGGGCGGTGACGGCGACAATCGGGACATGCGGCCCCTCGCCCTCGCAGGCGCGGATCTCTCGGGTGGCCTGCTTGCCATCCATGCCGGGCATGGAGATATCCATGAAGATGATGTCCGGGCGGCGGGCCCTGAACGCCTCGACCGCTTCGAATCCGTTTTTGGCAAAGACCAGATCCAGATCCAGCGCCGCGACCATCTTGCGAAAGACCAGCTGGTTGGTCCGGTTGTCCTCGGCCACCAGAACGCGCAGCGTGCGAAGCGCCGCCGCCTTGGGAGGGGGCGGGGGCGGCGCGATGGCGGGCGGCGCGTTCAGCCCCTCTATCGCGGCGAACAGATCGCTGCGCGAGACGGGTTTGTGCAGGTATCCCGCCACGTCGTCCCGCGGCGGGGCATCCAACAATGCGCCGGGATTGCGGCTGATCAGCAGCACTGGCAGCACGCGGCCCTTTTGCCGCAGCTGCGCGGCCAGTTCCGTGCCCTCCATATCCGGCAGATCCTGTTCGGCGATCAGCAGATCGGGCGGATCGCCCATCTGATCGAGCGCGGCACGCCCTGTCAGGCAAGAGCTGACCTCAAGCCCCAGGATGCTGAGTTGCTTGCCCAGAATGCTGCGCGTGACACTGTGATCCGCCACCACAAGAACACGTTTCAGCCCGGCGGGCACTTGAGCCATCCTGATGACAGAGCTCTCATCCGTTGGCAGCGCCACGCGGAAACCAAAGCACGATCCCTTGCCCAGCTCGGATTCGACCCAGACATCGCCGCCCATCAGCTCGATCAGTTTGCGGGTGATCGAGAGGCCCAATCCGGTGCCTTCGAACAGGCGGTTGGTTTCGTCATCCACCTGATTGAATTCGCCAAAGACGTGTTCGACCTTGTCTGCCGGAATGCCGATGCCGGTATCCTCGACCGTCAGATGGATGGCGGTGTTGCCGTCTTCGCCGGGCAGGCCGACCACGCGGACGAGGACATGCCCTTTGACCGTGAATTTGACCGCATTGCCGATCAGATTGGTCAGGGCCTGACGCAGGCGCCCGACATCGCCAACAAAACGCGTCGGCAGGAACATGTCGTAATCGACCAGCAGTTCAACCGCCTTGTTGCGCGCCGAGGGCTGCAGCAGCATGACCACCTCGTGCACCGCGCGTTCCAGATCGAAAGGTTCGGTGTGCAGGATCAGCTTGTCCGCCTCGATCTTGGAAAAATCGAGCACGTCGTTGATGATGCTGAGAAGGGACTCGCCCGAATTGCGGATGGTTTCGACATAAAGCCGCTGTTCGGCTGTCAGGTCTGCATCCATCATGATATCTGCCATGCCGACCACGCCGTTCATCGGCGTGCGGATCTCATGACTCATGTTGGCAAGGAAGGCCGATTTGGCGCGGTTGGCGGATTCTGCACGGGCCTTTGCCTCTTCCAGATCGCGCTGAACCTGCTTCATCTGGCTGATGTCGATGCGCAGGCCGACGCGCCCACCATCAGAGGTCTCTTTCTCATAGACGCGAATCCAGCGCCCATCCTTGAGCTGCTGTTCGTGTTCAATGGAAGAGCTGCGGTGCTTTTCCATGCGATCCTCAAGCCAGTCTTCCTCGCGGCCCGCCGCCTCTTGGTACTGACCGTTTTTCAAACCAAAGCGCAGGATTTCTTCGAAGGGGGTGCCCGGGATCATCACCTCGGCGCTTGCTGCGTACATGTCCCGATATGGCCCGTTGGACATAAGCAGGCGGTCCTCGGAATCATAAATCACGAAACCGTCTGGCAACTCTTCGACCGCGGACCACATCCGCATCAGTTCGGTGATGTCGATCGCAAGACTGACTATCCCGCCATCCGGTGTGCGGCGGTCCTGGATCTTGAAAAAATCGCCGGACCAGAGCCGCAGAGTGATCGGCTCAATGACGACATCCTCCCAGCGCGAGAGCATGCGGTCACGCCAGACAGCCGCGGGTACCCCCTGCAGATCGACGATCCCCTCTTCGATCATCATCTGCACGATATGCGCGTAGCTGGTGCCCGGAGCGATGGTATCCAGCCCCTCGAATACCGACAGATAGGGCGGGTTCGCGATTTCCAGCAGACCGTCGGAATTGAACAGGGCAAAGCCGTCGCGGATCGAGCGCAGCGCCTTCCAGAGCTGGCCTTCCACCATTTCGATCTTTTCGAACGCCTCGCCCAGCTTTGTGCGGACCAGCACGTTTTCATGACGCACTGTCGCCACTTCGGCCCGGGTTTCGGTGATTTCATGGCTGAGCATGTGAGCGTGATGAGCAAGCTTGCGATTGGCTGCAAAGAGTTCAGCCTGCTTGAGTTCAAGCAGACGTTCGGCCGCAAGCCGGGCGCGCCGTTCCTCGGCCAGTTTCTGGGCCAGACTCATGCCAGTCTCCGTCACATCGGGGGACTTTTGCGCATTCATAATGAAGAAGTGTTTAAACTGTGCGGGCAGGAATCCTTGCGCGGTCCTCGGCGGACATGCGACGGTACGGCGACTGCCCGGGGAGACCACCATGCATCGTATTTTCAAAGCCTTCGTGTTCCTGATGCTGGGCCTTGCGCCCGCCTTTGCCCAAGAACCGGTCCCCGAGCGGCGGCTGGTGGTGAGCCGGGACGTGGATTTCTACGGTGCCGATCTGCAATCGCTGTTCGACACCACGCTGGAGGCCTGCCAGCGGGTTTGCCTGAACGATTCCAGTTGTCAGGCCTTCACTTTCAACACCCGCTCGCGCGCCTGTTTTCCGAAATCAAGCGTCAGCGACCGCAAAGCCTATGACGGGGCCATTTCGGCGCAGGTTGTGGCGACCTCTGCGGCGGTTCTGTCACAGGCCGCAGCGCGGGCGCGGGATCTGGGCTTTCTGAACGCCGCTGACCTGAGCCAGGCCCGTACCGAGGCTGAGGCGCTCGCCATCCGCCACGAAGGCGGCGGCTGGAGCGTCGATCAGCTGCTGCAGGCCGCACGGGACCAGCTGGCGCAGGGCAACACGCGCGAGGCGATGAACTGGACCGGGGCGGCGCTGGCGCAAAGCGATGCGTCGGATCTGTGGCTGGAATACGGGCGGCTGGCTGGGGTTCTTGCGGGCTCTGCGGACTACAGCGAACAACAGGACCTGAAGGCGCGGGCAGAGCTGGCGGCAATCAACGCCTATCTGCGAGCTGACCGCGACCCCGCCCGGGTCAGCGCTCTGATCGCCCTGGCGCAAGCGCTTGAGCCGCTTGACCGGGGCCGCGAGATGATCCCGGCGCTGCGTCTGGCTGAACGGCTGCAACCCCGGGCGGAGGTGATCGCCCTGCTGGAGGATGCGATCGGCAAATACGGCTTTCGCATCACGGACACGACGGTCGAGGCCGACAGCGCCGCGCCCCGGATCTGCGCCGAATTTTCTGAACCTCTGGCCAAGGCTGGAACGGATTACGCCCCCTTTGTGCGCCTGCCTGATCAGCGGCTGGTGGTGCAGCCCTCGGACCGGCAGATCTGCATCGACGGGGTGGAACATGGGCAGCGCTACACGCTGACCTTCCGCGCCGGCCTGCCCTCGGCCGAGGGCGAGGAGTTGACACGCGACGTACCGGTCACGCTTTATGTGCGCGACCGCAGCCCTGCAGTCCATTTCCCGGGACGGGCCTATGTGCTGCCCCGGTCCGCAGATGCCGGGCTGCCGATTGAAACCGTGAACCTGGACACTGTCGCGCTGACCCTGTCGCGCATCAGCGACCGCAACATGATCCGTGCCCTGCAGGAAAATTACTTTGGCCGCCCGCTTGGCCAGTACGATCTGGAGCAGGTCCAGAGCGATCTGGGCGAAACCATCTGGTCCGGCACGGGTGAGGTTGAGAACCGCCTGAACGCCGATGTCACGACCCGCCTGCCCATGGGTGATGTGGTAGGCGATCTTGCCCCCGGCATCTATGCGCTGGCAGCGTCGGTGCCGGGGGCCGATTCCTATAGTGATCTGGGCGCGACGCAGTGGTTCGTGCTGTCCGACATCGGCCTGACGACGCTGTCGGGCACCGACGGGCTGCATGTCTTTGCCCGCGCGCTGTCGGATGCCACGGCGCTGGAGGGGCTGACGGTCACGCTGATCACACGGTCGAACCGGGAGCTTGCGGTTGCAACAACCGATGCCGACGGCATGGCAAGCTTTGCGCCCGGCCTCACTCGCGGCACGGATGGTGCGGCGCCGGCCATGGTTGTGGTGCGCAACGGCGACAGCGATCTGGCCTTTCTGTCGCTGAGTGACCCTGCGTTTGACCTGTCCGATCGCGGCGTGGCGGGGCGGGACCCTGCCGGGCCGATTGATACCTTTCTGACGACGGATCGCGGCGCGTACCGCGCGGGTGAGGTGATCCATGCCACCGCCCTGCTGCGCGATTCCGCCGCAAAGGCCGTGGACGGCGTGCCGCTGACCGCGCTTCTGACCCGGCCAGACGGGGTCGAGCATTCCCGCACCCTGTCCGCCGATGGCGTGGCGGGCGGACATGTGTTTGACCTGCCGCTGGCGCCTTCTGTGCCGCGCGGGCCCTGGCAACTGGCGGTCTACGGTGATGTGGATGCCCCGTCGCTGGCGAGCCAGACCCTGCTGGTCGAAGATTTTGTGCCGGAACGCATCGACTTTAACCTTACCCTGCCAGATGGGGCAATCCTTGCTGCGTCCCCGCCGCTGCTGGACGTCGCTGCCCGCTATCTGTTTGGCGCGCCCGGTGCGGATCTGCCAATCGAGGGGGAATTGCGGCTGTCGGCGCAGAATACACTCGACGCCTTTCCCGGCTATCGCTTTGGCCTGCAGGATGCAGAGACGGACATCCAGACCGTCAGCCTGCCCGGCGATCTGCGCACGGATGCGCAAGGTGCGGCACAGATCGCCCTGCCCTTGCCCGCTGCGGACAGCCTGACAGCCGGTCGCCCCTACACCGCCGACATCACCCTGCGTCTGGCCGAGGGATCTGGCCGCCCGGTGGAACGCAGCATCACCCGCCCGCTGGCGCCGCTGCAGCCGATGATCGGGATCAGGCCGCTGTTTGACGATGCCGTGCCCAATGGGTCCGAGGCGGAGTTTCTGGTTCAGGCCATCGGCCCGGATCTGACCCCGGTCGATATGCAGGTGCAATGGACCCTGAACCGGGTCGAGACGCAGTATCAGTGGTATCAGCTGTATGGCAACTGGAACTGGGAACCGGTGACAGCGCGCAAGCAGGTGGCAAGCGGCACAGTCACACTTGGGGCCGCGCCTCTGGAACTGGCGCAGGCCGTGGACTGGGGGCAATACGAGCTGGTGGTGGAACGGCTGGATGGCGCCTATGTCGCCTCTTCCGTCCTGTTCGATGCGGGCTGGTATGCGCCCGCCGATGCCGCCGCCACACCGGACGCGCTGGAACTGTCCCTGGACAAGCCCGGTTATCACCCGGGCGACACCGCGATGCTGCGCATCGTGCCGCGCTATGCGGGCAAGGCGCTGGTAACAGTAATGTCCAATCACGTGATTTCCATGCAGGCGGTCGAGGTGCGCGAGGGTGAGAACGTCATTCCCGTTGCCGTGACCGAGGCGTGGGGCGCCGGGGCCTATGTCACCGCGCAGGTGATCCGCCCGATGGATGTATCCGCCGGGCAGAACCCCGCGCGCAGTCTGGGCCTTGCCCATGCCAACATCGATCCCGGTGCGCGCAAGCTGGCCGTGTCGATTGACACCGCGCCCGACTCTGCCCCGCGCGGGCCGCTGACGGCGGCGGTTGTGGTGGACGGGCTGGCAGAGGGGCAAGAGGGCTACGTCACGCTGGCGGCGGTGGATCTGGGTATCCTGAACCTGACCGGGTTCAAATCCCCCGATCCGTCGGCCTATTACTTTGGCCAGCGCAGGCTGGGGGTCGAGATGCGTGACCTTTACGGGCGGCTGATCGACGGGATGAACGGCGCGATGGGGCAGATCCGGTCGGGCGGTGATGCGTCGGCGCAGATGCGGCTGCAAAGCCCGCCGCCGACCGAAAAGCTGGTCGCGTTCTTTTCCGGACCCGTCCGGGTTGTGGATGGCCGCGCCGAGGTGAGTTTTGATTTGCCAGAGTTCAACGGCACCGTGCGGCTGATGGCTGTGGCCTGGTCGCCGACCGCTGTTGGTCAAGCGTCGGCGGATGTGATGGTGCGGGATCCGGTGGTGGTGAGCGCGTCGCTGCCGCGTTTCATGGCGCCCGGCGACACCTCGCGCCTGCTGCTGGAGATTGTGCATGCCACAGGGCCTGCGGGCCGGATGGGGCTGGATGTGAAGGCTGAGGGGCTGAGCCTTGATGCCTCGGCCATTTCATCGGGGGTCGAGGTGGCCGAGCAGGGCACAACGCGGCTGAGCATTCCGCTGACGGCGGAAGAGGTGGGGAATCATGAAATCCGAGTGGCGCTGGTCACGCCAGAGGGCAGGCAACTGGTCAAGACGCTGACCCTGGGTGTGCGGGCGAATGATCCGGTCGTGGCGGCAACGCGGCGGTTCTCTCTGGCGTCCGGGCAGACCTTTACGCTCGATTCAGCCGTGTTTGACGGGCTGCAAGAGGATACGGCGACGGCGCTGCTGTCCGCCGGGCCGCTTGCGCGGTTTGATGCGCCCGGGCTGCTGGCCGCCCTGGACCGCTACCCCTATGGCTGCACCGAACAGGTGACATCGCAGGCGCTGCCCTTGCTGTACCTGTCGAGTGTGGGCGAGGCGATGGGGCTGGGATCAAAGGCACAGATGGACAAGCGGGTGGATCAGGCGATCACGCAGGTTCTGACCCGGCAGGCGGCGAACGGGGCCTTTGGCCTCTGGTCGGCAGAGTCGGGGGATTTCTGGCTGGACGCTTATGTCACGCACTTCCTCAGCCGGGCGCAGGCGGCGGGGCATGACGTGCCCAAGATTGCCTTTGACGCCGCCATGGATAACCTGCGCAACCGCATTTCCTATGCCGCCGATTTCGATTCGGGCGGCGAGGATATCGCTTATGCGCTGATGGTGCTGGCGCGCGAAGGTCAGGCGGCCATGGGCGATCTGCGCTATTACACCGACACCAAGGCGGATGATTTTGCCACGCCGCTGGCGCAGGCGCAGATGGGCGCGGCGCTGGCCAGCTATGGGGATCAGACCCGCGCCGATCTGATGTTCGCCAAGGCGGCGCAGAAGCTGTCCAGCCAGGTGGGAACAGATGCACAGACCTATCGCAGCGACTATGGCACCAACCTGCGCGATGCGGCGGGGCTGCTGTCGCTGGCGGTTGAGGCCGCAAGCACGGCCGTGGACCGCGCGGCGCTGAGCACGCGGATAGCCGCGGCCGACCACCCGCTGTCCACGCAGGAACAAAGCTGGTCGCTGCTGGCAGTCCATGCGCTGGTGCAGGACCCTACCGTTTCGGGGCTGACGGTGGATGGCGCGCCGGTGGCCGGACCGTTTATCCGCAAGCTGTCCGGCGATGCGCTGCAACCGCAGGCGATCCGCAACACATCAGGCACTGCGACCGACATCACCCTGACGACGCTGGGTGTGCCCACGACCCCCGAACCCGCAGGCGGCTACGGCTATGCCATCGAACGGGCCTATTACACGATGGACGGCGCGCCGCTGACCGGCCCCATCGCGACGGGGGATCGGCTGGTGACCGTGCTGACCATCCGCCCCGCCGAAGACACCGGCGCGCGGCTGATGGTGGATGATCCGCTGCCTGCGGGGTTCGAGATCGACAATCCGAACCTGCTGCGCGCCGGAGACATCCGCGCGCTCGACTGGCTGAAACCGGCGGACACCCGCACGGTGGAGTTCCGCACGGACCGCTTTCTGGCCGCTGTCGACTGGAGTTCCCCTGACGCTTTCCAGCTCGCCTATGTGGTGCGGGCAGTGTCACCGGGGGTGTTCCACCACCCCGCAGCAGGGGTCGAGGACATGTATCGACCGCAATACCGCGCCCGGAGTGAAACCGGCACCATGACCATCAGCGACTGAGGAGAGCGCCATGGCAGGGAGCATTGTGTGCAAGATGCACTGGCGCGCGCTGGACCGCGAGGGTCAGGACACCTGCACCCTGACCCAGCTGACCGGCGGCTGGATGCTGATCGGCCATGCCCGGTTTCAGGACGCCAAGGGCTGGTCCACGCTGGATTACGTGGTGCGCTGCGGGCCGGACTGGACCACCACCAGCGCCGATATCTCTGGCCATTGCGGCGAGGATCGCGTGGCCCTGCGTCTGGTGCGCAGCGGCACCGCCTGGGAGATGAACGGCATTCTGCAGCCGCAGGTGGCCGGGGCGCGGGACATTGACCTTGGCTTTACCCCCGCCACCAACCTCATGCCGGTGCGCCGCCTGCCGCAGATCGGCCGGCTGCCCTGCCGCGCCGCCTGGCTGCGCGACCCGCTGGGACCGGTCGAACCGCTGGATCAGGTCTATACCCGCCAGCGCGGACAAGTGGTGAAGTACCGCGCGGAACAGACAGACTACACCACCCAGCTGCGGGTGAACGAACATGGCTTTGTCACGCTCTACCCCAGCCTTTGGGAGGCCCGCCTTGCGCCCTGACCGCCTGCTGCTCGCGCTGGCGGTCATCCTGTGGTCCGGTGCTGCGCTGCGGGACGGGGTCGATCACTGGATCGACGCGACGGTTCTGCCGCCACTGGTGATTGCCACTTCGCCCGAGGTGCGCGACCGCGACGGCGCCTTGCTGCGTGCCTATACGGTCGAGAACGGGCGCTGGCGGATGGCGCTATCGCTGGACGCGGTCGATCCACGATTTGTCGACATGCTTCTGGCCTATGAGGACAGGCGCTTTTATCAACACAGCGGCGTCGATCCCCGGGCGATCCTGCGCGCCGGTCTGCAGGCGCTGCGCAATGGCGAAATCATCTCGGGCGGATCCACCCTCACCATGCAGGTCGCGCGCCTGCTTGAGGCCAGCGGGACGGGGGCGTGGAGCGGCAAGCTGCGTCAGGCACGGGTTGCGCTGGCACTGGAGCGACAGCTGAACAAAGATCAGATCCTGTCGCTGTATTTGCTGATCGCGCCTTATGGCGGCAATATCGAAGGGCTGCGTGCCGCGACCCTTGCCTATTTCGGCAAGGAACCCCGCCGCCTGACACCGGCCGAGGCGGCGCTGCTGGTTGCCCTGCCGCAATCACCCGAAA
>NZ_AWWI01000125.1 GCF_002760615.1 Puniceibacterium antarcticum | reverse complement strand
TCGGCAAAACTCAAACCCGGAGTCTCGCTCACGCTGGATAAAAGTTGGGGGCAACGTCAGGGGAGATGCTGAAGCCGTGGCTGAATGTTGTGGGTGAGTAAGAGGCGACCATAAAGCGCTCCCAAATGGAAGTGCAGATAGCAGTACGTGCAGGAAGGTCACTTTGACGCGGGCAGTGCGTCTGTCTTGCCTTTCAAGCTCAGGAGCACTGTCCGTCTGATCTTCGCTGCGGGGCGCGATCACGGACCTGCCACCCGAAGCTCCCGATCAATAGGTCAGCTCATGCGCCAATGTTCCTAAGTAGCCTGCCGCTGTATGCGTGACGTTCTTGGCGTCCCAGCCCTCGGACAGCATCGCGACGGAGATCACGTTTTGCAGGTCCTGACCCGCCTTGCCGAGCGCGCCGTACAAAAAATCGCCCTCCAGCATCAGCTCTCCGATCTTCGCATGCAGGGTCTTCACATCGATTACCGGTTCCGTATCTGCTTTCAGGGCCTCGCCAAAGACCCCCGTCACGCCCTCAAGCAAATGGTCGCGCCATTGCTTGATCTGGTTCGGGTGAACGTCGAAATCCTGCGTCAGCTCGATCAAAGTCTACTCGCCCTTGATCGCCGCTACCGCCACTTTCACCTTGAGTGCCGGGCTGTGGTTCCGGCGCGCTCGTCTTGCCATGGTCATCTCCTCCCTTGAAGCATCATGCTGCTGTTGCGCGGAGAATCCACTCATCCCGGCTGTTCAAATTTCCAGAATCACCTCTTGCGAATACATTTGCAAAATCTGGATTTCAGAGCCAGATCGGTTCATCCTAAATGCGATCCACCAGATGCCGGGACTGAGCACCTACGCCAGATTGGCCCTCTGCCTTGAGTTGGAAAGGTTGTCGAAAGTTCTTTCGGTAAGTCTTGATTTTGGTATCACAGGAGAGATAGCGCCTTTGCGCTGACATTGGGGCGGACAGATGCGTGATCACGGCGGAAACTTGCAGGCTGCGAAAAAACGCTTCGGTGGCGATACCTCCGGCTGGCTTGACCTGTCCACTGGGATAAATGCCCGGCCCTACCCCGTTGGAACAGTGTCGGCAGAGGCTTGGAACCGGTTGCCCGAACGCGCATGTCTGACGCAACTGGAAAAGGCTGCGCAAGTGCAGTATCGCACCTCACTTGAGGTTGTTGCCGTCGCGGGGGCTCAGGCGGCAATCCAACTGGTGCCCCTTTTGCATAAAGTCGGGCAAGCTGCGATTGTGACCCCAACTTACAACGAACATGCCGCAGCACTTAGGGCACAAGGTTGGACAGTTGACGAAGTTCAGGAGCTTTCATCTCTCAAAGGCAAGGATCTTGCCGTTGTGGTCAATCCCAACAATCCCGATGGTCGCAGGCATGCTCCAGTCGACCTGCTGCAGCTTTCCGCAGGTGTCGGTCTACTGGTCGTAGACGAAAGCTTTGTTGATACGGAACCTCATTTGTCCATCGCATCCTGGCCTGTCTCTCTGCCAGAAAATCTGCTTATTCTGCGGTCCTTCGGGAAATTCTATGGGCTTGCCGGTCTTCGTCTTGGGTTCGTATTGTGCGGTCCGAAACTTTGTATGCGATTGCGGGACTTGATCGGCCCCTGGCCGGTATCGGGCGTTGCTCTTTCGCTGGGCGAAAGGGCGCTGAAAGACACCACTTGGGCGGAGCAGACAACGGCGCGGCTTTTGCGTGACGCGGCACATCTTGATGTGCTCGCCCAACGCACGGGGTGGGACCTTTTAGGTGGTACACCGCTCTTTCGCACCTACGAGACGGGAAATGCGAGAACGGTGCAGATGGGGCTGGCACAGCGCCACATTTGGACACGCATCTTTCCGTATTCAAGCAGCTGGATCCGTATCGGGCTTCCGGGTGCCAATGAGGATTGGCGGCGGCTGGACGCAGGGCTTGCAAAGCTGTGAGTTGATCTCATAGCTCTGTGCATAGAGGGCGTATTTCCAACAAGAGGATCCCATTCAGTATTGCTACTGAGGCCACAAAATTAGATGGAAAAATATTTCTAAGTTATTGACTTTATACAGATCAGAGTTGGTTCGGTTTGTCTGAACAGGTTCCGGGCGTTTTCTAAGTGGATTTCCACCTCGGTTATGCCGACGCCACTTCGGGCATTGGCAGGTTGAATCAGGCCTGATCGGGGGCTTTCCCGTCAAGCGATGAATGCGGTCGGCGGCTGTTGTAAATGTCGAAATACCGGGCGATCCCGGCGCGGGCTTCCGAGACGCGGGCATAGGCCCGCAGGTAGATGATGAGCGACAACCACCATGGCCGGTGCCGACAACCAGCTTGGCCGGTGGGGCTGAACGG
>NZ_AWWI01000124.1 GCF_002760615.1 Puniceibacterium antarcticum | reverse complement strand
ACCATGGATCAGATGATCGCCGACGCCTGGCGCTGGCATCAGGTGGGCCATTTCGACAAGTAAGCTCTAAAGCATTACGGTTTTAACTTGAAACATATCCGGCGCCCATGAAGTAGATATAGCATTCTTGAGGATCTTAGACCCCATGATCGCAGCATTAGCTGACTGGGTCTGTGGCCTCTCCCGCGGCATTCTCCGTTCGAGGGTTGCGTCAGATTGGCTGGCGCCGAGCCTCAAGAATGGGGGAGAGACCACATGCAGGATAGCACGTTCATTGGGCTTGATGTCCACAAGGCGGCGATTTCGGTCGCGGTTGCAAAGGGCGAGTGCGGCGGCGAAGTCCGCCACTGGGGGACGGTGCCGCATCGTCCCGATCACGTCCGCAAACTTGCTGAGAAGCTGGCCGCCGACGGGGGGCGGCTGCATTTCTGCTATGAAGCGGGTCCCTGTGGCTATGGTCTTTACCGCCAGCTTGTCGAGATGGGGCACGACTGCATCGTGGTGGCCCCGTCCCTGATTCCGGTGAAGGCGGGTGATCGAGTGAAGACGGACCGACGCGATTCTGTGATGCTGGCAAAGCTGCATCGTGCGGGCGAGTTGACGGCGGTCTGGGTGCCCGATGCGGCGCATGAGGCGATGCGCGATCTTATCCGGTCGCGGGCCACGGCGATGCGCGTGACGGGCAAGGCCCGCCAGCACCCTCAGGGCTTCCTGCTGCGTCACGGTCGGATCTATCCCGGCAAGAAGGGCTGGACCGGTGCATACCGGCGCTGGCTGGCCACGGTGCGGTTCACGCATCCGGCACAATAGGTCGTCCTTCAGGATTACATTGATGCCGTCGCGGATGCCGAGGCGCGGGTGGAACGACTGACGGAGCAGATCGCCGATCTTCTGCCGAGTTGGAGCCTCGCGCCGGTCGTGGATTCCGTTCAGGCAATGCGCGGTGTTGGGTTCATCGTCGCGGTGACAGTGGTGGCCGAGGTCGGAGATTTTCAGCGTTTCGACAATCCGCGGCAACTGATGGCCTATCTGGGACTGACCCCATCGGAGCATTCCAGCGGCGCCAGCGTGCGGCAGGGCGGGATTACCAAGGCGGGCAGGCACCAGCGCTGGAGCGAGCTGCGTCTCGAAGTAAATGTCAAAAGCGGCTCGATCCATTACACCGCCGATGACCCATGGTGCGATCAAGGCCTGGCAGGTCAGGCCTGCGATGAATGTTTGTGTCTGCCGCGCCCGAACGGTGATGCACCTGCAGCAAACGGCAGCGCCCGCGTGCGGCACCTCAGCACAAAAACTCGACTGATCTTGCCAAAAGGTGGAGTTTGCACTGTCGGCATACTGCGCTTTACTGACCTTCGTGCATATCGCGGTGAAGAGGTGCCTATTTTTCTGCGTCGCGGCGCAGCCCTACCCGAGCCCTGATCTTGATTTTGAGAGAGGCATGTCGCGCGTCACCTGCCTTTCACCTCTCCTCCTGTACGTTATTCAGCGTTCCCGGCTGCCTTTCGTCGCCTCATCCTTCTGCCGTTCCTGAACCTTCACGGTGTTCTGCACCTGCGCTTCTTGCTCCCTGGTCACATTCGCGAGTTTCTGCACCGGTATGTCACGCCCGCTTTTGACGCTTTGCGACAGCAGCGTCGCGGCGTGATTTCTGGCGTTTTCGCGGTCTTTTTCGGGGACACCTTCGGCGCGTAGCCGGGCATCCATGTGGGCGAGGACACTGGCTGGTCCCTTTCCAGCCTGATCACCCGGCTCATAGCGTTTGATGCGGTCTTCCAGACGGTCGGAATTGGTATCCTGCTGGCGTTGCTTGTCGGACGGCTCCGTTGCGTCCCCACTGGATTTGGCAGCATTTTTGGCCTTTTGCGGCTCAGGGGAGGCCTGCTCGATCATCGTCGGCTCGTCACGCTTCTGCGGCGCCTCGGGGGGCCCCTTCGCGATGTCGCCAGACCGCTCAATATCCTTGGCATCCCAGAGGCGACGATGGCCCTGCCGTTCCACCTCCTCGCCGGTCTTCTTGTCCTTTGTCTTGTAGGTGACGGGCTCCACACCGGGAGAGTGGAACGTCGCGCGATCCCCGACTTTGAGATCATGCTTTTCCACGGCATCGGCGATTGTGACGCTCCACAGACGTTCGCTTTTGCCGCTTTTCCTTTCCAGCTCCACGAATGGCACGGGATCTGCGCCTTCGCGGTTGCGATAGGGGGCCGTGCCAATGTCGGTGATCTTCCCCGAGACGCCGTTGGCGAAATTCGCGCGCGGCATCTCAACCACGTTGCTGTCCTTGTGGGAAGCGTCTGCACGGGCTTTTTGCGTGACGGCCTCCTGTGTTGTTCCGCGCGGCTGGTCTGTTCTTTCGATGGTACGTTCGCCGATCATCTGCCCGCGTCGACTGGCCTCTTCCTGATCCTTTTCTGAGGGGCGGTATCCCTGCACCCTGAGCCCCTGCGCACTGCCCTCAATCCACATTTCCCGCCGAAACTCTTCGGGCCCCTTCGCCTTGAGGCTTTGCCAGCCGCGGTGCCCGGCGAGTTCGATCATGTCCATGGCCGTGGCGCGATCCGCATGTTTGGTGCTGAGCCGATCCCCCTTGTCGATGATCGAGGGGCGCGCGTCCTCGTAAGAGCGGAACAGCTCCTGCTGGTTTTTTGTCTTCGTCACCAAAAACCTGTCATGATAGCTTGAGGGCAACGAAAACCGCTCGTCATCGGTCTTCTTGTCGTCGCGTTTCGCAGGCTCGATTGTGCCATCGTCCGGATCACCCGACGTTCGGGCGGTCTTACGCGTCTTTGCAGGTGTGGCCTCCCGCTCGGCCGTGCGCTCATGGAACGCGGTCCAGAAGTCGAGGTTCGAGCGGCCCATTCCCTCGCGTGGCGTGCCGTCGGACTTAACGTTGGCTTTGTCGCGGCGCACACTATCCAGCGTCGGGACCGATTTCTGCCACGCCTCGCCGACCGTCACGCCGGAGGCGACGGTTCGGGCTCCACCATCGTCTCTTTTCTCAATGACACGGGGGCGCAGTTTTGTGTCCGCATCGGCAAAGGCCCGCCCCGCGTCTGCCGCCGTGGCAAAGCGCTCCTGCCGGTCCGAACCGGCATAGGACAGCGTGAACCTTGCCTCCTTATCCTTGTTCTTGTCCAAATCAGTCATGCTCACTCCTTTCCGTCTTCGCCCCTTCAATGTCACAGCCAAGGGCTGCGAGGATTTCGGCCGCGCCTTTTGGGGTTGCGACCTTGCCTGCCGTGTTCAGCTCCGCGATCTTCGCCTGCGCCTCCGGCGCGCTCAGTTTCAGCCGCTCAAAGGAGATCCCGGCAGGGTTTGTGATCTCTTCGTCCGTCATCGGAACTTCCGCAGGCTCGCCATTCGCGACGTTCTGCGCTTGCGAGGCCTTCGGGCTCTCCATCTTATCGAGGCGTTTGTGCAGCTCGGCGTGCTGGCGGCGAAGCTGCCGGTTTTCGTCGCGCAGGGCCGCAACCTCACGCAACATGTCGTCTCGACCGATCGGATCAATCTGCGGCGGCGGGATCTTTGAGCGCTCAACCAAGGCGGCCTCTGCATAAAAGCGGATCTTCTTTGCCTTGATCGGCGGATGTCCGGCAACAAAGACCAGCGCTTCACTCTGATCCATCTGCAAGAGCTCCTGGGGCAGCATCAGGGCGCGCTTCTGTTCGCTGTGATTGACGGTCGTGCCCTTGCCGTTTGCGAGATGCTTGGGCCTCGATTCACTGCGGGTCTCGATGCCAAGCGTGCCGATGCGCTCGGACAGATTGCGCGCCTCCTTGGTCCCCTTGGGTGTGAAGACGATGCTGACGCCGGAATTGTCCATATAGGCATCCGCCCCGTCCTGACCGTAGATATCCGCCAGCTGGGCGGGGGTCTGGACGATGGTCAGAACCTTCATGCCATACCCCGCGAAATAACCGATCCCGCGCTTGAAGGACGGCATCTCCCCAACGGATGCAAACTCGTCCATGCAGAGCAGCACCTTGTGCTTCAGCGCAGGGTTCTGCTCGGGCAATTCCTGCATGTTGGCATCGACGCAGGACTGGAAGAACAGGTTCATCAACGGACTCAGACGGCCCAGGTTGTTCGGCGTGATCCCGACATAGATGCTCATGCGCTTCTTGCGCAGATCGGCGAAGTCGAAATCTGACGCGGCCGTGGCGCGGTCCAGCATGGGGTTGGCAAACAGGCCAAGGTTGGCGGTGATGGTGGATTTGACGCTCTCAAAGGTGTTTTCGCTTTTGGACAGGAAATCGTTCAGCGTCGAGACGGTCTGAAGCGACAGCGGCCGCTCCGCCTCCTCGCGCGCCTCAAGCCGGGCCCGGAACGTCTTTACGAAGGCGGGGGTCAGCGTGAGCTGGCGATAGATTTCTCCCAGAGTGAAGGGCAGCTCCGGCGTTTCGGCGAGGTAGCCGCCAACGCCGACAAAGGCGGTCTGTGCCGCCCGGTCAAAGAAGGGATCTTTTGATGCCACCGGAATGAACAGGTCCGCCAGGCGTTGAAGATCTTCAATCTGGTAATCCGTGCCCCGCCGGACCGTGGAGAGCGGATTCCAGCGGTGGGTCTTGCCGGTCGGATCCAGCGGGTCGAACAGGTAGACCTCCTGACCGCCAGCCTTGCGAAACCCCGCCGTCAGGGTCCAGTTCTCTTTCTTGATATCGAGGATGACCGCAGAATCCGGCCAGTTCAGCAGGTTCGGAACCACAACCCCGACGCCTTTGCCCGAACGGGTCGGGGCATAGAGAAGGATATGTTCATCATGGCCATAGATCAGCAGGTTTCTGTCTGACAGATGGCCGGACTTCTGGATCTTGACCGATCCGCCGTCCTCCACGGCACGGCCCCAGCGATCCACCGGCTTGCCGTAATTGCGCGCAGGCAGGGAGCCTGTGAAGCCCGCGATGATGCCCGTCTTCGACCTCATGCCCGCTTGCCTGATGCGGGACTCCCTCGCAAATTCGGCGCGGCCATGCACATCCGGTTTCGGGCGGGCCTTCAGGATGGCAGCGCCCAGCA
Source organism: Puniceibacterium antarcticum (assembly GCF_002760615.1). Classification (GTDB taxonomy): domain Bacteria; phylum Pseudomonadota; class Alphaproteobacteria; order Rhodobacterales; family Rhodobacteraceae; genus Puniceibacterium; species Puniceibacterium antarcticum. Next base: position 5,110 of record NZ_AWWI01000124.1, on the reverse strand, counting down.
CGATGCCGGGCACGAGACCCGCATATCCCGACAGCTTGATCCATTTTACGGTCTCGGGATCAGTATATCCGGCAAGGGCAACGCGGGGCCAGAGCAGCAGAGCACGCGGGAGCGCGACGGGGATGTTCAGCCCCCAGTGCAAGGCATAGGCCGCCGTCACACCCCCGCCGATCACGGCAAAGAGGACGGCGGCAATGATCGCGGCGGCACGGGCGGCGATGTCCAGGCGGTGCCAGTTCTGGACAATCATGACGTCTGCGCCAGTTTGCGGCTGGGATCGAAGTAGACTTCGCGCACCCTGCGGCCTGCCTCGGTTTTCGTGATCTGCACGACCACGTCGACCATCTGATAGAGCATGTCCTTGATCTCATTTCGTTTGAGGTCCCGGCCCGCGTCGCTCTCTTTCACCAGAAGCGCCAGTTGCTCAAAGGCCAGGGCGGCGGACTCTGCGTGGATCGTGGTGATCGATCCGCCATGCCCGGTGTTCACATTGCGCAGATAGTAAAAGGCGGAAGCGTCGCGCAGCTCCTGCAGGAAAATGCGATCCGGGCGCATGCGCAGCGCGCTTTCCAGCAGATCCCGCACAGTCACCTGCGCTTCGCCCTGCCCGCCCTTGGAATAGATCATCCGCACGACATTTGGCTGCGGCAGCTCCAGCTCCACCGTGTCCTCGATCGTGAGCAGCCGTTCCTGCGCCGGGATCAGCGGAATGAGCGCCTTGGAAAAGGTGGTCTTGCCCGAGCCGGTCGATCCGGACACCAGGATGTTCTTCTTTGCCAGGACCGCCTCGTGCAGAAAGGCCCGCCAGTCCTTTGCGCGGTGCAACTCAAGCAACGCCGCATCTTCTGCACTCAGGGCGGTCGGGGCATTTTCCACTTCGGCAAACATGCCCTGTCCCAGCAGATCATCGAGCGAGAAGCTGCGCTGTGCGGGCTTGCGAATGGTGATGCTGACGGCCCCGGCCGGGACTGCGGGCGGGCAGACAATCTGGATGCGTTCGCCCTGCGGCAAAGAGCCTGAGAGGAGGGGCGTGGTTTCGTTGACCTGCTGGCGTGAGAACGTGCCAACGGTTGCAACGAAGCCCTGCAGAAAACTGTAACTCAGCTCCGGGGCTGCAATCTGCTCCCATCCTCCGACAGTGTCTTCCACGAAGACTTCGCCGGGCCGGTTGATGCAGATTTCCAGAACGTCGTCACGCTCAAGGTAGCGCGCGAGGGGGGCCAGGTGCGACGCCAGCGCCGGTGGCACAGTCTTCTGAGACGGTATGTTCGGCTGATCCATCATTTCAGGCGGTACACGCCGGAGAAATCGAGGTCGCGGGCGAGCAGCACAGAGACTTCCTCGCCCTGGTTCTTGCGCAGGATCACCGGCACGTCGATGGTGTTTTCCAATTCGGTCTGGGCCAGACCCTGCGCCGCAACCCGGGTGTTTTCGCCAGTACCTTCGTCGTCACTCCCGGAACGGGCCGCGACAACCAGGGCATCGTCAATGATCGAGAGCATCATCGTGCCCCCGAAGCGCGTCCAGAACTGGGTGTCGACATCGCCGGTGAGCCCGGTGCGCCCAAGCGGATCGGCGCCGGGTGAGCCCAGATTGACGATCACGCCCGTGGGGGTCTGCGCGCGGGTCCAGATGACAAACAGGCGCTTGCGGCCGCGCTGCATGCCTCCCTGGTATTCGCCCACGATGCGCGTTCCCCGCTCCAGCAGGATCACGGCACCGGTGGTTGCGTAGATATCGTCGGTAAGCGTGCAGCGCACGATCCCCGGTGCGGTCGAATCCATCGCGGTATCAAGCGCGCAGGGCATCGACGTGCCCTGCGTGAGTGTCAGGTTCGGATGTTTGAGGACCCTGGCCTTTTGCGATGGCCGGTCACTGGTGACGAGCTGCGCCGCGAGGCCCGTGGTTTGCACGCCTGCGCCCGCGGAGCCACCTGCGAAAAACTCCGCCTCTGCGGCGCCAGTCTGCGCGCCACCCTGATCCGCAAGCCCTGTCCTGTTGCCCTGATAGGCCATCACCGGGGCTCGTTTTGAGCTTTCATAGAGCTGCTCGGCTTCGCTCAATTCCTCCGGAGCTTGCTGCTCGTCCCTGCGCACCCGCTCGATCGGCCCGAGGGGCTCCTCTTCGCGCTTTTCTGGCGCCTCATCGTCTTTGATTTGCTCCGGCTCGTCGGTCTCAGAGAGGTCGGCAGGATCGAAATCCCGCGCGGGCCGGATCTGGGTGGCCTCTCTCTGTTCCTCCTGCGCAGGCTCGGGGTCTTCGTCGGAGGGCCATTGCAGAACCGCGAGCGTGCCAAGGAAGACAAGACCGGCTGCAACAAGATATTTCTTTTTCTTTTCAGTGATGCCCGCGCGCTTTGCATCGGTGATCGAGGAAATTCCGCGTTCACCGTCAACGCCGGGCACGGCGGTTCCGGCCGGACCTGCGGCGGGCGTTTGGTCGTCATCTGCCATGATTACTGTCCAATGATTTCGCGTGTCACCGAGCGGCTGGTTGTGCCGGTCCCGGTGTAGCCGCCAGAGGCATGTGCCAGCCCCATGTTGTAGATAGCGCTCACCTCGCCTCCGAGCCGCAGGCGCAGTTCCGGGGCCACGTCGTGCACGATGATCTGGTTCTTGCGCACTGTGGTGTTTGCCATGCGCTCGACCCCTGCATCGTCCAGGATGAACACGGAGGGCATGCGGGTCATGCGCGAGAAGGTCAGCACGGTCATTTCACCATTGTCGTAGGCTTGCGACGGCTGGAGCGCGCGAGATCCCGCGGCCAGATAGCGCCAGTTCTTGGTGCCTGACGTTGCGACGGATTCCGCGAGCCTCGCTTTGGCGGCTTCGGCCTGTGCACGGGCTTTTTGCTCGGCTGCCTCTGCGCGCCTGCGATTTGCGGTGTCGGTGGGATAGTCAAACCGGATCTGGAAATAGACATCCTTGGAATTGTTGGTGATCGCGCCGTCGCGCACGATCAACTCGAAGGAATAGGTTCGGGTCGTGCCGTCCTCGCGCATGGTCGCGATCTGCAGGTTGGTCGGCGGGTTCTTCTCCCGCGGCTTGAGATAGAGAATATTGCCGCGCGGCACGATTTCCCAGGCAAGGGTATCGCCGCTGCCGACATCGATGATTTCCTCGGTCTGCGCGAAGACCACCTGCACCGAGGTGCGCAGCGTGCCGACCACACGCACGACGTCCCATGCGTTGTAGTTGACCGAACGCACACGGCTGTCCGAACGGGACGGGTCCGGGATGTCGAGGGCGAGCACGGGCGTCGCGGCCGCCAAAAGGGCTCCGGCGGTGAGGGCTGCCTTGAAGGTCAGTGCGCGTTTCAGGATGAGCTTTGCCGTTCGTGTCACTGGGCTACCTCCGGATCTGCGCGATAGCTGGTCACGATGAAGCCCAGAGGGTTGATGGTCCTGTCCTGCGCGCTGATTTCGGCGTCGCCGTCAAAGTCGAACGCCAAGGTGGAGAGCCACGGGCTTTGCGTTGTGAGGTTTTCGCGATCGTTGATCTCACTCTTGTAAAAGCGCACCTGTGCGAGACTGTCGCTCAGGAACGAGATCGAGCGGATCTTGATTTCCGCCCTTGTGTCGGTGCCATAGGCGTATTGCGGGCTTTTGGGGTTGGTGCCGTTGAAATAGGCCGAGAACCGCGCCTTCTCCTCGGGCGAAGACATCAGCGTGACCTCGTGGAAAATCGCCTCGCGTTCGGCAAAAGCATAGCCCTCGCGCTCCCGCACGTAGCGCGCCAGGAAATAGCGTGTCACCGCCTCATCATACGTGCTCTTACCGTCGCTCAGGGAGGTCATGACCTCCGGCACGCCGCTGGCCTGATCAACGCGGATCACGAAGGGCACCACTTGCTTCAGAGGCGCCATGACGGCCACCGCGACGACACTGCTGACCGCCAACAGGCTGGCGATGCCCGCGATCCCCCAGGCCGTGCGCTTGGAGCGTTCGGCCGCGATCCGGCTGTCGTAATCAAAGCTGCGCGCCTGTTTCAGGTAGGCCGCCAGATCCTTGTCTTGGGATGTCTTCACCGCTCACCCCCTTCCCGGGCGTCTTCGATCCGGGGCGTGACGCCGATTTCCTTCTGTTTGTCCAGAACGGCGGCTTGATAGTCCCATTTGGTCGGATTGAGGGGGCGCACGACCGAGCCCTTCACATCCGGCAGCGGCGTGGTCGTGGCACAGGCCGAGGCGGCCAGGAGCAGCAACGGGGCGAGTATCTTCATGAGGTCACCTTGGAAATTTGAGAGTTGGGGGCTCAGCTCTTGCGCGCGGCAGATCCCATCGCACCGATGTCCCGGGCACCGGTCGACTTGGTGCCCAAAACCTTGCGCTCCACGACCCGCTGCAGCGCCCCGGTCGAGGCTCCGGTCCCCGCGCTCAGCGCCGAGGCAATCGACGGCAGCAGGAAGAAAAAGAGCGTTCCGCAGGCCATCGCGACCAGAAAGGCAGAGACGGCAGCGACGCCATCCGTGACACTGAAGTTCGCGTAAACATCCCCGATGAACGAGATCACAACCTGCATGAGGATGATGACCAGAAGTTTGAGGAGCGCAAAGTTCATGATCTGACCAAGCCAGGCGAAGAACCAGCCGCGTGTGAAATCGAACAGGGCAAAAGCAACGAAGAGGGGGCCGATCGAGGCCATGAGCGTCAGGCCGAAATGCACCAGAAGACTGATGACGAAGGCGATGGCGGCAAAGGGCACAGCGGCAATGATGACAACGATCGACAGCACATATCCGTAGATCGACCCGGCAATGCCCGAGCCATATTGGTCCTGAACCTCGAGGCTAATTCTTCCAGCCATTCTCATCACGGGATCGGAGGGAAGATCAATCGACCCTCCTGTCAGTGTTTCCACAAAGTCAGGGATACCTTCGAGAATGGTGTCACCGACCCATGAGGCATAGTCGCCGGCGCTGGAAACGAGGGTCCAGATGATCGCAAGTTTTAGGCCGCGCATTGTGAAATCCATCAGCGGTTCTTGGATCGAGCCCCGCAGGATCGCCCAGCCGTAGAGGATCAGATAGATGGTGAGGGCTGCCGTAAGCGGTTGATGAGCGACAACCACCATGGCCGGTGCCGACAACCAGCTTGGCCGGTGGGGCTGAAC
>NZ_AWWI01000123.1 GCF_002760615.1 Puniceibacterium antarcticum | reverse complement strand
AGCCTCCGCGCAGCAGGCCGGTGAACCAACGCCGGTTGACGCCGATGTGCCAGGCCAGCAGGGCGAACAGCCCCGTCCCGAAGACCTCGTGCCACAGGTTGCCCTGCCACCAGTAGGCCAGGGCCAGCAGCAGCAAGGCCGACATCACGGCGGGCAGCGCCAACCGCTTGAGGATGATTGAGGATTTCAACGAAGGCTCTCCGATCCGGGTGCCGGGGTCACTGCGTGAAGTTCAGAGCGTCGTCGTGGGTGAACATGAACTCCCGATCGCGGCGCGAGCGCTGGTGGCAGGCATAGCACCGGTCGATGTTCTCGTCGGTCTTGACGGTCTCGTCCGGCCAGAACCACTGGTAGCCCCAGTCGTCGATGCCCTCGTCCAGTTTCTGGGCCACGAGGTAGCGGGTCAGAACGTCGCTCTGGTAATCGACGAGGACGACATGGGTGCCGGTGGGGACGGGTTCGCCGGCCTTGATGGCCTCCAGCGCGGCCTGGGTGGTCAGCATATGCTCGCGCGTGATGCCGCGCCGGACCGTGGTGTAATGTTCCAGCACGTTGAGCGGCGGGAAGGTCACCGCGTTCTCCGCGGCGTCGGCCGCGGTCGGGGCAAGGCTT
>NZ_AWWI01000122.1 GCF_002760615.1 Puniceibacterium antarcticum | reverse complement strand
CGAAGGGCTGAGCGGCCCTTCGTCATCTCCAACCGAACCAACCTACAGGACAATAAAATGAAAAATCTTCTTTTGACGACAAGCTTCGCGATCGCGCTATCAGCACCGGCCTTTGCTGCAGGTACACACGACGGCGGACATGGGGAGACCAAGCCAGCCGCAATGATGGTCGGCATGCCGGGTGACGCCGCCAAGGTTGACCGCACAATCGACGTCACTTTGCTCGAAAACGATGAGGGCCAGATGCTGATCGAGAGTGAGCCGATGGATATCAAGGAGGGCGAAACCATCCGCTTCAACATCACCAACAAGGGTGAGCTGGAGCATGAATTCGTCCTCGACACGGTAGAGCGTAATGCCGAGCATAAGATCGAAATGGCCAAGATGGACATGGAACATGACGATCCGAACCGTATCCGTCTCGATGCGGGCGCTTCGGGCGAGGTTGTCTGGACTTTCTCAAATTCTGGCACATTCGAAGCGGCATGCTTGATCGCCGGCCACTACGAATCCGGCATGCACCGTGAGGTCGCAGTAGGTGAGCAGATGGCTCAGGCTGACGTGGAATACACGAGCGGCACCATCAAGAAAATCGACGCCAAGGCCGGCAAGGTTACAATCATCCACGGGCCGTTGGTCACGCTCGACATGCCCGCCATGACCATGGTGTTTCGCGCGGACGAGACGATGATCGCGAACATGTCGGAAGGTCAGGACATCGAATTCGTCGCTGACCGGGTCAAGGGCAAACTCACTGTCACACAGATCAAGTGATGAAAATCCATGGGGCCAGGGCAAACGCCTTGGCCCCATCGCTTTGAGGCTTGGCCCGAGCAAGCAAGAAGATCCCAAAAAATCAAGCGCTACGGAGGTAGCCGAGCATGACGAATTTCCTGAGAACCTGCACCATCGCCCTTGCGCTCGTCCTTCCGGCTTTTTCAGTGGGCGCTTCCAGTGGCAAGGGCCAGCAGCCTCACGCCCGAGCCTTCGAAGTGCCTGGCCATGATCCGATCGGGAAACCCGGTGATGGCTCCTCAATCGACACGACGATTGAATTGTCCATCAGGGAGACAGAAAGCGGCTACATGCTTTTCGAGCCGGACGCACTCCACATCGAGAGCGGTTCAGTTATCCGCTTTTTGATCAGCAATCTGGGCGGACTGGATCACGAGTTTTTTCTCGGCTCCTTTAACGAGGTTGCAGAACACCAGCAGTGGATGCGCGAACATCCCGATATGCAACATGACAACGCCAATTCAGTTTCTATCCCTAGTGGACAAAATGCCGAGTTGATCTGGGAGTTCTCCGATATGACCAACCTGGAGTTCGTATGCTTGATCCCCGGCCACCGGGAAGCGGGCATGTGGGGCGTCATCATCGTGCACGATCACCTTGCGCCGAAATCCAAGGGCTAGACTTTTCCATGTCACTCTTGGATAGATATCACGTGTTTGTACATAACGTATCTGCCGCGTTCGGATACGACTACAACGATGCCACGCCAGACTGGGTTCACCCGTTCATTCATCTCATACTGGTCTTGGCGCCTGCGCTGCTGATCAGTGTTGGCTTATATCTTGCAATTCGCGGCGTTCTGAAGCTTTGGAAGGACCGCAGCATGCCTGCGTTCCACGCAGAGCCCATACGAGGGCTCGAAGGAAGTCTTTTCAGCACCGTCTTGCGCTATTCAAGAAGGCAGCAAGCGTTGATGATCATGGTTAGCCTCATCGCGATGCCTATTCTCTATCTGACGCTCGAATTGCCAAAGCAGATCGTAAACAACGCTTTGGACTCTGATCGCTTCCCCATTGCCGTTTTGGGACGCGACCTCGACCAGGTCGTTTTTCTCATGCTGCTTTGTGGTCTCTATCTTCTGGCGATCATCCTGAACGGGCTAAACAAATATGGTCTTAACGTCTTCAAAGGGTATGTCGCGGAGCGGTTTCTGCGGCGCTTCCGCCTGCTGGTCTATCGGCAATGGCGCAGCGATGCAGACTCCCGAAACCAGAGCGAAATCATCCCTATTCTCGCACAGGAAGTTGAGCCCATAGGTGGCTTTGCTGCAGATGTCCTTGCGCTACCAATCCTGCAAGGCGGTACGCTTCTGACGATCCTGTCTTTCATGTTCGTTCAGGACCCTGTGTTGGGTGCCGCCGCACTGACGGTGCTGCCAATTCAACTCGTGCTGCTGCCCAAGCTACAACGCCGGGTCAACGCCCTTTCACGCACAAGGATCAGGGAAGTCCGACAACTTGGCAGGCAGCTCAGCGATCAGTTGCGCGAACGACAGGTCAATCCGGCCGGGCTGCTGCCAGTGAGTACAAGTTTTAGAGAGCTTGAGCGCGTGCGCAGGAAGATTTTCCGTCTGAAGTTCTTCATCAAGGCCCTCAACAATTTTCTGACCGCGCTGACGCCATTCCTGTTCTACTCTTTGGGTGGATATTTTGTCATCGAAGGTCGCATTACACTCGGCGCGCTGGTGGCCGTCCTGGCAGCACACAAGGACTTCTCGGCACCGCTGAAAGAGCTCTTCAATTACTATCAGACGCTGGAAGACACGCGGATCCGGTATCAGGAAATCATGGCCTTTTTAAACAAATCGATTCAGCCATTGGGGCATGCTCAGCCAGACAACACTGCGCCACAAGAGGCTGGCCAATTCGAGCGATCCAAGCAGAGATACCCAGCTCTGTCTTTGGTAGGGCAGGGGGCCATAGCAACATCATGAAGGAGTTTGATGGGATGAAATGGGCAGCGATATTCTTTGCTTTGATCGCCGTTGCTTCAGCAGGCTGGTACATCATGCAGCCGGATTACTCTCAAACGGGTACGCAGACGGATGAGGGCGTCGCGCTTCCCGCAGGCGCGCTTGTAACTGTCACGCTACCAGCAAGTTTTACAGAGCAGGAGCAAATCGGCGCAGGCGCTTATGATGCGGTCTGTGCCGTGTGCCACGGCCTGAACGGGCAAGGCCGGGATGGCGTTGCTCCACCGCTTGTTCACAAGATTTACGAACCGAGCCATCACAGCGACATGGCGTTTGTCCTCGCGGCGCAAAATGGAGTGCGGGCGCATCATTGGAAATTTGGAAACATGCCAGCGGTTGAAGGCGTGACGCGATCAGAGATCCTTGCTATCGTGACGTATATTCGAGCATTGCAGCGTGCCAATGGGATCAATTAAGCCGTTTCGACAGATAAGAGGGTGGAGTTTGGTTCGCGGTCAACGACTACTAGGTTCGCCGCGACATGGCCACAACTGGCGGAAGAACGTTTTCATGAGTAAATGTCTTTATGCGTCCATATTGAGTATTGGTGCATTTTTCAGTTCTTTCACCGCAACATATGCCGAGGAAACCGACCTCTTCAGATTGACCGACCGCGCAGCCCCGGTCGGCATCGGTGCCCGTGAGCCATCACTTGCAACCTTGCCGGATGGCCGGGTCATATTGAGTTGGACAGAAGAAAACGGAGCCGAAGCGGAAGTTCGCATGGCCATCCTTGATGGCAGCGAGTGGTCGGACGCTCGCACAATTCATAAATCGTCAAAGATTTACATCAACTGGGCCGATTTTCCATCGGTAGCGGTGCTGGCTGATGGCGGCCTGGCGGCACAATGGCTTAAACTGAATGGGGAGGGTGATTACCAATATGACGTCAATATCGCTTTTTCTAAAGATGAAGGCAGAAGCTGGACGGAACCGCTTGTTCCCCATGATGACAGATCACAACGCGAGCACGGTTTTGTTTCGTTGGTTCCCGATCAGTTTGGCGGGTTGACGGCGCTGTGGCTGGATGGCCGGGAGTATGACAGTCAAACAGAAGGCGAAAACTTCGAGAATGCGATGCAGCTGCGCGCACGACAGATCAACTCTGACGGAACGATGAAGCCAGAAAGCCTGTTGGACGCGCGCGCTTGTACTTGTTGTCAGACGTCCGCAGCGCGGACCGCTTCGGGCGATATCGTGGCGGTCTATCGTGATCGAACCGCCGATGAAATCCGCGACATTTCGATTGTTCGATCTACCGGAGGGGACTGGACGCAACCCCTCACTGTTCACGACGACGGATGGGAAATTGCCGGCTGCCCCGTAAATGGCCCAGCTGTTGATACGATGGACGACAAGGTGTCCGTCATCTGGTTCACTGCAGCTGAGAATAAACCGGAGGTTTATATCGCGTTTTCGGACGATGGCGGCGCGCAGTTTGACGAACCGCTCCGCATTGACCTCGGCACAGCCGCGGGACGGGTGGATGTTCTGCAAATGCCGGATGGAAGCGCATTGGCGCTCTGGATTGAATATGTGGGAGGCGGTGAAGCGATCGTCATGTGCCACATATCGCGAAGTACCGGATGCGCAGCGCCTCAGGCGCTCCATATCAATCGGGGCGGCGGATCGATCGGTTTTCCCCGAATGGCGCGCGGAGACGCCGGTACGTTTGTGGCCTGGACGCAGCCGACCGGCGGCGGGGATGGCGACACTACAATCCGCATGGTCGAAGTCGCGGTGACTCCATAGGTTTCGAGCATACATCTCAATATCCTATTGCTTGCTTGACGCCGTTGCCCTTATTCTGCGGCCCGCCCGAGGGCCAAATCAGGCACTGTACCGGCTTGCTTCAGGCTCCACCCTTTGATGATGGCATAAACCGCCGGAATGACGATCAGGGTCAGCAAGGTTGACGACACCATTCCCCCGATCATGGGCACTGCGATGCGCTGCATGATCTCGGACCCGGTGCCATGCGCCCAAAGGATCGGCATCAGGCCGGCCATGATTGCGACAACTGTCATCATCTTGGGGCGCACGCGGTCTACTGCACCCACCATGATCGCGGCGTGGAGCTCGTCGCGGGTCAGGTCCCTGTCGCCCGCGCGGGCACGCGCTTCATTCAACGCCTGATCGAGATAGATCAACATGATCACTCCGGTTTCAGCCGCCACCCCGGCCAGCGCGATAAACCCGACGGCCACCGCAACCGACATGTTGAAGCCCATGAACCACATGAGCCAAATGCCACCGACCAGAGCGAAAGGCAGCGACAGCATCACGATCAAGGTTTCCGTCAGGCGGCGGAAGTTTAGGTAAAGCAGCAGAAAGATCAGCGCCAGCGTCAGCGGCACAACAGTGGCCAGCCGCTGTTTCGCGCGTTCATGGTATTCGAACTGACCGCTCCAGCCCAAAGAATAGCCCAGCCTTTCAAAAACTACACTGGGACCGCAAATAGTGCTTCCCGTAGATGGAAGGTCAAGTCCAATCGCCTCGCTGTCGCGCCCGAACAGTTCAGAGGAGGTACAGTGCTGATTGGTATGCGCCGTTTCCGCCCCATTGATTTCTGCGGTTTCCCGACGCTGACCGAGGGACGAGTCTCGTTCTGAGCATTCAGAAGGAGATGATGATGGCGGACGGCGGGGACGGGTTTGACGGTTGCATCGAGGTTCTGCAGCGGACGCGTGGATATCGGCGCTGGCCGGATGAGGTGAAAGCCCGGATCGTGGCCGAGAGCTTTCAGCCGGGCGCGCGGGTGGCGGACGTTGCGCGGCAGCATGATCTGGCAGCGCATCAGCTTTCGGATTGGCGGCGTCAGGCGCGCGAGGGCCGTCTTGTCCTGCCCGCTGACGCCATGGCCAGGATGCCGTCAGACGCCCCTCTGCCGGCATTTGTTCCGGTTTCGGTGGAGCCTGAGGACGTGTGTCCGTCAATGGATGCCGACCGGACCGGCGGCGTCATCACGATTGAGATCGGCAACGATCTCGTGCTGCGGGTGCCGGGCGATGTTCCGGCAGAGCGGGCAGCAGCGGTGGCGCGTGCGCTGCGAGAACCGGCATGATCGTCGCGGGGCAGCGCCAGCCGATCCTGATCGCGACGCGGCCGGTGGACTTCCGCTGCGGACATCGGGCGCTGGCGCTGATCGTGCAGACCGAGCTGAAGCTCGATCCGCATTCCGGGGTGACGATCATATTCCGTTCGAAACGCGGCGACAGGTTGAAGATTCTGGTCTGGGACGGAACCGGTCTCGTGATGATCTACAAAGTTCTGGAACAAGGCAGCTTTGCTTGGCCCAAAGTTCAGGACGGGACAATGCGGCTGTCGCGGGCCCAGCACGAGGCTTTGTTCGAAGGACTGGATTGGCGCCGGATCGTTGCGCAACGGGTCGCTCCACCCATTGCGGCGGGATGATTTACTCAGCTGTTTTGGCGTTGTTTTATTGGCCTTTCCTGTTCGGAACGGCTATGAATCCGCATGTCTCAGCCCTTCGATCTCAGCCAGTTTCCGGACCTTCCGCCCGAGGTTGTGAAGGCGTTCGAGGCCGCGCAGTTCGAGCTGGCGGTCGAGCGTGCCGCCCGCCAGCATGAACAAGCGGTGGGTGCCGAAAAGGACGCCTTCATCACCGAGTTGAAGGCCCTGATCGAGAAGCTGGAAGGCCAGATCGGTCAATACCGGCATGCGAAGTTCGGCCCTAAATCCGAGAAGCTGGACCCCACGCAGCTCGAGCTGGCTCTCGAGGATCTGGAAGCGGCCATCGCCGAAACCCAGGAACAGATTGCCGCGGTCGAGGCGAAGATCGCGGCCAGCGAGACCGATCCCGAGAAGAAGGCGCCGCGCAAGAAGCGCAAGGCGCGCGCCTTGCCGGAACACCTGCCGCGCGTCGAGCGTGTCATCGAGCCTGACAGCATCGTCTGCCCATGCGGTTGCGGCGACATGGCGCGGATCGGTGAGGACAGGGTCGATCGGCTGGACTACATCCCGGCGCGCTATCAGGTGATCGTCACGATCCGCCCGAAATACGCTTGCCCCAAAGGGCGCGCGGGTGTGGTTCAGGCCAAAGCCCCGGCGCATCTTCTGGAGGGCAGCTGGCCCACCGAGGCGCTGTTGGCCCAGATCGCCGTGTCCAAGCATTCCGAGCACATGCCCCTGAACCGCCAAGCCGTGGTCATGGCGCGGCACGGTGTGCCGATCGACCGATCGGTCCTCGCCGATTGGATGGGTCGAACCGGTGCGCTGATTGCGCCGGTGGTGGACCGAATGGCGGTGCTGCTGAAGCAAGGCGGCACCCGGCTCTATGTCGACGAGACGACCGCTCCTGTTCTGGACCCGGGGCGTGGCAAGACGAAGACCGGCTACCTTTGGGCGGTGCTGCGCGATGACCGGGGCTGGAACGGCTCGGCGCCACCGGGCGTGGTGTTCCATTATCGGCCCGGCCGAAAGGGCGTAAGCGGCGGCTGGAGGGCACCGGGCTTTTAGGTTGACGGCTGGAAGTTCCAAGGCAGCAGGTCGTCAATGCGGTTTTTCGGATGATCTGCGGCGATCGCTCCGAGCGTAGATTTCAGGTAGGCGAATGGCTCCACGCCGTTGATCTTGCATGTCTCGATCAAGGAGGCGATGCGACCCCAAGCACGGCCGCCTTCGTCATGACCCGCGAATAACGCGTTCTTGCGATTGAGAGCTATTGGGCGCACGAGATTTTCGACGCTGTTGGAGTCGATCTCGACGCGGCCGTCCGTCAGGAAGGTCTGTAAGCCGTCCCAGTGGCGGTGGATATAGGCGAGTTTTTCGCCGAGGCGTGACTTGGCCGAGATGCGCAGGCGCTGCGCCTGCAGCCAGTCTCCGAAGGCGGCGACCAGTGGGTCGGATCGGGTCTGACGGGCGGACAGGCGCTGGCCGGGACGCGTGCCGCGGATGTCCTTTTCGATGGCGTAAATCTCGGCAATCCGGCGCAGGCCCTCTGCGGCGATTTCCGAGCCGTCGCGGTCAAAGATCTCCTTGAGCTTGCGGCGGGCGTGGGCCCAGCAATGCGCCACGATGACGGGATCGCCGCCCTTGCGCGCCGGTCTGGTCAGCCGGTTGTAGCCTGGGTAGCCGTCGATCTGCAGAATACCGTTGAAGCCTGTCAGGAAAGTTTCGGCATGTTCGCCATGGCGCCCGGGGGCGTAGAAATAGACCACGCCGGGCGGGTCATCGCCGCCCCATGATCGATCATCGCGGGCCAGAGCCCAGAGAAAGCCGGTTTTCGTGCGCCCGCGGCCCGGGTCCAGCACTGGCGCCGTAGTTTCGTCCATGAACAGCTTCGTGGACGTCTTCAGGTGCTCGGCCAGCCGGTCCACGACAGGGCGGAGGTGGAAGGCCGCTACCCCGACCCAGTCCGCCAGCGTGGACCGATGAATGTCGATGCCGGATCGGGCCAGGATTTGGGACTGCCGGTATAAAGGGAGGTGGTCCGCATATTTGCTGACCAGCACATGCGCGATGGCCCCTTCGGTGGGCAGCCCGCCCTCGATCAGCCAAGGCGGCGTCGGTGCCTGCGTGATCCCGTCGGTGCAGGTGCGGCAGGCGTATTTGGGTCGCACGGTCACGATCACCCGGCACTGTGCCGGGAGGATGTCGAGCCGCTCGTTGCGGTCCTCGCCGATCCTGTGCATCAACCCGCAGCCACAGGGGCACTCGAGACTATCCGGCTCGATCACCTGCTCGATGCGCGGCAGCCCCTCGGGCAGATTGCCGCGATTACGCTTGGCGACCCGTTTGCGTTTGGGCTTTTCGTCGCCAGGGACCTGCTCCGATTTCTTCTCTTCGACCTCGGCAAGCGCAACCTCGAGATCCTCGAAGGCCAGTTGCCGGTCGTCCTCGTTCAATTTTTCAGACTTCTTGCCGTAGAGCGCATGGTGCATCTCGGCGATCAGATGTTCCTGACGCTGGTTGGTCTCCTCCAGTTCCGCCACACGGGCGGCCTGCGCCTCGAACGCAGCGCGGTATTCCGGCGGCAGAACGGACAGATCGAGGTCTTTGGCGGCGGCGGTCATGGCCGGATTTGTAGACCAAAATCAAAGCCGTGACCGCTGCATTCGACGCCCCTGAGTCACTCCGCCGCAGCTGGTGAGCGGGTCTCCAAGGCCTTCACCTTGCGCCAGTCCAGACCAGAAAAAAGCGCTTCGAATTGCGCGTGGTTCAGCGCCATCATCCCTTCCCTGATCGCGGGCCAGGTGAAGGTCGTGTCCTCCAGCCGTTTGTACGCCATGACCAGACCGGTCCCGTCCCAGTACAACAGCTTCAGCCGATCCAGGCGCTTGGCCCGGAACACGAAGACCGTCCCGGTGAACGGGTCCTTTCGGAGCACGGATTGCACCATGGCGGCGAGGCCATCGTGTCCCTTGCGGAAATCGACGGGCTGCGTCGCCACGAGGATGCGCACACGGTTCGACGGGAAGATCATGCGCCACCACCGAGCGCGTGGACAATTTCCGCAATCCGGCCCGCAGGCGTGGCACCGTCCAGCCGGACAGCAACTGCGCCGACCATGATCTCGATCTCTGAGGTCACCGGTTCAGCAGCTTCGGTCGGTGGAGGCGTCTCCACATCGAACACCACCAACGGCGCGAACTCCGCCTCTGCCTCTGGTGCGGGCAGAACGAGGTCGCCATCCTTGGCCATACGCCGCCACGCCGAAAGATGGTTCGGCCGCAGGTCATACTTCCGCGCCACGTCATTCACCGTCGCGCCCGGCGCCAGCGTTTCCGCCACGATCCGCGCCTTGACGCGATCCGGCCACCGCCGGTGACCCGTCTGTGAGACCTCAACGCCCAACCGCGTGAGAAACTCTCTCGTACTCTCCATGGAGAAACTCACTTCCTGCTATCCAACAGGACCTGAGTCTCAGATCAGATTAACCCCGGGAAGGTGGGATCCAGACACCGCATACGCTGATTGTGATGGCCTTAAGCACAGAACATCCCAAGAAACTTCTTGAACCTCTAGCAACTGAAGCTCCTATCTTTGGCTCAACGCTTATTCTCAGAGGTTTCCCATGTCCCACGACGGTCCAGACACGCATCCGCACGGTCATCAGGATGATCGCAAAGACACAAAGGCTTGCTGTGGCCAGACGGCCGAAGACACCGCGCAGGTGGCAGCACCTCCACCATCCTCCGGACGCAGTTTTCGCGTTAACGGGCTGGATTGTGCGGAAGAGGTCGCGATCCTGAACAAGGTCGTCGGGCCGGAAGTCGGCGGCAGCGAGCATCTGGCCTTCGATGTGATCAACGGGCGCATGACCATCCTCAAAAGCGCCAAACCGCTCAGCGACGATAAGATCATCAAGATCGTCGGGTCGACTGGGATGAGCGCGAAGATGTGGGATGCCGAAAGCGCCGAAGCGGATCAGGCGGCGCATTTCGCACGTCAACGCCTCTTCACCGGACTCAGCGGCGGCTTCTGGGCCGCGGGGTTCCTTTACCACATCGTCGAGACGGGGGCGGGCGGCGCGCTGCGGCTCTTCTCCGGTCATGGCGAGACGTCTATGCCTCTGGTCGAGATGGGGCTGTTCATGCTGGCGGTGGTGTTCGGAGCCTGGCTGGTCGCCCCCAAAGCATGGTCCGCCGCGCGTAGATTGTCGCCTGACATGAACCTCCTGATGATCGTTGCCGTAGCCGGTGCGATCGGGCTGGGCGAGTTTTTCGAGGCGGCGACGGTCGCATTCTTCTTTGCTCTGTCCCTCGCTCTCGAATCCTGGAGCGTGGGGCGTGCGCGCAACGCGGTCTCGGCCCTGTTGGACCTGGCACCACCCACGGCGCGCGTCATTCGCGCCGACGGATCAGAGACCGATGTTCCTGCGGCTCAGGTTGCGATCGGTGACCGCTTCGTGGTGCGCGGCGGAGACCGTATCCCGCTCGACGGAGAGGTGACCGAGGGTCGGGGCGATGTTGATCAGGCTCCGATTACCGGGGAAAGCGCACTAGTCGCCAAGGAAGCCGGAGACGAGGTCTACGCTGGCACAATTAATGGCGACGGCACGTTGACGGTCAGGGCCACGAAGGCCGCGGGCGATACCGTGCTCTCGAAAATCATCCGTATGGTAGGCGACGCCCATTCGCGCCGCGCCGAGGTCGAGCAATGGGTCACGAAATTCGCCCGCATTTACACGCCCATCGTGATGGCGCTGGCGATTCTAATCGCCGTCGTTCCGCCGCTGCTGTTCGCGGGGGCATGGAATTACTGGTTCTACAATGCGCTGGTTCTTCTGGTAATCGCTTGCCCCTGTGCGCTCGTGATTTCTACGCCGGTCTCCATCGTCGCTTCGCTCGCGGCCTCGGCACGCAATGGCGTGCTGATCAAGGGCGGTGCCTATGTGGAGGCTCCGTCACGCCTGACAGCTCTGGCAATGGACAAGACCGGGACGATCACCATGGGAGAACCGGAGGTCGCGGGCCTGCATCCTTTAGGCGGCACGGTCGAACGCGACCTTCTGAGCGCCGCTGTCGCGTTGGAAGCCCGCTCTTCGCATCCTCTGGCGCGGGCCATCCTGGCGCGCGGCGAACGCGACGGGTTGAGGCAGTCGGCGGCTACCGACACCAAAACGGTGCCGGGCCGCGGTGTCGAGGGAACCTGGGAGGGTCAGCCCGTCTGGCTCGGCTCGGATCGATTTGCGACCGAGAAGGGGCTTGGCGAAGCGATCCCCCGCGACCTGCTGGAACGGATAGAAGGGGCTGGCAGCACACTCGTTGCCGTAGGCTCCGCAGACCGCCTGCTGGGCCTGATCGAACTGCGCGACCGCATCCGCCCGGATGCGAAGGTGGTCGTGGCACGCCTGCATGCCCAGGGCGTAAAAAAGATCATCATGCTGACCGGCGACAATGAACGCACGGCGCGCGCCGTGGCGGCGGAAGTCGGCATCGATGAGGTTCGCGCAGAACTCCTGCCAGAAGACAAGGTGGCGGCAATCGAAGAACTGGTTGCCAGTTACGATGTCGTGGCAATGATCGGAGATGGTGTGAATGACGCCCCAGCCATGGCGCGGGCGCATTTCGCCATCGCCATGGGCGCGGTCGGATCGGATGCAGCCATCGAAACGGCCGATATTGCGCTGATGACAGACGATATTTCCAAAGTGCCGTGGCTGATCGAGCATTCGCGCCGCACCATGAACGTCATCCATCAGAACATCGCAATTGCGCTTGCGACGAAGGCGCTGTTCGTCGGGCTGACAGCGTTCGGCATGGCAACAATGTGGGGTGCCATCGCTGCGGATGTCGGCGTTTCGCTACTGGTAGTCGCCAACGCACTAAGGCTGCTCCGGGCCAAGAAGGATCGGCCGGACGGGTCCGGGGGTGAGCAAGTGGGCGAGAAGATGGCGCAGGGAGCCCTGGCGCACGGCCATTGATTGATCAGACATACCGATACCGATATGAGTGGACAGGTAAAAAGATCGAGCGGACGACATGATGAAAACGACACGACGAACGGCACTCTTGGGCGGACTTGCACTTGGCCTTGCAGGGTGCGCCAGCAAATTCCGAACCTACGATGGGCCCGAGGTCACCCGGTTGCAGATGTTCAAAGGTGACCGGAACCTGTTCCTGTTCAACAATACTTCGGTCCTGAAAGCCTACAGGATAGACCTCGGTTTCGCGCCCGAGGGGCCCAAGCAGTTCGAGGGTGACGGGAAAACGCCCGAAGGGGCTTATACCGTCGACCGACGCAATCCCGACAGTCTGTTCCATCTCTCCATCGGAATCTCTTATCCGAACGAGGCCGATATCGCATTTGCCGCTGCCCAGGGACGTGAACCGGGCGGTGATATTTTCATCCATGGGGGGCCACGACCCGGCATCGACGCGATCAAGCCAGACTGGACGGCGGGTTGCATCGCGGTGTCGGACCGCGAAATTGAGGATATCTACGCGATGGTGCGGGACGGGACGCCGATCGACATATTCGCCTAGCGCCTATCCGGCCTTGGACGGCGGTTCATAGAACCCGTGCGAGAACGATCGAGGCGAACAACGCCAGGAGTCCGAATGCGATCGCGGAACTTGCCGCGTACTGGGCGATGTCCAGCCTGTTGCCGCCACGCTTCTTGGCGAGATATCCGCCCCATGCGGTGCCGGCCAATGCTCCGAAGATCACGATCATGGTGCCTTTTCCTTTCCAATAGTCAACCCAATGGCTCCCGCGATGCACGCTGCCAAAACGAGCAGGAACATCATCTGCCCGTATTTCGCGAATGGCGTGGCCGGGAGCGCAACTGGCAAGCGGGCGTCCAGCACGCCGGTCTCATCGAGCCCGAGGCGGGCGACGATCCGGCCGTACCCATCGATAACTGCTGAAATGCCCGTGTTGGCCGCGCGAACCAAAGGCAGCCCCTCTTCGACCGCGCGCATCCTGGCAGAGGCCAGATGTTGCCGGGGACCGAGAGACGCACCGAACCAAGCGTCATTGGTGGCGTTGAATATCCAGTCCGGACGCGAAGCGGCGTCTACGACACGTCCCGGAAAAATGGCCTCGTAGCAGATCGAAAGGCCGACCGGAGATAAACCGGGTAGCTCAACGGTCTGAGGGCCGGGACCGGGAGTGAAGTCCCCCAGACCCGCGGTCAGTCGCTGGAGCGGAAGAAAACCCCGCAAGGGAACGTATTCCCCGAACGGCACGAGATGATGCTTGGCGTATCTCGTGACGATCCGTCCGGTCTGATCGACCGCGAGGATCGAATTTCTATAGCGTATGTCAGTGCCATCCGACTCGCGCGTCTGTGCCCCGGTGAGAAGAACGCGGCCCTCAGGCAGACGTTCGGCAATCTGATCCAACATTCCAGGATCCTCGTCGAGATAACCGGGAAATGCACTTTCGGCCCAGAGAAGGACGTCGAAGCTGCCAGACTGCGCAGACAGGTCCAGATAGCGGGATATGTTCCGGTCGCGGAACGCGGGGTCCCATTTCTCCGTCTGAGGAATGTTTACCTGAACGATCCTGACGGTTGTGTCTGTTGGCGGTGTGGTGGCCATAATGCGAACCGTGCCGATGGATCCGGCACTCGCCACGACCGACATGAAAACAAATGCGGCGAACGTATTGTGCCGACGGTTCCGCATGAGGAGCGTTACGGGCAGGACCGACAGCAGAACTGTGAGGAGGCCAAGTCCGTAGCTGCCAACCCATGCCGCCGTCTGGCGCGGAACATCGTAGTCGGCCCATGCATAGGCGATCAGGTTCCAGGGAAAGCCTGTCAGCACGGTGCCTCGAAGCCATTCCGAAACCGACCAGCAGACCGCGAAGATCAATGCGCCGGAGACACCTTTCGTCCTGCTCCATGCGAACGCTGCCATTGCCGCCGCCGGAAACAGCGCAAGGCCGGCGGCCAGTCCAGCCACCGCAGGAACGGCCATCCAGCCGAACCGCTCCGCGTCGACGAAAAAGCTCTCCGCGATCCAGGACAATCCGAACAGGAAGAAGCCAACGCCGAACGCCCATCCGGCAAGTCCGGCCCGCATGCGGCTCTCTCCGACCGTGAGGAGATACAGCGCGCCAAACGCGACGGGCAAAAGCACCGGCATCGAGAATGGTGGCAGAGCGAGAACCGCCAAAGCGCCGAGGCCGAATGCACAGAATGTGAGGATGATACCTGACATTCCGGAAATGCGGAGAACAGTGATGCCGATTGAAATCACCGAGATCTATCTTGAGGTTTCGGACGCAGCGACCTTTTCGCGCCCCGAGAAGATCAGCAAAATCCCGACGCCGCAGACCACTAAGACATCCGCGAGGTTGAACGCTGGCCAATGCGCCGTTCCGAGATAGAAATCCAGAAAGTCGGTCACACCGCCAAAGCGAAAACGATCCACGACATTCCCAAGAGCGCCGCCGATCACCATGCCGTAGGCAACCGCCTCGGCTGCCCGCGTTGCCCGGATTAGCGAGACGGCAAGAAACAGGACGATGGTGGTGGCGACCAATGCAAGGAGCCACCACGGCACATTCTGAAAGAACCCGAAGGTCACGCCGTAGTTGCGGTGGAAGATCAGGTTGAAGCCGGGGAACACAGCGACGCCGGGGGCGAGCGTTTCCGCATTCGCGAGCACGAACGCCTTCGATGCCTGATCGGCGGCGAGCGCCGCGACAGCTGTGCAAATGCCAATGGAGCGAATTGCCATGAATCACCCCAACCAGACATCTAGGAACAGCATGACGACGAGGCCGATCGCGAGCCCGGTCGTCGCCTGCTTCTGGTGGCCGCTGCGATGGGTTTCCGGGATGATCTCGTGGCTGATGACATAGAGCATCGCGCCCGCCGCAAAAGCCAGACCCCAGGGCAAGAGAGGCTGCGCCACGACGATCACCGCGGCACCAAGAAAGCCCGTGACGGGTTCGACCAAACCAGTCAGTGCTGCGATGCCGAACGCACGGCCCGCCGAGTATCGCTCGCCCAGTAGGGCGACTGCAACAGCCAGCCCTTCAGGCGCGTTCTGCAATCCGATCCCGAGAGCGACGGGAAATCCGCCTGTAAAACCGTCGGCACCGAACGCGACGCCGACGGCCAGACCCTCCGGCGCATTGTGGATCGTGATGGCAATGATGAAGAGCCACACACGTCGTAGCGAGACGGCCTCCGGGCCCTCACGACCGCTGCTGAAATGCTCGTGCGGTATCATTTCGTTCATCAGGGCGACCGCACCCATGCCCATCAGGATCGCGATGCAGACGATCAGTGCAGGTATCGCACCGTCTCCGTATCGCCCCTCTGCCGCGTCGAGGGCGGGGATGATGAGCGAGAAGAACGATGCGGCAAGCATGACCCCAGCAGCAAAACCGAGCGAGATATCGCGCCATTTGCGCGAGGGGGTCTTGCCCAAAAGGACGGGCGTCGCTCCGACGGCGGTCATCAGACCGGCGGCGAGACTGCCCAGAAAGCCGAGTGCGACAGGCGAAAGTGTTGCGACCTGCTCCACTTCAGCTCGCCGGATAGGACGAGAAGACTTCGGTAGTGCCGTCCGGTTTCACCAGAAAGACGTCGTAGGCTTCGGCATCGTCGCCGAAATCCATGCCGGGCGAGCCGATGGGCATGCCGGGCACGGCAAGACCGATGGCGTCGGGACGTTCCTCAAGCAGCCGGGCGATGTCGGCTGGCGGAACGTGGCCCTCGATGGTGTAGCCTTCGACAGTCGCCGTGTGGCACGAGAACATGTCGACAGGGATACCCCTATCCATCTTCAGACGGATCAGCGCGCCGCCCATATTCTCACCTTCAGGAGCGAACCCGGCCTCGGACAGCTTTTCCATCCAGGCAAGGCAACAACCGCAGCCGCGCGTCTTTCCGACGTGGATAGCGGTCTGCGCGGTCACGGCCGTCGCGGTTACGATCATAAGGGTTGTGGCGGCCAGCAGTTGGAACCGGTCTTTCATCGTAATTCCTTTCAAATCAGTCATGTGTCTTCGCGAAGAAAGGTCGCGAACCGTGTGCGCGTCGCTTCAAGGATTTCAGTGGCATCCGCAGTGTCGAAATTTTCCGCAGAGGCGAGCAATTCCTCCCCGAGCGGATCGATAGGTCGGCCGTCCACGCGCACTTCGTAGTGAAGGTTCGGAGCTGTCGCCGTGCCTGTCTCACCGACCTGGCCAATCGTTTCGCCCGCGACCACGCGGTTTCCGACGGCCAGACCCTCCGGCACGGCGCTGAGGTGCGCGTAGCGGGTCATCGTGTCTGACCCGTGCGTGATCTCGATCACTCGGCCATACCCGCTCCGCCATCCGATGAAGGACACCCGTCCGGGTGCGGTCGCTGCTATCGGTGTCCCCGCAGCGGCGGCATAATCGACACCTGTGTGCATCCGCATATTGCCGTAGATCGGATGCTTGCGCTGCCCGAAGACCGACGACAATCGTGCGCCTTCCACCGGCGGCGCGACCGTCCGCAGGATTTCACCATTCAAATAGACCGTTGCCCGCCCGCTGTCTTCGGCTGACCAGAGGATTTCGAAGCGGTCGTCGGCCAGATCGAGGGCCGCATAGGAGATTGACGGTTGACCGACCTCTGAACCATCGCGAAGGACGGTCTGACCCCAAAGGATATTCAGGGTCTCTCCGCCTTGAAGATCCCTGCGAAAGTCGACCGTTTCCCCGAGGATTTGTGCGAGATCGACGGCAAAACGGGCCGGGACGCCTGCTCGATCCAGCGAAGCGTAGATCGACCCGTTTACCAGCAGCTGGCTCGCACGCTCGACTGTCAACGCGCTCGGCGTTACCGTCCGACTCGCAATGGTGTCGTCCAGGGTGACTTCGATCCGCACACCGTCATCGACAGCCAACGTCACAACGGATGGCGTCCCGTCCGGGCGAAAGTCGACGCTGAGACGATGGCCCGGTCGAAGGCGGCGCAGGTCGTATTCAACCGTCAGTGCCAGTGCGACTTCGGTCCGTGTTTGCGCATCCATGTCCGCGAGAGAGAGAAGCACGTCCAATGTGTCACCCGCCTCGACCGTCGCCTCCCAAGGCGGCGTGGCGAGGGCCTGAACAAGCGCCATCAGATTATCTGGCTCGGCCCCTTCGAGTGCGGGAAACTCAGGCGGCTGAAAAGCGGCCGGAAGCATATTCGGCATCGTCTCGCCGGATGCGTTGACGCCTGGTCCATCGAGAGGTTCGGGCGGACTGTCCAAGGCTTCCGGAGCCTCGGAAAAGATGTACTCGGGCGGCGCCTCCAGGATCAAAGCCCGGCTCGCTATCGTGCTGACCGCTGCCGCGGCCATTGTCGTTCCCAGAACGATATGTCTCAGTTTCAAGATTCTGCCCTCTCGGTTCTGTTCTGCATCGCGCGCCTTATCTTCGGCACGGCGAATTCGAGTGGTTCGTGATAGTCGATGGTGGTGACGAAGCGACCTGTCGCATCGAACAAGAAAACACCCGCCGTGTGGTTCATCGTATATTCGCCGTTTTCCGCCTCAACCTTCTCATAGGTGACACGGAAACCATCGGCGATGGCCGCGATCTGGTCTGGCAAGCCCGTCCATCCTTGTATCTGCGGATGGAAATACGAGACATACTCGGCCATGGTCTCGACCGTGTCGCGGTCCGGATCTACGGTGATGAAAACGGTATTCACGTCTTCGGCGTCCGGCCCAATCTCGTCGAGCCATCCGGAAATGTCCGAGAGGGTCGTCGGGCAAACGTCGGGGCAATAGGTGAATCCGAAGAAGACCAGACTCGGCTCGCCGATGAGGGTTTCCGGGCCGACATCCCGACCATCCTGATCCGTCAGGCTGAATTCCATAGCAGTCAGCGGTAGAGACCGCTTGCCCGGCGCGGAGTCAGCGCCAGGCCCATCTACCTGCCACCAGCCGACAAACAGGGCGGCAAAGACCGCCGCCGCTCCGATCGCTGCGATTTTGGCCACCCTCATCATCAGCCGGATCAGCCTTCGGGGCCGCGTGCGCCGATGCCAAGGACCGGGACGGTGATTTCAAGCTCTGTTCCATCGGAAAAGAGCAGGGTCAGCGGAAAGGTCTCCCCCTCGACGAGCGGAGATTGCAGTTGCATCAGCATGGCGTGATATCCGCCGGGTTCAAGGGCGAACATACCCCCGGGCGGGATCACGATATCGTCCGCCGGAGCCATGCTGCTGACGCCGTCAGAATTGGTTCTGGTTTCGTGGATCGAAGCCATGCCGGAGATCTCCGCGCGAAGACCGATAAGGGAGATCTGATCGCTGCCCTCGTTCCGAACGGTCAGATAGGCCCCGCCGGGCCGCGACATTCCAAGGCTCGCGCGCGCCCAGGGGCTCTCGACCACAATCGATGCGTTCTCTGACAACTGCTGCGCTGAGGATGCCATTGGCAAGCCCATCAGAAAAGCGACAGACAGGCTCTGGATTGCCTTTGCGAAGGTTTTGAACACGTTGGGTCTCCTGTTCGTTCTAGTTTGTTGCCGCAGCTTCGACTTCGGCTTGGACGAGCGACAAGAGCTGCTCCGCACCGAACTCTGGCAAAGGCTTACCGTTGACGAAGAACGTCGGTGTGCCTTGGATTCCGACAGCTTCGACGTCTGCCCGGTCTTGATTGAGGACGCCGACGATGCTGGGTGACATGATCTGATTTGCGGCGGCGTCTGTGTCCAAGCCCGCCGCTCCGGCGATCTCCATGATGCGCTCAGCTGCCGGAGCGCCGTGAGAGGCCCAGGCGGGCTGATTTTCAAGCAGCGCTTCCAGCACGGGAACAAAAACGTCCTGCAACCGGGCCGCTTCCAGCACCTTGATTGCCAGCTCGGACCCCTCGCCGTGGAACGGCGTGTAGCGCATGACGACGCGCACATCGTCGGGGTATTGCGTCAGTATCTGCTTCACGATGGGATGGAAGGCGCGGCAGGCCTCGCAGGCCGGGTCGAAGAACTCCACGATGGTCACTGGCGCATCCTCACGCCCGAGTATGGGAGAATAGGACCGAACAAGACTATCCTGTTGTTCCAGTGGAGCGGCTGTCGCCACCGGGGTCGGATCGGGGCGCGATACGAACCAGGCACCAGCCACGAAAACGGCCAGTACCAGAGTGAGTATCGCGAGCAGAAGAGTCTTTCGGTTCATATTGATATCCGTCGAAGTTGAATGAGAAGGACAAGGATCGCCCCGAACGTCAGCAGGGAGAGCAGAGGGATTGGCAGGCCAAGGATCAGCATCGCGTCATCGGTGCAGGATGGCCCGGACGCCGTGCAGGGGACGATCGGCGCCGGCACGATCCCTGCGTAAAGCAGGGAATGGTAAAGGGCGACGGCACCACCCAGAACCGCGAGCGGCGCGGCATAGCGCCAGATCGAGAGGTCGGCGCGCCAAGCCGCCACCC
Organism: Puniceibacterium antarcticum; assembly: GCF_002760615.1. Classification (GTDB taxonomy): domain Bacteria; phylum Pseudomonadota; class Alphaproteobacteria; order Rhodobacterales; family Rhodobacteraceae; genus Puniceibacterium; species Puniceibacterium antarcticum. Next base: position 41,010 of record NZ_AWWI01000122.1, on the reverse strand, counting down.
CGAGGATGACCGCGAGCGGGAACATGAAGGCACGCTGGAACCAGCACAGATTGCAGGGGGTCTGCCCCAGAACCTCTCCGATGAAGAGCACGGCAAGCGACGCGGACAAGGCGACGAACCATGCCGCGAAGAGGAAAGCTACCGGGCTCGCGGCGCGTGGCGTTGCGTCTGGGCCAGCTGTCACGCGCCGATCCTTTCGCGAAGATCAGTAACGATCAGTCTGGGTTCCTCGTCGTATTCGTAGATGCGGACAAATTCGCCTTCCGGATCGAAGAGAAGGAAGGACGAGGTATGCCCCATCGTATAGCCGTCGGGCGCCGAGGCTTCCTCGATCTTCTGGTAGTAGATCTTGAAGGTCTCGGCAGTGCGTTCGATTTGGTCCGGCGGTCCGCTCAACCCAAGGATTCCCTGACCAAACTGGGGAACGTAGTCGGCCAGAGCGCTTGGCGTATCCCTTTCAGGGTCGACCGTGATGAACAGGGGCTGGACGGCGGAACCTTGGGTGCCGAGCTCGTCCATGACCTGCGCGATGGTTGCGAGCCCCATGGGACACACGTCGGGGCAGTTCGCAAATCCGAAAAAGACGAGCATCCAGCGCCCTCGGAAATCCTCGTCGGTCTGCACCATACCGGTATGGTCCGTCAGCTCAAAATCCGCAGTGAAACTCTCGGCCTCAGGATCAACACGCGCGGGGACCGGTCCCTGATTGCGTTCAGTCATCCAAAGCGTGGCTGACACCGCCGCAGCGACAACCACTGCCGACCAGAGAACTATCCGGACCTTCTTCATTGCTTGCGCTACCCACCTGTTCAGTTTGTCTGTGCGCGGGATGCAAGCTACAGCAGATAGAGGTTCAAGCGAAAAGTTACTTTTTGTTGTCCGAAGTCACACCAAAGTGAAACCTTTGTCTTTTCAATGGAGTTGGCTCTTCAGTAAGCTACAGTCTTTGTAGATTGAAGGATCGTACATGCTGGCAATTGGAACACTCTCGCGGAGAACCGGAACCAAGGTTCAGACGATCCGCTACTACGAAGAAATCGGTTTGATGAACGAGGCCGGAAGGACCTCAGGCGGCCAGCGCCGTTACTTTGAAAAGGACCTCGACCGTCTGGCTTTCATCCGGCACTCACGCCAGCTCGGATTTTCGCTCGACTCCATCCGGGAGCTGCTGGACCTCTCGGACAACCCGTCCCAATCCTGCGCGGAGGCGGATTCGATCGCGCGTCGGCAACTCCACCAAGTCGAACAGCGGATCAAGCGTCTGCAAGCGCTTAAGAAGGAATTGAAACGCATGGTCGCCGAGTGCGACGGTGACAGCGTTGCGGAGTGCAAGGTTCTGGAGGTCCTTCGAGACCATGCGGAATGTCTCACCGAGCACGACGAGATTGGGGCTTGAACGCCGCAATTGCCTATCCGCTGGCTGCTGTCGCGGAGATCAGCGGGTGTTTCGCCATCTGGGCGTGGTGGCGTCTTGGGGCATCACCGCTCTGGCTCGCACCCGGCATAATCGCGCTCGCGCTTTTCGGCTGGTTGCTGGCGCAGGTCGAAACCAGCGCAGCGGGCCGCGCTTTCGCAGCCTATGGCGGCATCTACATCGGGGCCTCCATGCTCTGGATGTGGTTCGTCGAGGGCGAGCGACCTGACAGATGGGACTTCATAGGGACGTCCATCTGTTTGATCGGTGCCGCGATTATTCTTTCGGTGCCCAGAGGGACGTAAATAAGCTATTTTGGATCTACAGTCGCTAGAGGTTCTATATATCTTATTGACAGCTGCATCCGAAGAGGGCGTTTCTGCCCCCTTTCTTAGAAATCGAAAGGTTTGCCAGTTCGATGGTCGAAAGCGAATTCAGCGAGAAGAATGAAAAAGAGCGCCAGACGCTCTGGATTGTTCTCGGTCTCAATCTCGCAATCGCTGCGGGGTTCTTCGCCACGGGAGCTATCGGCGATTCCAGCGCCCTGATCGCCAATGGTCTCGACAACACATCCGACAGCCTCGTCTATGGCATCAGCCTTCTGGCCTTGTCCCGGTCGTCGAAGTGGAAGCGGGGTGCCGCGAACGTATCCGGCGGATTGCTTCTGATCTTTGCGGTTGGCATTCTGATTGACGCTTGGCGGCGCTATGTCGGCGGTTCCGAACCGCTCGGAACTCTGATGATCGCAATGTCGCTGATCGCTGCGGTCGTCAACCTCGCCTGCATCTGGCTGCTCGGGCGACTGAAGGAACCGGACGTGAACATCCGGGCCGCCAACACCTTCAGCCTCAACGATTTCGCATCGAACGGCGGCATCCTGATCGCGGGCGGTCTCGTTTGGTGGTTGGGCAGCAACTGGCCCGACCTCGTTGTCGGGGTCGCGGTGGCTGGCATCGCGGCGTGGGGCGGCATAGGCATCCTGCGGGACGCGCATGACGAGCATCACAAGGCAGTTCACAATCACCAACCAGAATAGTCTCTCGCGTCGCGACAAGATAAAGGTTGAAGCTACAGTGACTGTAGAAACTATCATCTCTGTATAGTTGATTCTAGGAAACGCTCATGACCCCTGTTGACCCGCTGCTTTCGTCGACGCCACTCTTGGATGTCAGGCATCCTTCACTTGCCGCTCTGATCGCCGACCGGGGGTGGGGAACCTTGCCGTTGCATGATCGAATTGGTGCAATCTACGACTTCGTGCGAAACGAGATCGACTTTGGCTATAACCGCGCCGACGACATTCCTGCCTCTGAAGTACTCGACGACAGGTATGGACAATGCAACACGAAGGGAACGCTGCTGATGGCGCTTCTACGCGCTGTCGGCGTAAGATGCCGCTTGCACGGCTTCACAATCCACAAAGCGTTGCAACGGGGCGTCGTGCCTGAACTGATCTATCCGATCGCACCCGCAGAAATCCTCCACTCATGGATCGAGGTCGAGACCGAGGCAGGATGGGTCGATCTTGAGGGCTTCATCCTCGACACACCCTTCCTGTTGGCCCTGCAGCGGTCGTTTCCCGAGACACGGTCCCTATGCGGCTACGGTGCCGGGACCGACTGCTTGAGCGCACCGCCAGTCGGATGGACGGGGGAGAGTACATATATCCAGAAGACCGGCATCGCCCGCGATTTTGGAACATTCGATAATCCTGACATGTTTTATGAGCACCATCGTCAGGCGTTTGGCCCCCTGCGCGACTGGATCTATCGGCACCTCATTCGCCATTGGATGAATGCCCGCGTCAGGGCGATCCGCGCTTGTCGTTTGCCAAGCGTTCCAGGGCTCAGCCGGCCAAACCACGGCCATGAGGAGGCTTCTCGTGCCGCATGATCATGCCCATATGGAGCCTAAAGAAGGCGACCGGCGGGTTGCCATTGCCATCTGGGCAAACGGCCTCCTGACAGTCGCGCAGATTGTCGGCGGGATACTATCCGGCAGCCTCGCGCTGATCGCGGATGCCATCCACAACTTCTCCGACATGGCGTCGCTCGTCATCGCATTCGGCGCGCGCAAGATCGCGCGCCGCCCGGCCGATGCGAAAATGACCTTCGGATATGGCAGGGTCGAGATCGTCGCCGCGCTTATCAATTATACCTCGCTGATCATCATCGGCCTTTATCTGGTCTATGAGGGCGCGATGCGGTTTGTTGATCCGCCCGAAGTCGCGGGTTGGACCGTGGTCATCCTGGGCAGTGTGGCGCTGTTCATCGATACCCTCACCGCGTGGCTGACCTATTCGATGCAGAAAGGCAGCGTGAACATCCGGGCGCTGTTCCTCCACAACCTCAGCGATGCGCTGGCGTCTGTGGCCGTGATCGTCGGTGGCGTTCTCATCCTTCTCTACGATGTCCGCTGGGTTGATCCGGCGATCACCATCGGGATTGCCGCCTATATCCTCTGGCTCGCCTTCAGCGAGATCGGTGGCCCGATCCGCACCCTGATGTTGGGAAGCCCGCCCGATATCGACACGGACAAGGTTATCGCGGCCGTGGAGGACGTGGACGGAGTCGAGGAAGTTCATCACGCACATTTCTGGCAGATGCAGGAGCATCGTGCGGCGCTCGATACCCACGTCGTAATCGCCGAGGACCGCTGGGATGACCTCGAAAACATCAAGACGGCAATCAAGACCCGCCTCGACGAGGAATTCGGGATCGACCACTTAACGCTGGAGTTTGAACGCTCAGCGACCAAACATCGGGACGCAGACAGGTATGGTCATGGGTGACCTCAAAACCGTGGTTCTCGTGCTGGGTTGTGCGGCCAATCTGTTGCTGGTCGCGGGTATACTCTGGTCCATGTTCCAACCGGAGCGACGAGTCTGGCCGCCGATTCACTCTACAGGAGCCCACAAGATTGTCGTCTGGGGACTTACGTGCGTCGGCTTCGGATCTGCCATCGTTTTGGCTCTGCTAGAATGGGGTGAGCTCGACTTCCCATGGATCATACGTTGGGGTCTAGGGCTTTGTCTGATCGTTCTGGGCAATGCCGTTGTCTGGTCCGGTGTGATGCAACTTGGGATGGCGGCGACGAGTGGTGATGAAGGCGTTCTGCGGACCCGTGGCCTTTACCGGTTCTCCCGCAATCCTCAGTATGTGGCTGACATGGCGATCCTCATCGGGATCGGACTGCTCTCCGCCTCGATCCTCGCGTGGCCAGTGATTATCACCGGCGTTACTGCATTGGCACTCGCGCCCTTCGCTGAAGAGCGCTGGTTGATTGATCGCTACGGGGACCCATACCGAGGCTACCTCCGCACAACCCGCAGGTTTCTCTGACAGCATAAGGACAGCTGATCTCACGGCTTTGTGAGTGGCAGCCTGTTGAAGCTCTAGTGGGTGGAGGTCCGAGAATAGTCCAAACAGATAAAATTTGAGGTTTTCATGATGAAACGAGCGAACGACATGTCAGTCACGCGCAGGGCTGCGCTCCTGGGGGCCGCCGCAAGCGGCTTGGTTCTCGGAACCGGCAGGGGAGTGGCACAGACAAACGAGGGTCTGGCGACACCGGCGGTGCGAAGCAATATTTCCGGGTTTAGGGTTGCGTCCTGGCAACATCATTTTGACAACCTGCGGAATGGCGCGATTCTCTGCGACATTGACTCCCGCGCGGTGCAGTTCTGGTCGGAAGACGAAAACGTCTACAAGCTTTACCCCTCCAGCGTCCCTCTTACGGAGGAGTTGACGCGGCGCGGTTACACCGAAATCGTTCGCAAGGTGGATGGCCCGAGCTGGCGACCTACGCCGTCGATGAAGGAGCGCAATCCCGAATGGCCGGATTTCGTTGGCCCTGGCCCCGACAATCCCCTTGGAACACACGCCCTTTATCTGTCATGGCAGTACTACCGCGTTCACGGCACAGGTGACACGCGCAAGATCGGTCGACAATCGTCGAACGGCTGCATCGGCCTCTACAACGAACATATCGAAGAGTTGTTTGGATTAGCCGAGGTTGGTACTCAGGTTAAGTTGTTCTAAGGGCGGAAATTTTAAATATGCGAATTCATCTTGGCTTACTTCTCCCAGCAGCGTTTTTGTTGGGAGCGTGTTCCGCTTCTATTCCTGGCGGGCCCGACACTGCACAAAACAGACCACTGCCGGAGGCAGTCGTCGCTATGGCCGCAACGGGTCAGGATCTTCAGTCCGCGCGCCTTTTGCCGGAAGACGGCTGCTACTGGTATCTGCACAACGGTCCCGTGGAAGTTACCCTGGTGCCGCTCCGAACCCCTCGCGGAAATCCGATTTGTACCGCGCCGGCGGCCTAGCGGGGTTCAATAATCCGAAGTGCTCCCCGGCTAGGATAAACTCCCGTCACTTTCCCTGACCGATGGTGCTTTGGTACACGGCCTCAGCTTCCCGCAGTGACACTGTCCTCGGCCGAGTAGAGGAAAGCCGTCGAACCAATATCGACGTTGGGATAAAGCTCGTTTATGTGCGCCATGACCATTCTGACGCAGCCGGAACTTGCACGACCGCCAATGCTTCTCGGCTGTGGCGTACCGTGAATGCGGAGATAAGTGTCCCGGTCGCCGAGAAAGAGATAGAGAGCTCGCGACCCAAGCGCATTCTTAGGTCCGGGCTCCATACCGTCGGCGATATCAGCGTAGAGTTCTGGGTCGCGGTCGATCATGTTCTGCGTCGGCTGCCAATGCGGCCATCTGACTTTACGCTTGATCGTGTATGTACCTGGTTCGTACAGATCACCACGAGCAATGGCGACGCCATAGCGCATGGCAGTCCCGCCCTCCTCGATGTGATAAAGGTAGCGCGCAACCGCATCGACATGAATGTCACCCGGTGTCAGCCCGTCTTTCGCGGCCACCCGGGTCGGGAGAAACCGCGGATGTAAGCCCCAGGGGTTCGAGGTTGCCGGGTCAAAGCCGGGCGGCGTCACCTGTGCGTCCCAGGCAACCTTCTGCGATTCGGTCGGCCAGGTATTTGCCAGCACCGGGCTGGCAACCGGGGCAGAAAAGAGGGCGGCGGTGGTCATCACGAAATGTCGTCTAGTCAGCATACTATACTCTTCCAGCTTTGTCTGGCGAATGCCGTGACACGAGAAACGGCGTTTAATGTACCATAGAACCTCTACCAACTAGAGCTTCAAGGAGTTTCTTTTGACACAGATTGATTGCTCGGCTTCTACATCTTGTCGCGTGGTCGATGGCGATTATTCGAGCACTTAATGTAAAATACGACTGTAATTTACATAACCCTGATTATGGGTGCAATATACTTAATGTTGCGTTAGTATATTATTGAAGGTAAGATGGTGTCCGACAAAGGGGCCCCTACCATGCGCTTTCAACTCAAGAGACTGTCGCTATGCCTAACCGCAGCAATCACTTTAGCGGCTGGTTGGCTGCCGAGCATCACAAAGGCTCAAACCTACCCAATCGACTGCGCAATCCTCCTCTGTCTGTCCGGGGGTTGGCCCGCTTCCGTGCCTTGCAGCCGTGCCCGCGCCGAGTTTATTCGTCGCATCACGCCATGGCCTGTGGAACCACCACTACAGATTTGGCGCTGTCCTATGGGCGCATCTTATGAGACCGAACGGCATCCGAGCAATGTAGGCCGGATCTTCGAAACCTTGTTTCACGCCAAGGACTATTCGCCCCACCAATCGTTTCTAGGCAATGATGTTGCCGTCCAAACAAAATCAACAAGTGCCGTTTGGCGCTCTCCAGAAACCGGAACGGGCGGCATTCCAGCAGACTTCGTGCTTCGCCTTGTTCAGGATCGTGCTGATATCGATATCAGCGGTCCGGAGTTCAATTTTGTGCGGTCCATCCGCGTCTTTGACGTTCGCTATGCCCGCCAGCACGAATCCGGGCGAGATGGGGATTGCAACCGAAGTGCGACCGTGGTCCTCGGCACATATGGGACCCAAGGTGACTTCGCCTGGCAAAGGTCTTCCGTCACTGCCCTTCCTTCGGCTCACGTAGGTCTTGAACGCTGGGGCGAGCATTGCCCTGGCATTTATCACCGATCCGTCTTCGTCGATTGGCGTGACTATGAGGGCAACTACGGGTTCGAGCAGGTGAACTACTGACCTGCCGCCACGTAGATTTGTCTCGGAAGACGGCTCCTTTGGCGTGTACGACCGCACCGCATACGCGTCGCGGTCCACATGCTGTTTGGCGTTTCGGCAAACACTGCGGGTTCGCTCTATTCACCCGTCGTCCCTTCTTCCGATCCTCGTCAGCGCATCGAAGTCGATTTCTTGCTTTTGTTCGTCACTTATATCCGGCCGGGTTTCCGATACCGGCTGGGGCCCTTGGACGTCCCACATCACCGCATGTGATCCTGTACTCCAGCGATAAACCCAACCAACAACACTGCACCCATCGGTCCCCATCAGATTGGCGATCGCGACGCCCTCACCCTTATCTTCGTTCACTGTTTACTGACTTCCTGCACTATGGCGCTGCGAATTGCGGCGTGGGGTTGCAGAGCGTTCACTACGACCGCGCGCCGGACTTCGTTGATTTTGGCTAACTGGTTCTAGATGAGGGAGTGCTCATCAGACCGGGAAAATGGGTTCCCGTGTTCTCAACAATTCATTGGCTTCAAATCCTGTGGTCGGGCTCCGTGGCGGCTTCAACGATCGCCAGAACTTCGAACGGGTCAAAGCCGATGGCGCGGGCCAAAACGACCAGTTCGACGACGTCAACCCGGCGCTGGCCGCTTTCAAGACGGGCAATAAGGGATTGGTGGCATCTGAGCCTGTCCGCCAAGTCTTTCTGACCAAGGCCCGCTTTGACACGGGCGTCGACCAATGCTTGGCAGAGTGCCACCTGTCCCGTGCTTCTGATTGTCTTTGCCACGCGTCACATACCTTTTGTGACGTCGCTAGCGGATGAAATCTGTTATCTAAAAAGTAGATATTTGAGGGTGTTATCGGCGTCTGGTTTCCATGGGCTGCAAGTCTGATGCTCCCGAGGCTGCCCATCAATCCCCTACCAATTGCAGAAATCGGCCATAGTCCTCGCTGACTTCGCGCGCTTCCTCGAAAGCGCGGGCGCGTTCGCTGTCGAGGCAACGGAAGTAGCTCTGGATATCCTGGATGTAGTCTTCGAAATCGCCACGGATGATGTCCGCATAGTCCCGCGCCGCCTGCGAATCGCTTGGCAGAAAAGGACGGGCCGGGGCGAAGCAGGATTCTGCGAAACCCGCGCCAGGGACAACCAGGAGTATCGGTACAGCCCGCAATAGGTGTTGGCCTCTCAACCTGCGGTTTCTCAAACCTGTTATCTCCTTGATCGCGGACACTGGCCGTGACTAGTGTTTGCGTAACCAAACTACAGCTAAAGCACGATATTACATCTTGCGGTTGATAATATACTATCGTAACTCTGGGCTTCAAGTAGAAATGCCCAGGCGTTGCGTCTTTGCAGAAAGCGTGAGCCGGGCCATGAACTGGGACATCGAAGCACCAAATGTGGTTACGGAAGCGCGTTTCCGCGAACTCGTGGAAAGCGGCTATAGCGCAGAAATCCTGTGCCAGGAGTCGGCACATAAGAAAGGCCCCAGCTATTACGGGGTCTGGATCATGCGTGTTGTCTCTGATGACGGGGTGGAAAAGCTCCTCGTCACCGCCCGCACGCGGACGACCTACAACGATATCAAAATCCGTGAGTTCAAGACGATCTCCGGCGTGGTGTCTTTCTTCATTGGCCTTGGCTTTGCGCATGTCGACCTGCCGCTTGAGGCGGGTACAAGCCGCACGCAAAAACTCGCCCCGCCAGACAAAGCCCCATCAGACAAGGGCGCTGGCAACTAACCTTGTCTGCCTCTGGCTGGTCGCCGCGCCAGCCTCAGCGCAAATGGTCCTGGTCATGGAGAGCGACGGCTCTCTGACCCCATCCCGGTCTCAGAGCGGTTTTGCCCAGAACTACAATGACGGCGTTGGTCAGGGATCGGCGTCCGATGGTTTGGCCATTCTTGGCGAGACTGAAGCAGCGCCCAAACCTGACGCGCTGAGGTTTGCAGCACTCGCCCAGCCAGCACCCCTGCCCCGCGCAGACGTTCTCTCGGACATCGAGGCAACAGCCCTGCGCTATGCCAGCCATCCCGGTTTGCGCCGCGCGGGACTGTCCGTCACGGATTGGCTGGCTCTCTACCGGGCCAATATCGAGGTTGAGAGCGCCTACCGGCAGGATGCGGTCTCCCGCGCGGGCGCCATTGGCCTTGGCCAGCTGATGCCCGCCACTGCCCGTGATCTCGGCGTTGACCCGCGTGACCCCCAACAGAACCTCGAGGGCTCTGCCCGTTACCTCACGATGATGCTGGAGCGCTTCGGCGATCCGCATCTGGCGCTGGCGGCCTACAACGCGGGGCCGGACGCCGTGCGCCAGCACGGTGGCATTCCCCCATACCGAGAAACCCAGAACCACGTGGCCCGCGTCATGGCCGTCGTGGCCCGATTGGAAGGATCAAATTCATGAGACAGATTTCAACGCTTTTCGTCGCCTCGCTGGCACTATTCCTGTTCATTGCCGAGCCCGCCCTTGCACAGAGCATCGATCTCTCCCCGATCCAAAGCTTGTTGCAGGGCATTGTCGATGCGCTGACCGGACCTCTTGGTGTGGTCATCGCCACACTCGCGGTCCTCGGCGTTTTCTTGAGCTGGTTCTTCAACATCATCGACCTGCGCCAAGCGCTTTGGGTCCTCGTGGGCATCGCCGGTGTTGCGGCCGCCCCCACCATCGTTGCCGCGGTTTTTGCCGGTGGCTGAGCGCGCGCCTCTCTTTCTCGGCCTCGTGCGCCCGCCCAAGCTTCTGGGCCTGCCCATCATGTACGCGATGGTCTGGCTCTTTGGCTCGGTGCTCTTGTTTGTCTGGGTCCAGCATATCGCGGTGCTGGCTGTCGCCGCCCTACTCTATCCGGTGCTGTGGAAGGCCGCGGATTGGGACCCGCGCTTCATAGATGTGATGATGACGGCCCTGCAGGAGACACCGCCCACGCGCAACAGGTCCATCCATGGCGGGGACAGCTATGCCCCGTGATGACGCCCGTGATGCTGCGCTCGATGCCCGCACAATGACGCCGGACTGGTATGCGCGCGAGACCCGCCTCGCGCATATGCTGCCCTATGTGAGCCTCGTTGACGACCAGACCGTGCGGACGCGGGTGAACGAACTCTTCCGCTGCATCCGGCTCGAGGGGATCAACAGCTACACAACCGACGATGCCTATCTCGACAAGGTGACGGCGCTCTTTGCCCGCATCGTCGCGCAGCTCGGGCCGGAATTCAGCTATTACGTCCACAAGGTCTCCAAGGCCATCAGACCGGATCTGGACCCCATCCGTGAGGACAGCTTCGCAGGCGAGGTGGACCGGCGCTGGCGCGCGAAACTCGCAACCAGCGGGCTGCGCGACAAGACGCTGACGCTCACCGTCATTCACCGCCCACCCCCGAAAAGCCTCCTGCCGTTCCTCAGCCGCAGCGCGCCGGACCGACTGAAGGAGGAGACCCGCAAACGCCTGCAGCGCCTCGGTGAGGCCGTGAACGTCTTCCGCTCGGGGCTTACCGAGCTCAAGCCGCGCCTGCTTTCGGCTGCATCGGGGGAATTGGTGGGGTTTCTGGGCGCGCTGAACACGGGGCAAGAGCTGCCGCTCTACCCGGCCAACACCTACGGATTTCTGTCCTTCAACGTCGCCAATACCCGCGTGACGTTCCACGGCGATCATTTCGAGCTCTCGGAAGGCGTCGTGGGCCATCGCTACGGCAAGAGTTTCACCATCGGGGAATACTCGGAAGGCACCTCCTGCACCATGTTCGACATGCTGAACCTGCCGGTCGACATGATCGTCACCCATTCCTTCACGCCGATCAATTCGAACCTTATGGCGGGCCGTATCAAGCGGCAAAAGCGCCAGATGCAGGCCAGCCAGGACGCAGCCCTCTCGCTCCTGGAAGCCCTCGACATCGCCGCCGATGATCTCGAGGCCAAGCGCCAAAGCTTCGGCGAGCATCACATGGTCGTGACGCTCTTTTGCGACACGCTCGAAGAACTGCAAACCCTCAGCGCCGAGATCGTGAATGCCGCCGCGACCGAAGGCGTGAAGATGATCGGCGAGCGGGTCGCGGCCAAGGCGCATTACTTGAGCCAGCACCCCGGCAACCAGCCCAAGCGCGTCCGCGCGAGCGCTGTGACCAATCGCAACTTCGCAGATTTCGCGGCCTTCCACCGGACGCAGCTCGGCAAACCCGCAGCGCTTACGCCCTGGGGCCGGGTCATCACCTATCTGCCCACGCCGGAGCAGAGCGCCTACCGGTTTTCCTATCACGAGCAAGGCTCGCCCGACAAAGAACCCACCAGCGGCCATACCCTGATCATGGGGCGCCCCGGGTCGGGCAAGTCGGTGCTCTCGGCCTTTCTGATGACCCAGGCCCGTCGCGCGGGCGCCCGGATCTTCGTTTTCGACTACCGCCTCGGCATGGAGATGGCGGTCCGCGCCAATGGCGGGCGCTACGCGTCCCTGAACGCCGGTCAGCCCACGGGCCTCAACCCGCTCTGGACCGAGACCGATGCGCGCGGCACCGCCTGGCTCTCGGACTGGCTTGCCACCCTGCTCTACCGCGACGACAAACCCCTGACCCCGGCGCAGACCAACCGTATCCAGGAGGTCGTGCGCCAGAACGCACAGGCCACAAACCCCGCCCTGCGGAACTGGCGGGATTTCGCGTCGCTTTTTGTGTCCACCGATGATGGCGGCGATCTGCACCAGCGCCTGCTCGAGTGGACCGAAGACGGCCGCTATGGCTGGATCTTCGGGCAGAGCCTCGAGGACACCTTCTCGCTCAAAGGCGATGTGGTGGGTTTCGATCTGACCGGCATTCTCGACAGCGAGGCCGACAAGGAACGGATGGCGGTTCTCTCCTATCTTTTCCGCCGGGTCGAGCGCGAGATCGAGGATCGCCGCCCCACCATCATCGTGATCGACGAGGCCTGGAAGGCGCTCGACAACGCATATTTCGCCGAACGGTTGTCGAACTGGCTGGTGACCGCGCGCAAGCAGAACACCGTCGCGGTGATGATGACGCAATATGCCAGCCAGCTCGAGCGCACCCGGACCGGCAAGACCATCATCGAGGCGGTGCCGACGCAGATCCTGCTGCCCAATATCCGCGCGCAGCCTGCGGATTACGCCATGCTGAACCTCACGGAGAAGGAGCTCGACGTCCTTCTCAACACGGGCAGCAACAGCCGCTTGGCGCTGATCCGCGACGATCAGGGCTCGATCGTGGTCGATGCCGATCTGAGCGCCCTTGGGCCCAATCTCACCATCCTTGGCGGCATGGAAAAGGGCGAAGCGCTTGTTGGCGCCGATTACCGCGACCGCCCAGATTTTTGGAGGCTTTCATGATCCGTATTCTTATCGCTTTGGCTGCGCTCGGCGCGCTGGCCTCCTGCACCCAGTATCGGGAGCCGCAGGCCAATTGCTTTTCCTTTCTCGCCTCGACGGCAGCGACAGCCCAGGATTGCCACTTCGCACCGCTCGGCGCGCGGGAGGGCGACGTTGAAGTCTAGCCTGCCTCATATCCTGGCGCTTTGCCTGCTGCCCGGTCTCGCCTTGTCTCAAGGCGTGCCGACCAATGACAGTGGGCTGACCGCGCGTGATATCGTCGAGACCGGCGATCGCGACGCAGACTTGGCTGTTCAGGCCGACAAGCTTGCAGTGCGCGAACTCATCGCGGAGATCGAGCGCGAACAGCTGGAAACCCTCCGACGCATCCTCGATGCCCACACCAGCTTCGGCGGTCAGGGATTGCCGGCTATGGTCTCGGGGCTGGAAAGCGGCAGCGGCGATCCCGACCGCGCCGTGGAAGCCGTCTATGGCACGGGTGACATTGATCCCAATCCCGGCGGTGCGCAGATGTTCGGGGATGCGGCGGAAAACATCGAGCAGCTCATTATCCGCGTGGCTCAGGAGACCAGCGGCTTTGCCGGCGTTGGCCGCGCGGGCCTCTCCCCGGTCCAATGGCGCGCACTCCTACAGGCGCTCATCTGGCAGGAAAGCCGGTTTACCATCGGCGCGCGCTCGCCGGTCGGCGCCTTTGGCCTCACCCAGATCATGCCTGGGACGGCCAGCGATCTGGGCATCAACCCAAAATACTATGACAGCCCTTACCTGCAGGTGCATGGCGGCGCGCGCTATCTCGCGACCCAGCTCAACACATTCGATGGCAATATTATCAACGCGCTCGCGGCCTATAACGCCGGACCCGGCCGGGTTTTCGAGTATGGCGGCGTGCCGCCCTTCCGCGAGACCCAGCACTACGTCCAGGTGATCCCCCAACGCTATAACCTCTATTTGACCCGTATCGGCGGGATCGAAGCGCTTGGCACGATCGACCCCGCGCTTCTGGCCAATGCCAACCTCTCAATCACCGGGCATGGCGCTGCCTTCTATGGCAGCAACTCACCCGCCGCGATCCGCCAAGCCGCCCTGCGCATTTCCGACATCGTCGAACGGATTTCCGAGACTGAAGACGTGCAGGAAAGCATCGCACTCAACACCTATGCCCGCGCCGAACTCGTGCGCCTCGTCGCTGCACGCATCCGGCTTCAGTCGGCACGCACCCGCGTCCTTTCTGCCGAGGAGCTGGCCCAGGCCAGCGCCCGCATGGCCGAAGGCGCGTTCATGGATTTTACGATCAGGGAGATTGAATGATGGGACATCTGCTCTTGAGGACGGCTTTGGTCACCACGCTTGGCATTGGCTTGCAGTTCAGCGCCCTACCCCCTGCCGCAGCACAAGGCGTGCCCGTCGTCGACACCCAGAACATCGCGCAAAACATCCAGCAGCTGCGGCAGATGATCGAAGACGAGATCCTGCAAAACGAGCAGCTGACGCAGCTCCGTGAACAGCTTGCCACACTCACGGATCAACTCGCGGAGCTGCAACGCACCTATGAAGCGCTTACCCGCCTTGCCGAGCTTCCAGAAATCATTCGCACCGAGATGGAAGACGAACTCAATGGCCTGCTCGACCAGGAGTTCGGGGACATCCTCGCCACGATTGAGGCGATCAAGACTGGGGATTTCTCGGGACTCTCGGGCTCCGGCGCAGGCGAAATCGAAACCCAGATGGACCGGGTGCTGGCCGATCTCGGCTTCGATGAAGACACGCTCTCGGAAATGGCCACCAGCGGCAATCCCGGGGCCAACCGTGTGGCCACGCAGGCAACAACCGGCGCACTCGTCTCAGCCGCCGCCCAGAACAGCTATGAAGATGCCGGCCAGTCGCTCGAGCGGGTAGACCGCCTTGTCGGGCTCATTGACGACATGGAAGAGCTCAAGCAAAGCGTCGATCTCAACACGCGCGTGACGGCGGAGCTCGCCATTGCGCTGGTCGCCATGTGGCAGCTCGAAGCCGTGCAAACGGTGGGTGATGGCACCGGCGGCGTGATCGATGCCGCCACCATCTCCGAAGAGCAGCGCTTCATGGATTTCACGCTACCAGACCTCCGGGCAGACTGATCGTGGGGGCATGACGGGTGGCGACTGAACAAGAGATCATTGAGGAAGAGCTGGTCTACGGTGCCCTGCGCCGCGAACGGCTCTGGCAACGCCTTGGTCTGGCAGGTCTTGTCTTCGGCATCATCGGTTGTCTGAGCGCAGCAGCAGTCGCGATTCTCGATGTCGACCCACCCCCCGTCGTTGTCCCCTATGATCCCGCCACCGGCTTTGCACTCCCCGAAGCCTCGGTGGGCGCCTCCTCGGTGACCGCCAACCAGGCGATCATCGAGGCGGAGGTCTTCCGCTATGTGACCGACCGGGAGGTCTATAACCAGCTCGACAACGATCTGCGCATCCGCAGCGTCCTGCGCCGCTCGGACGGAGCTGCCGAGAGCGGGCTGCGCCAGATCTGGAACAGCGCAAATGAAAACTATCCGCCGACCGTCTATGGCCCCAATGCCCGGCTCGACGTGGAAATCCTCAGCATCAACCGGATCGGCACCAACCGCGCCACGGTGCGCCTCCGCAAGCGTCTGACCTCCATCAACGGCACCCAAACCGGCCTCTTCACTGCGACGCTTCTCTTTGAGTTCCGTCCCGAGACCCGCCGGTCCATCGATGAGGTCTGGACCAATCCATTCGGCTTCACCGTCCTCGAATATTCCATCCGCTCCGACAGATTGGAGAACTGACGTTGTTGTTTATAAGATCGCTTATTTTTGCCATTGCCCTGTTGCCCGGCCTCGCGTCTGCCGAAGCCATCCCGCGTGGCGGTCCCAACGACAGCCGAGTGCGCTTGGCCACCTACCAGGAGGGTCAGGTCTACCGTCTCAGCGTGTCGCTCACCCATGTGACCACCATCGAGTTCGGTGAGGGTGAAAGCATCCGCTCGATCATCGCGGGCGACACCGAGGGCTTCGAGATCGATGGCGTGCCGGGCGGGCAGGCCTTCGCCATCAAGCCCGTCGCGCGCGGTGTCCATACCAATGTGACGGTCTACACGAACAGGCGAAGCTACTACTTCAACGTCGAGGAGGTTCGCAGCCCGACCTTCTATGTGGTGCAGTTCCGCTATCCTGATGACGCTGGGCGCCCGACTCGAGCCATCGCCGCCCAAGCGCCAAACTACAATTACGGTGCCAGCGCGCGGACCGAGTTTACGCCAACCCGCATCTGGGATGACGGGACGTTCACGTATTTCGCGTTTCCGCGGAACGCACCTGTGCCCGCGATCTTCCGCTACGCGGGCGGCCGTGAGCGCACGGTCAACACGCAAACCCCTGAGGACGGCGTGATCCGCGTCAGCGGTGTGAACCGCCAATGGGTCCTGCGACTTGGCGAAGAGGTGGTCTGCATCGAGGCGATCCCGCCCGCAGAGGCCACCTCATGAGCGATACCGGGAACACCGAGCTGGAAAAACGCCTCGCCGCCCTTGAGAAAGGCAGTGCCCGCGCCCCCACGGCGGCGCAGCGCCGGTCGCCCCTTCTCGCGCTGATCGTGGTCCTCGTCATCGGCGCGGGTGGTGCCCTGCTTTATCTCCTCTCACAGCCCGACGAAGAGGAAGCCTTGCCGACGGCCACCCCGGACGTCTTCCAAAACGAGGGGGACGGCTTTGGCACCATCGAGACCTTGCCCCCGCCCGAGCCCGAGGTGGTGTTCGTCGCACCCGATCCGGTCGAGCCCAATGCCGAGCTTCTGGCGCAGATCACCGCCCTGCAGGCCCAGATCGAAGAATTGCGCAACGCTCCCGAACCGGTCGTCGAGGAAGACACCGCCGCCGCAGAGGCGATCGACGCGCTGACCGCTCAGATCGCTGCGCTGCAAGCTGCATCGGAAGCCGCACAGCAGCGCTTCCAAGATGAACTGACGGCGCGGGATCGCAGCCTCGAGCAATTGCGCATGGATCTGGAGCTGGTCCAACTCGAAGCCAATCGCCCGCAACCCGCCCCAGCCGGGCCCTCGGAAGACGAGCTGCGCGCACGCGAGCAAGAGCGACTGCGCCGCGAGGAAGAAGCCCGGCGCATGGCCGAGCTGGAGCGCCGCGCCGCGGAGGAACGCGCCTTCCAGGAGCGGCGCATCGCCTCACCGACCATCGCCTTTGGCGGTGCCTCCGGAGCGAATGAAACGGCTCTGACCGAACGCACTTTTGGCGAGGTGACGGATTTCGTGCTGAACGGTGCGTTGCCCTCCGCCGTGACGCAGGCCGAGGTGATCGCCAATCCCTCCAACACCATAATCCAGGGCACCATGATCCAGGCCGTCATGGAAACCGCCCTCGACAGCTCCCTGCCCGGCCAGACCCGTGCCGTGGTGTCCGAGGATGTTTACAGCGTCGATGGCGCGCGCCTCTTGATCCCGCGCGGATCCCGTCTCATCGGGCGCTATCGCTCGGGCGTCGATATCGCGCAGCGCCGCGTCACGATCGCCTGGGATCGGATTATCCTGCCCGCGGGCCAAACCGTCCAGATCAGCTCCTTCGGAGGTGATGAACTGGGCCGCTCCGGTGTCACCGGCCTCATAGACACGCGCTTTGCCAAGCGTTTCGGGTCGGCAGCCCTGATCTCGCTGATTTCCGCCGCACCAAGTGCCGCCGCATCCCAGGTCCAGGATGAGACTGCCGCCGACGTTCTCGAAGACGTGGGCGATGATCTGGCAGATGCGACGGACAGCGTCATCGGCGACTATCTCTCAATCGGCCCCGTCATCTATGTCGACCAGGGCGCCCGCGTCACGGTCATGGTCGACCGCGATCTGGAGATATTCTGAGCCCATGTCGCTGAGCTATCTCGAAACCTCGCTCGACCGGATCGACGCCGCCGCCCGCGACGACGTCATCGAGATCTGCATCAACCCCGACGGGACCTGTTGGGGCGAATTCCAGGGCGATCATTTCATGCGGGCGCTGGATCAAACGCTGACCGCGACAGAAGTGAAGGATCTCGGCAACCAGATCGCCTCCTCCGCCAACACCACCATGAGCAAGGACCGGCCCATCGTCTCGGTCTCGATCACCTACAAGGGGCGCCCGATCCGCGCACAGGTCATCACCCCGCCCGCCGTGCTCTCGGCCATGTCGATCAGCCTGCGGTTCTTCTCAAGCCTGCCACTCAAGGGCATTGCGCTCGATTTCCTCTACGGAAAGGAGCGAAAGCTCGAAGACCTGCGCGTGGATAAGAAGCGCGCCTTGCGCGCCGTCGTGGCCGCGGGCGTGATCGATGATGCGCTGGCATTTTGCGTCGAGAACAAGCTCAACATGATCGTCTCGGGCGGCACCTCCACCGGCAAGACCGTGGCCGCGCGCAAGATCCTCGCCCATGTGCCGGCCGAGGAACGCATCGTCACCATCGAGGAAGCGGCCGAGCTTCTGCCGACCCAGCCCAATGCCGTGACCCTCATCGCCAATCGCGACGCAGAATTCCAGACCGCCGATGTGCTTCTCACCGCCACGCTGCGCATGCGCCCCGACCGGATCATCCTGGGCGAGGTGCGTGGCAAGGAGGCCATGACGTTTCTGGAAGCCATCAACACCGGCCATGGCGGCTCCATGACCACGCTTCATGCCGAAACCCCGCAACTGGCCGTGCAGCGGCTTGCGATCGCAGCACTCAAGACCGAAATCCCGATGACCTATGCCGACATGATCCAGTACATCGAGAACTCCATCGACGTGATCATCCAGGCCGGCCGCCATGACGGCAAACGCGGCATCACCGAATTCTACCTCCCCGGCGCAACTGAGATTGGAACTTCCTCATGAAGAACTTTGAATACGATATCTTGTTCTTTGAGGTGAAAAAACAAAAGGACTACGACGCGATGCGAAGCGCCTTGAATGAGCGCGGCGCGGAGGGGTGGGAAGTCATCACCGCCGAAGCGGGTGACTACGGCTACACCACGTTCTTGAAGCGTGAAACTGTTGCGACGAAGGCGGCTTCAGAATGATGCGGGTCGTTGCAACGGCAGGCCTGCTCGTCGCTCTCTGCCCAACCGCTGGCGTGGCCGAGCGGAACCTGGTCCCAACGCTCGACAATCAGCCGAATGTCTGCCCAGACCAGCCTCCCGAGCCACAGTGGATGCAAGACATCGATGTACGCGAGTCCCACAAACGGCTCCTGATCCAACAAATCTATCGGGCGCAGAGTATGCAACGCATCGTTGAAGCCCAAAGCTGTGAATGTCCCACGCGGTATCCATCTTGGGCAGCAGCCGAACGCGTATACGTTGAGCGTTTCGCCTCGTCCGAATACTGGGACATCGTGGAAGCGACGTCCCAATACCGGCGCCAAGCAAATGAGCTTCGACGCAAAGCCATGCCAATCTGCGAAGCCGCTGGAAACTGGTAGGTATCCATGAGTGTCGTCACCTACTTCGTGGAAACGGCCGAAGGCTATCTCAATACCGCTGCCGAGACGCAATTCGGCGCGGTCGCAGCAACGGTGGGCACGTTGCTGGTTCTGGGCACAACACTGGTTGTCATTCTGGTCTTCATCAACATGATCTACCAGTATCGCGCCATGGACGGCCGAACTGCCTTTTGGCTGGCCGTGAAGGTCGGGCTGATAGGAGTCTTCGCGGCCAATTGGGTCCAGTTCAATGCGGTTGCCTCAGCGATACTGAATGGGATCGACAGCATTGCCGGGGCCCTTGTGGCTTCTGTCGGCGGCGGATCACCAGGTCCGTCCGGAACCTTTGCGGAGGAATTCGACGAACTGATCGCAGCCCTCGGGGACTATCTGAACGCGGCGGGATCTGAGCTAAACTGGATGGCCGGTGCCTTGCTGGACACGCTCGGCGTCCTACTGCTCTCAATTTTGGGCGGGTTGGCAGCGTTCATTGTTGTGGCGTCACGGCTCATGATCGCTCTTCTAATCGGCATTGCGCCGGTCATGATCTTCCTGACCCTTTTCGAGGTGACCAAGGACTACTTCGCGCGCTGGCTTTCGGCACTCATATCCTTTGCGATGTATCCGATCGTCGTAGCTGGCGTGTTCGCGACGATCACGGGGGTTTCTCGGGCTCTTCTTGCCGAACTGGGCGACCCGGAGGGAGCCTCGAACATAGGGGCCCTTATCCCATTTTTCATGATGGTGCTGATGGCAAAAGGCTTCATCATTGCAACGCCCTTTTTGGTTCGGGCAATTTCCGGCAACATCATGATGCCGGCACTTTCGGCAGGGTTCGGGGGGAGCTATGCGTTCGCCAGAGGGCTGGCAGGTAGCCAACAGGTTTACAACCGTTACGCCATCGGGGGTGCAACCGGGGCTGAATACGCAGCCCTTCGAGCGCGACAATTCTTCGGTGTGCAAGCGTTGCCACGCCGGCCCAATACAGCGGGTGGGCCAACTGCATCTCCTGCCGGCGACGGGACCGGAACTGGCGCTCGGATGCTGGCACAGCTTTCTAGGTTGGGGAGATTAGGCAGACGGTAAGGATTATCTAGTCTACCGACTTGATTCACGCACCCAACCGTCTTGATCGAGGGTATGCTAATCCTTCGCAACAAGCGTTCTATGACGAAACGGAAGCAAATTCTGCTTTCAAGGTGGCGCGTTATTCAGAACCACCGTAACCTGCCAGCAATTGTTCCAGAACGATTGAGAGGGCAGCGAGCAGGCCATGTCATCCGATACAGACATTGATTTGGATTCGCCGGGCCTTGCATTTTCCAAACTTCTAATGCTGGCGAAGCCCGGGAGGGTAAAGGCGCTTCTTCCTGACGAAATGCTCGACATTCTGGATGGGTTAGAACCGGGTTTCAGCACTTCAAAGAAATTGACTGCGTTGGCAGTGAACATGCTGGATCCTACCGAGACGCTGCAGAACGATACGTTGCGGGACTCCGTGATTTCTCTGATGCCGCTGAAGAAGGCGCGCGAGCTTTGCACAAAACTCGGGACACCAGCCGGGCGAAACCCTTTCGATGATGCACTGAAGCTCGCGTCGGACGAAGAGAACTTCCCAGCATTGCTTTCCTTTTTTGGGGTCATCGATGACCCGACTGCCCCAGGGGCGCAGCTACCAGGAAATGATCGCGCGCCCGTCGGCTATGGGCTCTTTGAGCATCAGCGAGTGGCGGCAAGGCGCACTGAACGGATGCTCTTCGAGGGCCCCCACCGTGGTGTCCTGCACATGCCAACAGGCGCAGGAAAAACACGTACCGCAATGCACCTTGTCGCATCCCACCTGAGCGCCAGTGAGCCGACACTGGTCGTATGGCTCGCCCAGAACATAGAGCTTCTCGATCAAGCCGCAGATGAGTTTCAGAAGTCGTGGCGCTTCCTTGGCAACAGGGATGTCGGGCTTTGGCGGCTTTGGGGAAACAAGCGTGTCGATCTTGCCAACGCCAAGGACGGGCTAGTTGTCGCTGGCTTAGGTAAAATGTCAGCATTGGAAAAGAACTCGGTGAATGAATTGCTCACTTTGGCTGACCGAGTATCTTTGGTCATCATCGACGAGGCACACCAAGCGATCGCTCCAACATATCGCTCTGTACTTGACGCCCTAGCAACAAAACGGGCGACGACGCGTCTCCTTGGCCTTACGGCCACTCCCGGACGAACCTGGGATGATTTGAGCAAAGACGAAGAGCTCTCCGAATTCTTCGGTCGTGAAAAGGTAATGTTGGAAATCGAAGGCCACCCCGACCCGGTCACATATCTGATGGAAGAAGGCTATCTTGCCCGTCCGCACTTCCGGACTCTGAATGTGCAGGCCGGACTCGACTTGTCACAAGAGGACATGAAGGGCCTGTCACAGGCGATTGATGTGCCGGGGGACGTTCTGGAGCGACTAGGTCAAAGCACACAAAGAAACCTCAGGATAATTTCAGAGTGCGAGCATCTCGTGTCATCCCATCGCCGCGTCATTGTCTTTGCCCCATCGGTTGCCAACGCTAGGATGCTGGCAGCCATCATGGTCGCACGCGGCACCGAAGCACTTGTCGTCACCGGAGAATCCGCTCCGGCGGCTCGCGAACGGGCAATTCGACGCTTCAAGAGCCAGGCGCCGGAACCTATTGTGATGTTCAACTATGGCGTTCTGACAACTGGATTCGATGCACCGCAAACGAGCGCGGCCATCATTGCCCGCCCGACCAAATCCTTGGTTCTCTTTAGCCAAATGGTGGGCCGGGCTACGCGAGGTGTAAGAGCTGGGGGAAATGAAACCTCAGAGATTGTCACGGTGACGGATACTGAAATGCACGGCTTCGGAGATGTAGCTGACGCTTTCTGCAATTGGGAAGATGTTTGGAATGAACGAAATTGTTAGCGACGGGACCACTGAATCCGGGTTCATTATTCCACCGGAACTCGCCGTAAAAGCGATGCGCGATAGTGGGTATCGAAATACCGCATACGCTCTCGCAGAGCTGATCGACAACTCAATTCAGGCTGACGCCAGTGAAGTTGAGCTCATCTGTGTCGAGAAGTACGAACAGGTAAATTCTCAGCAGCGCCTTCGCCTGCAGGAAATCGGCACGATCGACAACGGCAAGGGCATGTCCGCACGAACATTGGCCATCGCTCTGCAGTTTGGAAACGGCACTCACCTGGATGATCGAGCTGGCATTGGACGGTTCGGCATGGGACTTCCAAACTCGTCAATTTCGCAATGTCGCCGTTTGGATGTCTGGACTTGGACGAACGGGCCGGACAATGCCATTCATTCCTATCTGGATGTCGCTGACATTCAAAGCGGTGTGAAAGATCGGGTGCCGCCGCCAACTCCTTCAGCCCTTCCCAGCAAATGGCGCGAACGGTCCGAAATCTTGGGGACCTCCGGTACACTCGTGGTCTGGTCGCGATTTGAAGAGTATCGACTTACATGGCGAGGCGCTGAGGCGACCCTGCGAAACACCGAGGCGATCATCGGCCGGATGTATCGCAAGTTCATTAACGATGGCCGTGTCGCCATTCATCTCGTACGGGTGGAAGAGGGTGGGAACACCGGCCGCCGGTTGGCGGTTGTCAATGATCCCCTCTACCTTATGCCGAACTCCTCCACTCCCGAACCTTTTGACAAGGTTGCAATGTTTCAACGTTGGGGCGAGAACGACGAAGAGTTCACAATCGATCTTGGAGGCAAGCAGCATAAAGTATTTGTCAGATTCAGTTGGGCCAAGCCGGAAACCGTGCCTGATGACGGGCTGAATCGCGGCGCAAAGCCGTATGGCAAACATGCCATGAAGAACCTCGGCCTTTCGATCGTTCGAGAAGGTCGTGAACTCGATTTGGATACATCTTGGACCAACAGCTATGATCCCACCGAACGATGGTGGGGAGCTGAGGTCGAATTCCCTGCCACGCTCGACGAAATCTTCGGCGTAACGAACAACAAGCAAAGTGCGACGATCTTTTCGCAACTGGCCCAATATGATTGGAAGGCCGACGCGGAAGAAAATGAAAGCCGCTCCTCTTTCATTGAACGAGCGAGCAGCGAAGGTGACCCGCGGGCGCTCCTAATCCCTATCGTCGAGCACATCCGGGAACAGATCACCCAACTGAGGAAAAGAACAGAACAGCAGACGAAAGGCACAAGAAGCACGGGCGGTCGCAAACGTCACGAAGAACCAGGCGTAGAAGACACAGTCACCTCGAAATTCCGTCAGCGTGCGGACGAGGGACATGAGACGCCAGGAGACACGGAGGATTTTGGAGCCGATGACCGGGATGCCTATGAAGACGACTTGAAGGACGACAAGCACTATCCCGACGACGTCGCCAAAGCCATTGCTGACGCCATCCTTACGAGAAAGCGCAAGGTTGCTTTCCTCGAAAAAGCCATGGAAGGCTATGCGTTCTTCAACGTGGAGAGCGTCCAAGGCGGTGTCACCAACGTTATCTTCAATTCCAACCATCCGTTCTACGAAAACCTGGTGAGAGCGCTGAACCCGGACACAGAAGAAGATACCGAAAAGGAACTGCTCGACCGCGTACACATGGCTTCTGACACACTGCGCATCGTGTTTTCGGCTTGGGCTCGCTACGAAATGGAAGAAGTCAGGCATAAGCAACGCCTATCGGACATGCGTCAAGAGTGGGGCAAGATGACCCGGTTCTTCCTGGACGATGGCGAGGATGATTGATGGCGGGTGAGATGCTGGGCGACCAACTGCTGGAACTAGTGTCATCGGCGAAAGAGCGAGTTGTCCTCGTTGCGCCCTTCATTAAGGTCGATGCGCTCCAGCGGGTATTGGACGCCATCCCAATCTCGGCAGGGCTCCATATCGACTGCGTAACGCGTTGGCGGCCCGAAGATATCGTAGACGGCGTCTGTGACTTGGAGATCTTCGAGGTCATTACCGATCGCGAGAACGCGCAGCTTTGGAGGCACCCAAACCTGCATGCCAAATTCTTCAGGGCCGACCAATCTTGTCTCCTCGGCTCCTCAAATCTGACCGGGCGAGCACTCGGTTGGCGCCTCCCGACCAATCTCGAACTCCTTGTTCAGCTAGATATGAACCTACATGAGCTCCAGGCGTGGGAAACATCCTTAATGAGCAGCTGCGTCTCAGTGACAGTCGAACTGCGTGATCAGATCGCGCACCAGGCCGCAGACTTGGCGGCTCAGCGTCCAAAGAAAACCTCGATCGATGTTGAGCACGACGATGATCCGACTTTCCGATGGATACCCCTCTGCCCGTCGCCAGAACGGCTATTCAAAGTGTATACCGGCGAGCTTGACGAGGCAAAGATGGTCCGGTCGGCCTTCGAGTTCGCACAACGCGATTTGAGAACACTGGGTCCGCCCAAAGGTTACTCGGAGGAACAGTTCCTGGAGTACGTTGCAGATCGGCTCCAAAAGTTGGAAGTCGTCCAAAAAGTGGTTTCTGCCAGCAGTTCAGGGGTTTCGGATACTCAAGCGGCCGACTTGATCGCAGAGTATATCGATGCGTCATCAATGATCAGTCCGACTGACGCCTGGAGAATTCTCAAGCGCTGGATGATGCACTTCTTCCCTGCGCAATATCGCATCGAAGTTGGCCAAGAAATACTGGTTAGGGGCCGTACTTTATCCAGCTGACACGAGACTAAGCCTTCGAACAATTTCTACACTTGTAAATCTCGTTAGTCGGCAGAGTAGGGAAAAGCCCCCTAGCCAGACTTAAGCGGGTACCTCCTCGACGTTGATTCTGAAAATGAGCCCCGCCTTTCTTAGATCGGCACCCAGTTGACCGACGATATCCGGTTCAAAGACGATCTTGCCGATCTTCTCTGTCTTTGGCTTCTTGTCGTCTTCATCGGGTAACGGCTCACCATCCTTCAGTAGTTCAGCTTCACGCGCACCTTGCAAGGGGAGCGTTGTCCACTGAAGTCCTGACCGAAACAGCTTTCTGAGCTGGCTTTGTTCCTTCAACTTGCTAATGCGGGCACGGCTGCTTTGATGAACAGTTGCGATATCGAGGTCCAAAATCGCTCGCGTTAACTCGTTCTCGCAGTTCGAGTCGAGAACGAGGTTCGCGGAACGCGCTTTGCGTGGGACCAACATGTTGCCACGAATTTGCACGCCATCCGGCAAAGCAAGCCGTGCAACCGTTCCGTCTGCTTGAGGAAAATGTACCTCTGCATCAAACGCGAATGATCGTGGGAGAGGTGCCATTTCACCTACTCTACCGACATTTCCAAGCAGCTGTTGTCTCAAACCTAGTGCCGTAACATCCCGAAGACGTCCCAAAATGGTTGCGTCACCACCGGGTCTCAAAAGCCCCTTCGCCCGCGACAAGCCAATTGTTCTAAGATCTCCGAAGTCCCAAGTAATCTGGAAGCGCCCAACACCAGCATAGTTGAGGATCGGAGTTGTATTCCCTGATACACCGAGAACAGGTTTGGCCATATCAACTTCCTCAAGCGTTCCGGCAACGAGCAAAACAGTTTTCAAACCATCTGTGCGAATGAGATCGCACTCTGGCGACGCGACGAAGAATACCAAATCTCTCCTACCTCCGAAAAACCCGCGAGGTTTGTCTGGAGCTCCGAGTCTCGGCCCAATGATATCTCCGAAGGTCACTGGCCATACCGCACCTGTCGCATGTGCCCGTCGGGAGGGATTAACGAATAATGTTTGTTCCAGAATCGAAAAAGTGTCGCGATCATTCGAGATCATCAACGGTGGCGGATCGTCAGCCATTTCATCAAGCGGAACTGCGGCCTCGAGAACCTCGTCATGTGCTTCGATTTGGTACTGTAAAACACGATCGAATACATCGAGCATATA
Source organism: Puniceibacterium antarcticum (assembly GCF_002760615.1). GTDB lineage: Bacteria > Pseudomonadota > Alphaproteobacteria > Rhodobacterales > Rhodobacteraceae > Puniceibacterium > Puniceibacterium antarcticum. The sequence continues at coordinate 14,854 of NZ_AWWI01000122.1, read as the reverse complement.
GCTTGAAGTATTTACTCCCTCGAAACGCAAGAGCATGGTGCGAATATGCTGAAGATCATCGATATCGATCTTTCGCAGTGAGGCAGCTGCTTTTCCTACGGCTTCAATGGCTTTCTGTTCCCACGTATCGACAAATGTTGCCAAGGCTAGGCTGTCTGAGCGATGCGCCGCGAGCGTCAGAATCAGGCCTCGAACACGCCCAGGGACAGAGAGATCGTTCTTGCGGACGTAACGAAAAGCCGACGCGTGAAGCTGAACATCATTGCGAAATTCCTTCGCCAGGTCATCGATTGTCGGTATCTGGGACATCAATACGATTGACGGGAGGGGCCCATTCCGCATGTCGATCACCTCTTTCAAGCGCTCAACCGTAACCTCCCTATCTCGGGCGCCTTGCTGAATTCCCAGAAACAAGTCGATGAGAATGAGATCAGCAGATGCGGCTGCGGCAACGAAGTCACGCCCATGAGTCGTAAACGGAATTCCTAGCGCACTAAGTGCCGCCTCTGCCGACCGAAGGAAGGGTGCATTATCGGCCGCCTTCTGCTCATAATTGGCAAACAAATCGCCCAAGAGGTCGTTTACTGCGTTGCGGTTCTCCCACAGGGCCGTAACAAATCCTTGTTCTTGTTTAAGCCGGTCTCGATCGCCAATATCGAAGTCCGGATAAAAAGCGATAATTCGATCCTCGTCGCCGACCTGAACATCATCAAAGAAATTATCCCAGCCTTCTTCGTCTCTTAGTTCATCAACCAGTGGGATCACATCGTAACCGTCGTCCACGATAATAGCGGATCGGAGACCAGCATTCGCTACCTGACGTCGATCGTTCATGCTCCCTCGCCCACCACGCGATAGTCGAAAGTCGTATACCGACCCTCAGAGTTGGTCATATCTGGATCCAATGTCAGGCTACCGCCGTTGTGCTCTGCTGCCTCCTTAGCAATAAACAATCCCAGCCCACGGCGTCGGCTTTTGTCTTTGAGCGAAAAGAACAGATCGAAGATACGATCCCGGTATTGCTTTGAGATACCGGGGCCATTGTCACTGAATCTAATGCGAGGTGGATTGTCTTCCACCACGATTGTTATCTCGGGCTCTAGCGAGAGCTTGCGTTGCTTTTCAACGTCCATCCAGTAAACGGAGTTGGATATCAAGTTCTCCAAAACCTGAACTACCATGCCTTTTACGGCGGATATCTCAATAGGCTTGTCGGGTAACAAGACGTTGGGCTTGACCTTGTGACGCTCAAATTGGGCTTCGTGCGCCTCTATAATCTCTTCCACGAGTTCATCGAGTTTGAAGCGTTCTTTCCGCTGTCGTCCGGTGACGCTTAAAGGGTCTAGAATGCGCAGACGCTTGCTAATGCTGTTCATCGAGGCACGTAAACTCTCCAACCGACGACGGATTTCGTCGGGAACAGATTTCTTGCGTAGTCCATTGAGGATATCGAGGGCATCTTCGGCGGACCGAGTCAGCTCGTGAGCAACAACTTCGACCATCAAGCCAATCCCCGCCATAACAAGCATCTGATCGGCGTCCTTTTCCATATCTGCAATCCGCTCGCGTGCTTGCGCCGCGTATCGAGAAAATTCTTCTCGCATAAGCTCCAATTCTTCTACGGCATTGCGATGTTCATTTGGCACAACTTTGCTGATCGCGCGAATGGTATTTTTCATTCGCTTCTCGAGATCCACAGTCCTTGTTTCATCTACAATGAAGGGTTCTTTGGCGTCTTTCTGTTCCCGGGTGATACGATTCATCTCATCACGCAGACGTTCGACCGCGAACTGTACTGTCTCCTTGAGAATTGCCTCTTCTGGCGTCTGACGAAGACCCTCACGATTAGTTTGATCAATGAGGCTTGGGTTGGATAAGCGACCTATTTCGACTTGCCCGACAAGCTGGATACGGTTCAAGGCATACCCCTTTGAGGCCAGGGCCGTCTTGTCGAGCTCTAACCAGTCGTCATCTTCTGAACCATACGGATAAACTCGGAACTCATCCCTATAAAGCCTGACACCCATCCATTGATCCAGAAGATTGCGTAAGGCTTGGTAGTCGCCCGTCGACTTACCTTTGCGGAGTATCGAGCGGTTGAACCAATGTAACTCAAAGTCAAACGGACCAACTGAACGCAGTGCTGTGTAGTCTATGTCTCGCTTGTTCATGCGGCGGCGTTTGGCTTTGGGTCCAACCAATGCGCCATGTAGAACGTCCGCCGTCGCTGTTTCGATACTAATTTCTTTGGGATGCTTAAATCCAAGATTGTTGAGTTCGATACGCAGCTCAAGCTCCGGTCCGGTTTCGCTAACTTTGTATGACCCCCGAACGACCGCATTTGCGTGAGACAGAAAGCTCCGCTCCAAGCGACGGATCGCTACCCGTTTCCCGTTCCAGAATACCGCAATCCGTTGACGGGTTTTCTTTCCCAGCGGATTCACGAGTAGAGACAAGTCATCTATGGCAAGCCGCTCTACGCGCTTTTCCGACCAGTCAGCGTTTAGGCGGTGGATACGGATGTCTGTACCGCTAAAATCAGGGTTCGGCTTTTCAGCACCCCGCTTTGGTTTGATCTCAATGTCCTCGATCATTTTTGAAGGGTCATCAAAAGCGGACCAGTCTATGTTGATGAGACTGAAATGTTCATCAGTCCTTTGGGCCGTACGGACCGACAGTTCGTCTCCCAAACGCATCGCCGAGAGGCGCCCGATCCCCTTCTCTCCTAGATAAGGTGTATCTGACGCCCCATCCGAAATGGCGGCATCAATGTCTTTGCGACGCGAAGGTGTGCCGATGACGAGAAAAAGCGAGCTCAGATCATCCAACGACATTCCAGAGCCAGAATCCCTGACGGTGATCGTGTTTAACCCATTGATTTTATCAAGGGCATGAAGGAGATCTTCAAATTTTCTGCTCTGCTCAATCAGTTCTGCGGCCTGATCCCAAAGCACCCCGGCTTCTGTAACTAATTTCGCGGAAATCCAATTCTTCAGCTCTTCAAAGTCCCAGGTCTCACCTTCAGGGCCAAATTGATCAGTCGAAATCGCGCGATTGATTTGTGCTTTAGCTTCCTCAAGATCTCTGCGCGGCAAGACAATGTCAAATAAGATAGTTACGCCATCTTTCGATCCAGCATCGATACCGTTTTTAATCAGTTCGTAGAACGCGATTGGGTCTGAGCTAATGAGCTCAGACCCTAGTTCCAAAACAGTTCTCGCTGTAACTTTAAACAACTAGCGGCCTTTTTTCATTCTGCTTACGTGTGAAGCCTCTCATGCAGGTTGTGAGCGAGCCAAGTACTATTTGTGGCAAATAACACATGAATTTCCCTCAGAGACACCAAAAATCTCGTCGATCGACGGCTCGGAGCGCGCTGACAGTGGGTTGGGTCGCACGGCGCGCATGGCGCGGGCCCGGCGCTTTTCGTAATCCGCCTTGATCGCCTCAACACGTTCAGGTTTGGCGAGGTCGTCTAGACTTTCACCATCGCTCCAGGTGAAGGGGGAGCCGTGTTCCTCAGCCGTTTTCTCATAGGCGCGGGCTTCTTCAAATGCTTCAGGATGCTCTTCCATCAAACGCACCCATTCTATCTTCTGTTGGAAGAAGCAGAAGGTGCATCCTGACCGAGACCGCCAGCGGTAGTATTCTGGCTCGCCGATGTCAGTGTCTTTCAGCAAGCCGACGACACCTGCCTTGTCGATGCCGGCATCCCGAAGTGGAAAGCGAACCAACATGTTTGGATGCTGCGATTTGTATCCAGACCGATTTGGCTCATCGGCCCGAATCGCGACGTAGGAATGGACGACTACGCCTTTCTCCAAGTCGTCACGCAGCCATAGGTTCAATGGCCTCAACTTAAGCTGTCGTGTGCACCAACGCGTCTTGGCCGACGGTAGGAAATGCCCATACTCGGCAAGCCAGAAATCGAAATCCCGATCCGGGTTCAATCGATTGATCCGCTTGCCAAGGAACCCCTCAAGCCTGTTAAGAAAGTCATAGACCTCTGGTAGTTCCTTCCCTGTGTCGGTGAAGAAGTACTCCATGTCGATGTCGGGGTGGTTTTGACGCATATAGACAGCCAAGGCCGCACTATCGCGGCCGCCCGATATCCCGAGAATGTGTCGTTCGTTGGTCATGCTTCGATCTTGTCCATATTGTCGGTGAGCGCCGCAACAGCCCGAGCGAGAGCCGCTAGCAAGAGCACATGACCATGTTCACTTTGGTCAAGACTCCGAAGGATTTGGTCTGCAAGCTTGCTTGCAGCTACTTTTTCGCTTTCGCTAAGTTCGAAACTCTGAAGGATTGGCGGCTGCTTGGGATCGACACCTACAATGAGAGCTATTGCTTCCGTGTTCGATTTTCGGTCGCGCATCAACGCAACGGCCTCGGCCTGCTTGAAACGGCGCCCAAGCCTGGCGACCTCAGACAGAGCTCCTTCGCAGTTACGGTCAGACCAGTCGCGCATGGGCTTCGGTTGCAGGGTTCCGGCCACCGCCTCTAAGCCGCCGGCCCCTGCTTCAAGCTCCCCTACACGCGCCGCGAATGCCTCGAACTTGAGGTCAGAACTTAAACCCTTGATGGACTTTGCACGCTCAAAACTTCCAAAAAATGTGTCACTTGGAACACCGATGGATTGCGCCAGCGCGTGTCGCAATTCCTTGGCGAGGACGTCATAAGCCGCTTCACACTCTTCAATCGCCGCAATGGTCTTATCTACAAGATCACCCTTGATATCCAAACCGGGAAGCGTTTCGAAAAGGAGTGTTTCCGGATCGTCTGCATGCCGTATCGCATCTCGTATCTTCCGCGTGTCGGCCGAGACGCGATTGGTTCGTTTGGCAAAGTCGCTCAATGCCTCGATACGCTGAAAGGTTGCACTTGCTACGGTCAGTGCAGATGCATCAGATTGATTTAGCGCTTCTGCAAGACGGGAGAGGAATGCTAGGTGGTGTTCCGAACGTCCGGCTGGCCTCAAAACGATGGCCGAAGGATCTTGAAGCATCCTGTCGACAAAGATGTCATCGAGCGCTGCAACAAAGCGACCGTCTTGGTAGACCGCATAGCTCTGCCGGTTTGCAAGCATGAATGCGAGCGCCAAAACCGGCATCACACCATACTTCATACCAATGGGCGCGCCCCGCCAAGTCTCATAGACATCCGCCAGCGACTGCTCTTTCTTCGAGTGCAAGACCTTCCAGGCTGGCTTCAGGGAGACGCCAATTTTGGTCGAATCTGGCTCGGCAAAACCATAACCTGACTTGGTCTTTCGATGTAAACCATTCGGAGCAAGAGTCGTGAGGTAGAGACCGAATGCAGCGGGAAACCCTACGAAACCAAGGCTCTTCTGGTCGGGGCTCTGAACCATAGCATGGCAAAGCGCTCGAAGAGCAGCCGCGGCGCTCGAGGAAGGCCTGTCCTTTTGCAGCAATTCACTGTGGATGATTGGCGTCGAATGATATGCAACATCAGCCAGGCGCGATGCGGCGGCAGATAGGGAGAACACCAACTCGGAGGCGTTTGCTGCTAAGATTTGCCATTGGCTCGACAACATCAATCGCTGGAGTTCGACATTCGAGCGGTTGCGCAGCAATGCTTCGCGCGCACGAATTCCGCGCCGCGCGATCCTATCACCTGCGATCTGCGGCACATGCTTTTGAACTTGAGACAATGCCGCTAAGTCGCCCGCATCTTCGATCAACCGCTTCCCATCTCCGACCAAAGAGACTGCACTCACAATTCCCGTGCCCTCCAGGAGTCGAACAATGTCATCCATCTTCGCTTCGATGTCCGGTGAGCGCGCGTCTTGGGGCGCGATAGCCATTACCATGACACCACTCGCGGATGACGCCTTGCGACCTACTGTGCGCTTGAACTCAGTTGGATCGAATTGGTCCCCAAGGCACTCTACGTGGAACGCGAAGGTCCGCAGCACGCCGCAATCGAAGTAATGTCGTTTAGCGACAATGTGGTCGAAGCCCGCTTTTGCGGCGACTTGGGAAAGATCGGAGGAGGTCGTCCGACCGCCAAATCTCTCTAAAGCCGCATCGAGGTCAAAATCACTGCCGGAGAACAGCGCATACCCGCCCACTCGCTTCTGGCGAAGCATGACTCCCCAATCACATAGCTCGTCGAGTGCCCCTGTAATATCAGAGATGTGGCTTTCCGGAACTGCTATCAAAAGGGCGTCTTGATCGACGGCCAATCCAGTCCCGTTCTTGAATATCTCAATGAGTGCGGCAGATTTCGTCAGCCTAACGTGAAGGTCGGTTCCGAGCACGTTCGCTTTCTCGATTGCCTCCGCCGCGAGCGTCATTTGAAACCCCAACGGACCAGCCGCAAGAGCAAGACCAAAGTTCGTTTGAAGATAGTCCCAAAGACGATCGGGGCCGAAGGTTTCCCCTGACGTCGCCGATGTGGACTTCAGGAACTCACGAAACCCCCCAGGTTCTTCGGACGCCAAGAATCCGAAGATGCTACGCTCGTTCTGACCGAAACTTCGGCGCGTGATGCCGCCGAGCAACAACGCGCAAATCGGGTTCAAAGGCCAGGTCTGCGAAAGCGCCTCGGTCAGCTCCTCTTCGTCCGTTGGTCGATTTGAACCGACGATTTTGGCCAAGCTTTTGGCCTGCGCTTCCGCTGTGCTAGGGATATTATCCGTATCGATCGCCCGCCCGAGCAGCCTGACCGTTTCATCACTTGCGGAAAGGAAGGAGAGATCCTGAAACCGCCCCTGGATCTTCGCCCATTCGAGACGGGCGCTCGAAGCGAGCTTGTCCGCATATGCCTCAAAAGCCTGATGCAAGATTCCGATCACAACGAAACGGCCTTCGCTTCTGGCACTTATCTCAGCCAGATCCTGCAGGAGGTGCGCATCGTGGTCTTTATCGGCCGCGGCTTCGAGGAACTTTCCCAGTTCATCCAGAACCAGAATAATTGGTCCCTGACTTGCGTGATCAGATATGTCTTGGACGAGTTGGCCATCGCTTTTTGTCGCGCGGTCCTTTTTTGCGCGTGTCCACCCGTATCGCTCTGCCATCTTCTCGGCGATGGCCTGTCTCAGGCTAACACGGCTTCCGGTAACCGGAATAACGCTCCAACCACCCAAGCCGGGATCAAAGGCTTTCTCAATTGCCTTTGACAGCTTCGGACCGGCGATCTTCCGAGCGAGAGACCTTCCCTCTTTGGAACCGGCAACCAGGTTACCCAAAAGCAGTGCGGTACTCGACTTGCCGCCGCCGTAGGGTCCTGTCCAGGTAAAAGCACTTTGTGCTCCCTCCGATAGCGATGCGGCCATCGCGAGGAGCAATTTTTCGGTACTGGCTTGGAGCACATAACCTTGAAGGGGCGGCGTGCCGGTCAGATCCATGTCGATCCGCGCGCTTCGTACGAACCGGCCGTTCAGTCTGACTTTGTCTGAGAGCGTTTCACGCGCCATGTCATACAGCCTTTCCGCGGCGCGCAATCTCGCCAAACGCGCTTTGCAGCAGAGCATCCAAGTCAGGACGCCGATTCCGTTGGACTTGTCGCAGGCCTGCCGTATCGGTCCAGACGAAAGCGCCACCAGTGCTTTCGTCGATCCGCATCAGCCGTTCGATGACGCTGTCTTCGTCCATCTTAAACACCCGGCCGGGACTGCCGGCGTCGTGGCAGATCATTTCTGCGGCGAGCGTCGCGCGGTTGTCGTGCGCGCGAGTCCAGTAGGCATCCAATGCGTAGGCGAACAGGGCGTCGTGAAGGTTCGGCTTTGGGCCAATCGAGAATTCGTACCATCCGCTCGAGCCGGTCTCCTGGACCAATGCCAGTTCAGCCAGCAAGGGTTCCGCAGCGTCATCCATCGCCCCGCTCGGTCGGCTGCAGTAGCTCCGCAGAAAGACCGTGACGTCGTTCTGGATAGTCTTGTGAGCACCACGCCATCCCTTTTGCTCGATCAACTTCTCGATGACATCCACCAAATCTGTCGATCGAAACTCGTGGCCAAATAACCCGTTGAAACAATAGTAGAAAGTTGTGGTGTGCTCCGGCACCGATGCAAGCTTCCAATGGATGAGCCACAGAGAGGTCGGATGCTCCAGAAAAGGGTCAAATCCGTTCTCGCCGAAGAGCAGGTCACCCAAATTGTCAGGCTTTAACTCCTTGCCGTCGAGTTGGATAACTTCCGCGGCTTGCGCCCAAAATCGCATTGAAACAGCCATGTTTCGGCCAACGCCGAACCGGGAGATGGCTTCGTCGTCCTTGAATACCGTCAGCGGGGCGCCACCGCGAACCGCGTCATATGCTTTGCGCAACCAAAGGATGCGCAGCGGGAATGTTTCGTGCCCGGCGAATTGCGGTTTGCCGGACCAATTGTCAAATACATCGGCCATAAGCCCATGCTACTGGTGAAGCTCACCAGTAGCAAGGAGGACTTTCTCCACAGCGCCGACCATGATCGCCGTCGCCGAGCCAATATCGTCTTCAGAAAGCCACCACCCGACACCTATACGCAGGAAGCGTTTCTGCTCGTCATGAGTGAGATGCAGCGCGGAAAGAACCGGCGAAGGCTGCAATGAACCGGAATGGCAGGCAGACGCGTTCGAAAGACATACTTTGGTGTTCAGACTGTCGATCAGATCTGAGCTCGCCGGCGTGTCGACTATGAATGCGGCAGCTCCAGGAACCGCCGGACTTGATGGGAAAAGCCGTTCCACACGCAAGCCGTCGCCAGAGAGTTGCTCCTCGAACAGGGATATCAGACCCCTACTGTGGACAGACTCTCGCGCCATATTCTGAGCCGATATCTCGGCTGCACGGCCCATTGCCGCAACTAACGCGGCTGGTTGCGTTCCGCTCAGATGCTCTTCCAACTGTCTTGCGGATGTCAGCTCGGTTGGCTTTGGGGCGTTGGCGGCCACAAAAAGTGCACCGACACCCTGTGGTCCCCCAAATTTATGAGCCGACAGGCTGAGGTAATCGGCACCGAGATCGAATACGTCGATCGGATGCTTGCCCGCGGCCTGAGCAGCATCGACATGCATGAGCGCGCCGACGGCATGCGCCATTTCACTTATCTTTTCAATTGGTTGGATTACACCCGTTAAATTGCTTGCAAGCATTGTGCTGACGAGCAGTGTGGTCTCGCCCAAAAGAGCCTCGAGACTTTCCAGGCAAATCGAACCATTTATGCCGACAGGACACATCAGGACCTCGAAGCCCAACTCGCGCAGTGCTTCCGCAGGACGTCGAACCGCGTCGTGTTCCAGCGCGGACAGAATGATTTTGTTTCTGTGCGGAAACTGTTCTGCAACGGCGCGCGAAGTCCCTATGATCGCGAGCGCGTTTGCCTCAGTAGCGCCCGAGGTAATGAAGATCTCGTTTGGCGCAGCACCGATGAGGGTCGCAACGGCCCTCCTTCCTTTTTCGTAGAGGCGGTTAGCCTGCCAGCCTGCAACGTGATTGGAGTTCGCGTTTCCGGGTTGAGCCAGCGCCTCAATAAGAACGTCCTTGGCTTCCGGACGCATTGGCCAGCTGGCGAGGCCATCAAGGTAATACATGGTGTAAGCTTTACTCCGTCATCCGCCGATTAGCGCTCAAACAAAAAACACAATGAGCCACAGTAACCCCATTTTCTGATGGCTTTTCCCGCTTACCACGATTTCGGGCGACTGCAAATGTTGCCATACTGTTCTCATTGCACCAAAATTTCATTCCTCATTCCCATTTTTCAAGAAAACATCCCTCCACAAAATCACTAGACGTCTTAAGGCCCATCTTTCATAGCCGACTCTAGCGCGCCCAGGCCATCCACAGCGGTCCTCACCTGCTCGTCACCCACCTCCTTTGCCAGATCATCAGAGGACACCTGAGAGGCAAAATCCATCTCCATCTGTCGCTGTTCCTCGGCGATAACGGCTTGAACGACGGGCGCGGTTTTCTTTGGAACGCCGTCAGTTTGTCGTGACAGTTGACCCCCAGAAGCCTGAGCTGAGTTTTCCACGACGGCGTCAGGTCCACTTGGTCCATTCGAAGGCGGAGTCATCGGCATAGCGCGCACACTCAGCGGCAGACTGCCTTGCGGCCCCCCTCCCCCCGGCTCCGGAAACGGCAGCTCGCCCGTCTGCGCCGCATGGATCGCCTTGAACAGCCGATCGTCGAAGTACTGGATCCGCTTTGCACGGACCGGCATTTGCGCATCGATGACCATGACGATTTCGTCGAGCGGCAGGCGGCGCGCCTCATCTTCGGGTAACAGCGAGCTTTCTTCGGTCCGTGTGGATTGGCTGCGGCCCTCGAAGGGGTTCTTGCCGATGGACTGGGACCGCGTGATAACGGTCTTCGTGGTCTTGCCAACCGCCTTGCTCAGCTCTTCGACGGTTTTTTCATCCGAAGGCGTCAGGTAGAGCTTCACGCCCGCGTTGCCTTGCAGCGCGCGGCGGGTGTTCTCGCCATAGATTTCATCGAGGGCGGGGATGGTTTGGGTGACCACAGCGAGGTGACCGCGATAGGTGCGCAGGGTCTCGATGCTTTCGACCACGATGGGCATCTTGCCTAGGCGGTTGAACTCGTCGAGCATGATCATCACGGGCCACGGCTCGTCGGGCCCGGGATCTTTTTCCTGCATGGCGGAAAGGAGGTCGGAGAAAAAGAGCCGGATCAGCGGCGCGAGCGGCTTCACCATCAGCGGCTGGACCACGAGATAGACCGAAAAGGGCTTCTTGCGGATCGTCCGGAAATCAAAGTCCGAGACCGCCGTCGCCTCGTCGATGGCCGGGTTCTGCCATTGATCGAGCCCCGAGGTCATCAGGAGCGAGACGTATGAGGTCAGCGTGTCGTTGTTGGTCGAGGCCAGCCGGGTGAAGATCAGCTTGGCGGCCCTGTTGTCGACCTCATGGCCCCGCGCGAAGTATTCCTTCTGCTTGTTCCCTCCGGAGGCCGCGATGCGATAGATCTCGCCCAAGGTGGGGCGCTTGCGCTGGAACGCCAGCAGACCTGCCGCCACGAAGAGATCGATCCCGCCTTTGAGCAGGCCCTGCACCCGGTCATTGTCGCTTTGCAGGAAGAGCGTCGCCAGAAGCTGCAGTTCCATCTGTTGCCGCGCGGGATCTTTCAGTTGATAGATGCGCAGGAGCGGGTTGTAGCGATGCGTGCGCTTGCCCTCCCAATCGGTGGGGGCAAAGCGATAGACCTTGTCGCCTTGAGATGCGCGGTGCCGGGCCGTGGCCTCGAAACACTCGCCCTTCACATCGAGCGTCACGGCGGAGCCTTGCCAGGTCAACAGGTTCGGAATGACGAAGCCCGTGGTCTTGCCGCGGCCCGTGGGCGCCACGATCAGCGCATGGGGGAAGACCTTGGAGCAGATGTAGCTGGCGCGGGAGCCCGGCGGCCCCAGCTTGCCGAGGATGAACCCGGTGCCGGGCGCCCCGAAGAACCCATTGGCCTTCATCTCGCGCGCGCTCTGCCAATGGGTCTGGCCAAAGCGTGTCAGGGCCGACCCCGAGAGGGCGAGGCTCAGCATGAGGCCGGCGGCGGCGAAGCTGCCGATGATCAGGTGAATAAGTTGGGCGTCCTCCGGGCGGCGATCGAGGATCGCCATGTAGTTCTGCGCGATATAGGCAAAGTCGATCTCGGCCCCGAAGCCGAGATCCTGGTAGGTCAGCACCGCCGAGGCGATGGTATAGCCCATGGCGGCGGTCACCAGCGTCACCAGCAAGACCCCTGTTGCGATCCGCGCTTTTCCCGTGGAGGCGCTCAATGGACCTGACCCCGCTCGGTCTCGCCATCCACGTCAGCGGTGCGGTGTTTTTCATATTCGGTGTCGGCAAGATCATCGACCACCTGGCGCAAGGCCTCCGTGTTGGCCGTTGCTGCATCCGATTGCAGATAGACCTTGGCGACATAGAGCCGGTCGAGGCGGTCCTCGAGAACCTTGTCCAGCGCATCGGCATCGCCGGATGTGAGCCGATCGAGTTGGCGAACGTCCAGCACCCGCGCGATCTCGTCGCGAAAGGCGTCCCGCTCCGCCTCGGTCTCGAAGGGCGCGGACAATTCCCCGGCCCGCTCATGGTCCAGGACACGCGCAATCTCGTCTGCTAGGCGGTCGGCACGGCCAGACTGCGAAGCAGTTTCACCGCGGGCTGCGAGGAGTGCGTCGCGCGTGCCAACCCCAAGCCCCTCGCGCAACTCGTTTTCGCGGCGGACCTGATTGATGACCTCCGTGTCGCGGATCTCGACGACGGCCGCATAGGTCGCGCCGAGCCCGCGGGCGAGGTGGGACGGCATGTCCGGATAGCGCGCGCGCAAGTCATCCGTGACAGCATCTGCAACGGGCGTGCGGAGGTCGCGTCCCTCCATGATCCGGTCGACTTCTCGGGTGATCTCGCTGGCGCGGGCCGCATCGGTGATGGTCTCCCTGTAGGGCTCAGACCGGTCCATCACATCGCCAGGGCGTGCAAGCAGCTCCGGGTGTGCCTCGAGATACGCGCGCTGCTCCGTCTCGATCCGGCGCTCCGCTCGCGATACAACCTCCCAATCCCGGTCCTCGATCTGCTGCGCTGTCAGGTCGTCTGCGCGCATCTCCTGACGGATTGTCCCTTCCATCGCCCGGACCGCGCCCTCATGATAATGGAACCGCTCGCTGTCCGGTTCCGCTTCCATGACACCATCCCGGCGCAGCACCTGTTCGCGTTCCAGCAGCGTGCCGAGCGCGACATGCACATCGTTGAGAATGTCGCGCGCCTGTTCCAGATCGGCGCGGCGCTCGAGGTTCAGATCCCGCGCCTCGGCCACCTTGGCGAGATCATTGGCGATCCATTGATGCTCGAGCGCTGCATTTGAGGCGCCCGTCTCGATCCGGGCCACCACTTCCGATGTGCTGATCCCGGTGCCCCGTAGTGCCGCGTCAATGCGCGATCTCAGGTCGGGCTCGGCCAGTCGCTCGCGCTGGCTGGCGTCGATATTGGCTTCGGAATAGATCCCGCCCTCCGAGGGGGTCTCTGACAGTGAGCCTGAGCGCAGCCCCAAGGGCTGCATGTGCTGGACCTGCGTCTGGATCTCGATGAGGCGCTTTTCCAGCACGGGACGTTCCGCGTCGGACTTCTCGGCGATCATGCCCTGCACCCGCGCCAGCTTCTCCGCATAGAGGCTTCTCAGATCCTCGAAACTCTGATCCTCGGCCATATACACATCTCCTGTTCGGTCCACCTGCCCGCCGCGCGCCAGCACCTCGCCCGCGCGGAAGAGTGCCGCGGCAATATCCTCGCGGGCCTCCCGGGAGGCCTCCGCGGCAAGCGAATGGTAGACGGTTCTGGTGTTGGCGATTTCCGCCAGCGTCCGGGCTAGGTCGGTCCCAACGCGTTCCCGCTCGCGGGGCGCGCGACCCTCTTCTTTCGCCGCATAGATCTCGCTTGTGCGGGCCGGGTAATGCACAACCCCGCGATCCACCCGGCGCGTGGCCTCCAGCCGCACGCCGTACTTCTCCGCCTCCTCGACCATGGCGAGGCGGAAATCGTCGTAGTTGAAGCGGTGGTTGCGCCCCAGAAAGAAGAACTCGCCTTCCTGCGAGCGGCGGTTCAGCACCAGATGCGCATGGGGGTGATCGCGGTCCTCATGCACCGCGATGATGTAGTCGAAATGCCCCGCGTCAGTCTGGAAGAACCGCTCGGCCACATCGGTTGCGATGTCGCGCACATCCTCCCCGCGCGTGCCGATGGGGAATGACATGAGCATGTGGGTGGTCTGGCCCAGCTTGGGCCTGAAGCCCGCATCCCAGCGCTTGGCAAAGCGCTCGGTCAGGTCCTTGATGTCACCCGCCTCGAGTTTCGCCTTGCCATCCAGGAAGCCGCTACTGTCGACGATATGGGTGGACTTGGTGGTGAGGTAATCGAGCTGGTTTGCGAGCTGCGATTTGGTATGCGTGCCCCCGCCCCGGATCGCCTTGAAGACCGCTGGCCGATGCCCTGCTGCCGCGCGGGTAAGCTGGGTCTGCTTGGCGACATGCAGACCTTGCATCGAGCCCCGGACGCGGCTCCAGCCATCCCGGAAGACCTCGCCCGTGACGGCATGGACGGCATCATTCAGCCGCATGCGCAAACTCCCTCAGCGCGGCCGTGGCCTCCAGCTGCATCGCGTCCCGACGGCGCCGCAGGAGCAGATCGATCTCGTCAGCGGAATCCAGGATGAACCGCGCCAACCCGCGCATCTGGGCAAGGCGCAATTCGGTGAACTCGGCACTCGTGCCTCCCCCGGCCCCCTGCCCTTGCCGGTTGGCCAGCGTCATCTGCTTGGCGATCTGCGCGACCCCATTGCCAACCTCGTGCAGAGAGGCGCGGTAGCGCGCCATCTCTGCTGCCATCTGCGCGTCCGGAACGAACACGCCACCCGCCGCCTGAATGAGCCGCCGCAGCCCCTCGGCCCGGCTCTCGATCCCGGCTGTCGCCAGCACCGCGTCAAGGGCTGCGAGCTCGGCGGTGGTCACCTTCACACTGACCGCAGAAACAGGAACGCCCGTGTCCGTCTGGCGTTCGACATCAGCTTTCAGGACGTACCGCACGGCCCGTGCCGTCACCCCGAACTGCGTCGCCAGAGCGGTCGTCGACACACCCTCCGCGGCCTCGCGGACGATCTGCATCTTCTCGATCTCTGTCAGGCGTTTTGTTCGGGACATGCGGAAGAAAGACCCCCTATTTCCTGCCACCTTCCACCAAGGCTGCCCCCACCTTACGATAATATACCGATCTGTCAATTATATACTTACGTCGCATTCAGTCTCAGGCAGCCTTGGTGTCCGCTTCCCCCGCGGCCCGCAGGGACGCGGCAATGCCGCCCTCACCACCGGGCGACCCACCTGTCCTAGGGGGCCCATCCGCCAGCCCCGCCC